>CAYMES010000007.1:13339-42901 GCA_964389765.1 Candidatus Woesearchaeota archaeon
AGATGAAGAAGCTCAAAAAGAGATTATGGCTCAACAAAAAGAACAAGATAAAGAATCAGAAAAAAACAATGAAAATGATAAAGAGAACAAAGAACAACAAGATAAACAAGAAAACAAGCAAGAAGACGAAAATCCATCTCAACAAAAAGAACAAGATAAAGAACTATATGATAAATATGAAAAAGAATCAGATTATGGCGAGAATAATAACTCTATAGATGAAGAAGCTCAAAAAGAGATTATGGCTCAACAAAAAGAACAAGATAAAGAATCAGAAAAAAACAATGAAAATGATAAAGACAATAAAAACAATAGTGAAGAAGATGGAAACAAATATCTAGATATATTCTAAAATATATATTATAATATATATTTTAAAAAGATTATTTTATATTAAATATTATTGGAAAGATGTTTTTAATCATATCTATTGGATAGCCTTAATTTCTTCTTAAACCTAATATAATTATCTAATACCCTTTCATATTTCTTATAATTTCTTGAAAAATATAAATGAAAATCACTAAACTTTTTTGATATCCAAGAAGTGAAATCTGCTTTTTGTTTTTCTTTTTTATAATCATTTGCATATCTACAAGCTAAATGAAAATTACCATACTCAGTTAAAGAAAGCCCTTTTAAAAATAATGCAGGAACCTGCATAGCTGCATATATTCCCACACCTAATCCAATAGAATCAAAATCAAAAGGAAAAGATTCTTCACTTCCTGAAATCAAACTTATAGCAGGAATAACCATTCCTTTAATAGCCATAAATCCCAATAAGCCAATTATCTCTCCACTAAAATGTGAAATTAATCCTAATTTCCATATTTCTTTTCTTGCTTTTTCTCTGTCTTCGACTTTTTCAAATTCATCTTCTACTTTATTTTCTAAAATCTGATTCATTTTAATTAATCACCATTTAATTCTCTATCAAATTCTTGCCATTTTTTAGGAACTTGAAGAACAATATCAGAACCATATTCTTCAACTAATCTATCTACCAATTGTTTTCCTTTTTTATATTTCCCTGTTCTAGAACATTTAGGATTATATCTTCTAGGATATAAATCTGAAAAATAATCTTCTGCACAATAAACTGTAAATCCTTCTTCCCATATTCTTTTCTTTCTTCTCAATTCAGGATTTCTCTCTAAACCTGTTTTCTTACCATCTAATCTAGGCCATAAACCATGAGATAATTCATGAACAATAGTATTTTCTGGTATTGATAATTTTGTAAAAGGATTAATTCCTGCATAAATTGTTGAATTTGGTTTAAAATACATTCCATTAGTAACATCCTCACTAATTAATCTACACAAATTTAAAAATGGGCGAAATATTGCAATTGTAACATTAACCATGAATCTATCTGTATTATCTGGAATTCTTTTTAATTTTCGAAAAACATCTTCTTGAGAAATATCTATAAGATCTTCTACAAATTCAGAATATTGCTTAACATTAATTCCTCTCAAACTTACCCCTGTTTCTTCTTCAATTCCTAATTTATAAAAATCAACTATCTCCCTATATTCTTCCATATATCTTTGTCTTTGTTTTTTTGTAAATGGTGCAAGTGACTTAATAACTTCAAAAAAGTAGGTCCCCTATACCTCCTTACTTTCCTTTGGTTCATCTTGACCTCCTATTTCAAAAAAGAACTCCTTAAACTGAGATTGAAGAGCACTTTTTACTCCTGCTTCATAAAGTTCTTTTCCTTGAGAATATCCAATATGGCTAACTACAACTATTTTCTTATTTAAACCTTTTATACCTTCTCTAACCTTACGATGATGAAAACCTTCTACTACATCTTGATCATAATCATGAGCTCTTCTTCCACCATAACCTGGTTGTAGACCTTTTTGTCTTTCAAATCCTCTTGCTTTTATCATAATAATATCTCCTAAAAGATTTTTTAATTCATCTTTATGTTCAAGAAAATAACCTGTTAAGTCATAAGTATTTAAAGATAATTCAACTTCTCTTACACTCTTTTTATCAATTCCAATATATTCTCTTAAATATTCTGTAAATTTTTCAAAATTTCTATCATTAGAAGCACAATAACCCATTATAAATATGGGCTCATCAGGAAGAGAATCAATACCTCCACTATTTAAATCTACATGTGCTTTTACAAGCTCAACACGTTCAGAGATTTTCTCTCCACTTACTTTTTCTTCTAAATTTCCAAAATCTTCTCCTCTTACCATAAAAATATATAAACTTACACTTTATAAACTTTTCTATTTGTTACTACTACATAGTTTAATTAAACCAAAAGGTTTATAAACTATAAAAACTTGTAAAAAATATAAAAATTAAGATAAATAATCTTTAAAATGAGCTTAAAAAAATTTACTAATAAATGGGAAAAAGTATCAAAACTTGCAAAATTAGTTGAAGGTCTAGGAAAAGCTGAAGATTATGAAGAAGATTTTAAAGGAAAATGGGGCAATTTCTTAGAATTTCTACATACAGAATATGAAGATTTAGATACAGAAACAATGAGTTTAATACCTTCAGATGAAAAAGGAGGACAAGCACAATTAAATTTTGCACGACAATTTTATGAAAAATACCGTGTTGAAAGTTTAAGATATGGATTAAAAAAAATAGGAGATATAACAGATGATCTAAATGATAAAGCTGCAAATCTTATTCTTGGAGGAAATATAGTTCCTGTTAAAGAATTTGACTTAGGCAATTCAGAAGATTTAGAATCTTTAATAGAAGATTATGGAGATAAAGTTGATACTTTAGAAACAAATCTCGATGAAATAGATAAAGAAAAAGATAAAGGAAGATATGAATCTCAAGAAAAAACAGTAAAAGAATATAAAGAATTTGTAGATGTGCTTAAAGATTATGGTGACTTAGTAGAAAATGTTTTAACAATACGAGAACTAACTAGTTATGTAAGAGGAGGAGAAGATAATCAACCAAACATTGAAAGGATGAAAGATGTATTTTTTAAATATCTTGATAATTTGCTAGAGAGTTTTAAAGATGATAAAGATAAATATGAAGATAATCTTCCAGTAATTGAAACAGTTAAAGCTCTATCAGGAAATCAAGAAAATCTAACAAGATATTATGTAAACTCTATATTAATGCCTGCTCAAGAAAAATATCAAGAAGTAGCAAAAGAATATGATTTAAAAGATTATGTAGAAAGAACTTCAAAAGTATTAAGTCCAGACAGGCAAAAACAAGTTTTACAACAAGCTTATGGTTTAGGAAAAGAAGAAGAACAAGAAAAAAAGCAAAAAGCCATAGATAACAGAATATTAAGATTATACCCACCAGGAACAGAAAAAGCAGCTGCTTAAAAATATTTACAAAATAAACTTAATTGAAATTCTTAAAAAAATATCTGGAGAAGATATTGATAAAACATAGATAGAATTTATTTTCCTTCTATTATCTTTTCTATTAATTTTGACATAACTCTTATAAATTCATCGGTTCTTTTCTGCCAGTCATCTAATTCCATTCCTTTAATACTAGTTACCTGCCCGTGAACTATTTTTTTATGCCATTCAAATACCTCTTTATACCATGTTACATACTTCATCTTCAGGATTTTTCTATCTACAAAATATTGTTTTAATAGAGAATGTATATGTTCAGGAGAAGGAGGAAGTATTTTAGCTGCAATTAATAAAGCATGAGCAGAATCTACCATTGCCCAATAGATTCCTTCTACAGCACCTAATTCAGCTGCATTACTTCTTGCCAAATGTTGAGGAGCTCTTTGCAATAATGTATATATTGATTCAGGGGTTCCTTTAATTCTTCCTTCTTGCAATAAAATTTTTAAAGGATTAAAAAAACCTCCAAAATCTATTAATGATTCTCCATACCTTATAACATTAATAACTACTGGGTCTCCTCTTATCATATCTTTCCACCAAGTAGTTAATCTAACACTATTTATATGAAGCTCTTTTTTATAAGGATTTGATTTAATTAATTTTCCAAGTTCTTCTCTATACCATGCCATGAGTTCTTGGTCCCATTTAATTGTTGCATCATCTATAATTATTATAATATCTACATCAGAAGTAGGTGTAGAAGACTGTTTTGCAGAAGAACCAAAAAGAACTATTGATTTAACCATCTTATCAAATTTTTTATATACTTTTGAAGCAAAATCCATTGCTATATCATGCTCACTAACAATTTTTAAAGTAGGATATTCATCTGGAGAAGGTTTATTTTTAGAAATTTTTTTATCTTTCCCTTCTTTCTTTTTGTTTTTACTTTTTGCCATCTTCCTCTTTTATTATTCTATATTATATATTTTGTATCTTATACTTTTAAATCTTTTTATTGATTTGGAGCTCCTGAAAATCTATCTTGTTTTCCAGGCATCTGTCCTCCTAATTCTGTTGGTAAGGCAGTAAATCCAGAACCATACATTGAAAAATGCTGTTGTGGAAGAGTTGTTCCATATCCTGAAAAATAATCTCCTTGCATCCCTACTGCTTGATTCCAATAAGGAGCCATCTCCATTCCATATATAGGTGAACCAAAAGCTTCTAAACTAGCTGCAATTGGAGGGGTTTTAAAATGCTGAAACCACTGAGCAGCTTCAATAACTTTCCTGCCTTTAAATCCTTTTTTTTCTATTTCTTTTAACATCTCTTTTGTAGGAACATTTCCCATCCCCATAGGAAGTTCTGTATGTTCAAATCCAAAATTATCACTAAGATGAACATGTTTTACATAAGGAGAAATTTTCTCAGTTTCTTTTATAATATCTTTATCTTTATATCCATGTTTCCTTAACATATTAATATGTCCAACATCCCATGTAGCTCCAATTAATTTTTCTGCTGCTTTTTTTGCCTGGCTCTTATTATATCCATTTTCCATTGCTTTATTTACAAATTTTTCTCGAGCTTTTTCAATTAGATTTTTTAATTCACCACCTTTACTTAAAGCTCCGCCTGCAGGAGGATTTTCTACACTAATTACTGGGGCTTTATTTCCAAATTTTTTATAAGCATTAAATGCAGTATTTGCAAAAGTTTTAGCAGAATTTTCAGTTGAAAAATCTTCAACAGTTTCATAAAGTTCAGGTGCAGGAACATTTCTTAATTCATTCAGTGTTTTATTCATAAGGCTAAATTTCTTGAATATCATATCAGCTTCTTGTAAATCTGCAACTTGTCCTTGTTGCTTTAATTTTTCAATTTCTTTTTTCTTTTTTTCCATCTGTTCTGCATTTTTTTTCCATTCTTCTGCTATTGTGTTAAGTTGTTGTTTAGTTCCTTTATTTCCATATTTATATGCTTTATCATATAGCTCTTTAAAAGATGATTCTGAATTTTGTAAAAATAACTTTCCGTTCCATATACTGTTAATTGCTTGTTTTGCTTCTGGATTTTTTTCAATATCTTCATTAGTAATTTTTTTACCTTTTCTTTGTTCAAGTATAAGGGGTCCTAAAACCCCATACTGGTTAACAATTTTCTCAGCTGCTTCTTTATTATAAAAATTAAGATTAGAAATTTTATTTACCCATTCTGATTCATTGTAATCTTGTATCTGGTCTCTTGCACTTCTTATAGTTTCTTCTTTTCCTTTTTCAGGTTCAAATCTTGTTTGTTTTGATGCTGCTTGTATTTGTTTTGTATCTTTATTCACAAGCAAAAGCTGTTTTTCTTCTTCTTTTCTTTTTCCTCCTTCTTCTACCATTTCTGTAACACTGCCAGGTAATAATCCAGAAGAATGAAAAGTAACTGGCATATTTCCATTTGGATCTAATTTATGGCCTCTTTCTACTGCAGATTGCATTTGTCTTTCAACTCCTGCTCTATTTTCTTCACTCCATCCTTGTCTTGTAAATCCACTTGGTTCAACAACAGGCCCATGAAGACTTGCTTTTGCTCCTGTTAACTTAGTTAATCTCTTTATTTCATCAAGATGTTGTTCTGGTATAGATTCTAGAACCTCAGGACTAACTCCTTCAACTTCTATTTGTTTTAATCCCATGTTTAATTTATCTGAAACTTCTTTAACTTGATTAGCTGTTCTTGGATCAGTAGTAATAGCAAAACCAGAAACAGGACTCCTATATCCTATAAAATTTCCATAATTTGGTTCTAATGAGTCAGATCCTCCTGGATAAACAAATTCATATGCCATTTTAAAAATCTATAATTATATCCTCTTTCAAATATATACGTAGAATTAATTTAAATAACTTTTGATTATAGATAGTTTATAATTAAAACTTAATGACCTTTTAAATCTAACTTAAGAAATTTTAATATTTTAGAAAAAATGAGATTCATTAGTTAATTCAAGATATTATTAATTTGTAATTTTTACCCTCCTACTTGAATTTGACAATATTTCATTTTATAATCTGTAGATTATGCAAAATTTGTTTATGAATTTATATATACTCTCTTAATAAATCTTTCTAAATTTTGAAAATCTTGACAATATAATTAAAATATAAAAATTTTCAACTAGAAAATTATTTTATAAAATACTATCAAAAATTTTTAACTGAATTTCATAACTTTCTTTCTTTATATTCTCTTCTTGGATTTTGTTCAAATGGCAATTTATCAGTTGTTTCTGCTCTTGTTATCTCAATATAATCTGGCTCTATTCCTTCATGTCCCTGCATCAAACCCATTCTTCTTAATTGATCAGATTGTTCTATCATAAATCTGCCTTTATCTTCTCTAATTGGCTCTCGTATTCTTGTTGGTTGTATCATTGTTCTGGAACTTTCTTCAATAATTCTTCTTTGTTCATTTTCTGAAGAATTTGAATATTCAGGAGCATTTTCATTTAAGGTATATTGTTGATTTGTTGATGATGTTCCTGCTGATGAACTTAGGGCAGATTCAACTTCTTGTTCTATTGGAGATTCTCTAAACTGCTTCTGAGAAGCTGGTTGAGATGATTGTAGTGTAGGAGATGTAGATTCAAATGAAGGAGCTCTTTCATTAGGTGCAGACATCATTGGCTGAGAAGAAGATTCTTGTTCCTGTATTTCTTCAGTTTCTGCTGATTCGTCTTCTATCTCATCTTGTCCCCTCTCCTCTTGTTCATTTTGCTCTTCTTCTTTATTTTGCTCCTCTTGTTCATCTTTCTCTTTTTGAATATTTTTATCTAATGCTATATCTTCTAATCTTATCTCTTTTTTTTCTTGATTTTCATCTTCTTTTTGCTTTTGATTATTTTTATCTTCTTTCATAATAAATTAAACAAGTAAATAACATATAAAAACTTAATTGATAAATATAAAAATCTTTCAAAATCGTAAAACATAAATTTTATTAATCGGCTTTCCATGATATTTTTATGAATTGGAAAAGAGGATTAGGTATAAGTCTTATGTTTTTAGGAGCATTTGTTGCTTTTTTCTCTGAAACTATAACTGGTGCAGTTATTGGAACTTCTCCTGAAAATTCAATTGGAATATTTGCAATTGGAATTTTTTTATTTGGAGTTCTTTTATTGTTTGTTGAAGCAGTTGCTGAAAGAGAACCAGTTCAAGGACTTGCTGATAGGAGAGAAAAAAACAGATTAGAATTAGATGTTGATAATTCTGCTCATGACGCGATTAGTGCTGATGCTTTAAGAAGAAGACTAAAATATATGCAAGAACAAGAACTACCAGGAGCTGATCCTAGTAAAATTCCTATTGGAAGATATTTATCTAGAAAAGAAGAAAATAAAATTAGAAAAACAATTTTAAGATATCTTCCTCCAAGTCTTTCTAATAAAGATATTGAAGTATCAATCAGCGGAAGCTTATCCAGAGTAAAAAAAGGAAAAAGAAAACCCACAAAAACAGATGGAGGAAGCTCATGGGCTATTGAAGATATGGAATCTGACCAATTTTATATTAGTGATGTTGATGTAAATATGGCAGGAAGAAATATATTTGATTACATCAAAAGCAAATGGCCAGTAGCTATTCTTGACTCTGGAGCATTAAGAGATAAAGCATCCTACAAAGTTACAAGTGATGAATTTATAGATTCTAGAAGTGCAAATAAAGGATATATGCAAAATAGCCCAGAATGGATTAAAAAAATGTTAAAAGAATTAAGCAGATATGAATTTGCAGGAGAAAAAAGACCTATAAATATTAAATTTTTTAATGACCTTTCTTTAATCCAAGGAACAGATAGAGATATATTATATAAAAAAGATTAATTATTCTTCTAACCTTCTTATAAGTCCTCCTTCAGGACTAAATTCTTCCATAACTCCTGTTTCCAGATTTCTCCTTCTGACAAATTTTAAATCTGAAAAATAATGTTCTTGAATATCTTGCTCATCATTTTTATAAACAATAACTCCTTTTAATCTTCCATCTTCTTTATAATCTTCTCTTCTTACTTTTTTACCCTCATTATTATAATATTCTGAAAAATATTCTTTTCCTTTTAATTGAGCTGCACTTGCTTCTTTTATACCTTTTCCTTCAACATATATAAAATTTTTTCTTAATAATTTTTCACCTTCTCTACCTTGCTCATCTCTATAACTTAAACAACCTTTATTTTTTAGATATGTCCCAACAACATCATAAACTTTATCAGGATCAAATCCTTCCTGTTTTGCTTGTTCATAAAGCCTTTTATATGGCTCTACATCTCCATATGCTTGTAAATATCCTTTCATATGTTCTGTATTTCCTTGTTCATATGCTTCTCTAAGATAATCGTCTCCTTCATTTATTTCTTGTTCATATTTTTCTTGTTGTTTATTATCTTTTGCCATTTTATATTAATTTTTTATATTTTTTAATTTTAAATTAAATTTAAACTTCTTAAAGCATGTTGATAAAGATGCTCTCTTAAATCAACCATCCATTCTACTCCTGTTTCTTCATCAAGTATCTCGTTCCCTCTTACTTTTGTAAGCTCTCCTTGAGCTATTCTTGTAGCTATTAAACTACTAGAATAAATCTTCTTATCTTTTTCTGATTCTAAATTTTCAAATTCAGAATGAGAAGTATTTATTGCTATAACTCCCATATATTCATCTAACCTGCTCATCTTATGGTTTTCTTCAATATCAAAAGGTTCAAATGAAACAGAATAATTTCTTGATAAGGTCTTTTTTATTCCTTTGCCAAAATCTTTTTTTCCAGTATCTCTTCCTTGCTCTCTCCCAATTTTTCTTCTACCCTTACTTCTAATGCCTCTTTCAACTACTCCATGAATAACACCTTTTGGTTGTTTTTCTTGGGGTTTTGAACCCATACTTAAAGAACTTATACCATCATAAAAATCTTTATAAGCTATATCAAAATGTCTTAATAATTGTTCAGCAAATTCTTCTTCTTTAGATTTTTGTCTTGAAACCACCAATCTTTTAATCCTGCTGTTCAAGTTTGTTTCATATCTTCTTAAAGCATCTTGAAATATTTCTAATCTCCTACTATTTGGAAGAGCTGCTGTATTTGATAAATTAATTGGAAGAAAATCTTCATTAACTTCTCCTACTAATTTCCCTGTATTCCACGGAGCATGATTAAATTCTTCTAATCTTGTTAAACTTGGCATTATCCTCAATCCATTATTATAATGTCCTACTTTTCCTCCAGATGCTTCAGAGTCTATATAAATTAAAATATCTATATTTCCTATTTTTTCAATTTTTTCTCCTGTTTTTTCATCTTTTCCAGTATATTCAACTTCTATAACTTCCTCTAAAACTTTTTCTCCACTATATCTTATTTCTTCAACTTGTATTGGTTTTCTATTTCTATATCCTGTTCCTTTTACAGTTATAGTTACTTCTCCTTCTCTAATCAAAGGAGAATATAATTCTCCAAATAATCTTGCTAACTTAGGTGGGGAAAAATATTTATCAAATAAATCTTCTTTTTCTATACCATCAATAAGAACATAAGTTCCATTTTCTATAGGGACAAGTCCTAAATCTTTTATTTGTTTTGCATTTAAAACATCATAGCTTGCTGTTGGTTTTTGACCTTCAATTTCTTCTCTTTGTAAATGAAGAAAATTATAAGTTCCAGATTCTTGTCCAACTTTTCTTGAAATTATTCTACATCCTCTTGCAAAACTTAAAAATGCTAAAAAACCAAATTGCCTTCTCCCTATTTTATCTCCCTGAAATCTTTTTTGAGAATAACCTATACTTTGAGGAATTGATTTTAATTCATCTAAACTCATTCCTCTTCCATTATCAGATTCTAAGATGTTTCTGTCTTCTTTATTAACTATTAGTCCAATACTCACTCCTTCTTTTAATCTCGAATCAATACTATTGCTAATGGGTTCTTTTAAAGCAGAATCTGGTCTTTCATAAGCTCCCCCTATCTGTGAGATTGCATATCCTATACCCTTAATTTGAAAATCAACTTGCCCTCTAGTCATTTTATCTCCTTGGCGAATTATTTAATAAATCTAACATCCATTTTTTACTTTTATCTTTTGAATAAAGAGCATTTAATAAAGCAGTAAGCTGTCCTGTAAATTCTGGAGACATTTCTTTTTCTAATTTGCCAATATATTCTGGATTTTCAGCAAAATATCCAAGAGCTCTTAAAAATGCATATCCTACATCTGAAGCTGTTCTTGCCATATCATCAGGATCAGGAATATAACTATCTAAAACTTCTTTTTCTACTCCTTTAGGAACTCCTCCTCTTAACAATATATTTCTCACATCTCCAACATCTACATCTAAATTTTTAATAACTTGTGTAACTAATCCCTTTACAGGTCCTTTATATTCTTCTCTTTCTAATGGTTCTAATGGTTGAGATAAACATTCTAATCTAGTTGAATCATAAAGTTTTTGCCTTGTTTCATCGCTTATAATGCCTACTTTTTTATATCTAATTTCTCCTAGAGTTGTTTTAGGAATTCCTAATTCTTCAGCTACCTTTCCCCAGCTAACTCCTTTTCTTTCTTTTAAATCTTCAGCATAAGCTATAACTTTATCTCTCCAATCTTGACTTTCATTTGTTTGCATATTGTTAAAATCTATTTTAAATTAATAAATATTTAATTATTTTTTCTTTGATCTTTGGTAAGCAGCACTAAGAACATTTATTGCTCCTATAAGATTGTTATCTGGTCCTCTATAATCTTCTTTATATTTAGCAAAAATATTTTCTTTTAACATCCCTCCTCTTATATCTTGTTTTATCCCCTGCCTAATTTTTTCAGGAACAGGATATCTTCTTTTTCTTTTTCCTGATTTCTTTTTCTTTTTTTTACCATACCCCATTTCATTTGCAAATTCAATTAAAGCATCTTTTTCTTGTTCTGAAAATATATATGTCCTTCCTTTTCTTTCAAAAGAACAATCATTTTCCTGTTCATAAGCTTCAACAGCATTCCTTGCTCCTTGTGAGGATTTATACCCTAATTCTTTTTGAATATCTGAGGTCCTATAAGGTTTTTCTACTTTTTTAACTTCTCTTAAATTCCTTGAAGTTGCTTCTTCTAAACCAAGAGATTCTTTTCTTTCATCTGGCTGATAAAACTCAATATTTGCTTTTTTAATGTTCTCATTATCAGATACATTTTCAAGTGTTTCAGCAATTTTATTTCTGTTTCTTGAACTTGTTCTGATAACTGTCATTCCTCTATATGAATATGTTTCAGAATTTCCAGTTGCTTCTGCAATTTCATTATACACTTCTTTTTCTAATCCTATTTCATTTATTTTTTCATATTCAAAGGGAAGTATAACATCAATCTTTCCATTAATATGATTAAATACAACAGGAATCATTAATTTTTCTTCTAGTTTTTCTTCTGCTTTTTTAACATCATTAAGATTAGTAACACCTTTTTGTTTTAAGTTTCCTAAAGTTTCAGCTATATCTGTATCTAATCTCTCTCCATTATCATATATTGCTAATATTTTTTCAACTTGCTCATTTTTTCTATGAACCCTGTCTTGTTCTTGAACTGTTGAATAATATCCAGCTCTTTGTTTAAACTGAGCTGTTGCTGCTTTCATATATTCTATAATTGTTTTTTCAATTTTATTTGTTAAATTAGAAACTTGGAGTGCCATTTTAACTATACTATTAAAAAGAATTCATTTATAAATCTTTCTATTAAGGTAACTTTAAAGTAGTTACAATAATAAAATTTATAAAGGGTTTTTTACTATCTATCTTTATAATTAAGTTTTTTAATTAAACTTATAAAGGATTTAATCCTTTTTGCAATATGGTATCTTTAGAACAAGAACTTAGATATAAAGAAAAACAAACTAGAGAAAGAAATAATATAAATTATCTTAGTGGAACTGACAATAGAATATATTCCCAACTAGCTGGTAAAAGATTAAAAACTCCAGGACAAAGCCAGATGCCAGATTTAAGAATGTTTCCATATCCTCAAGTTCAAAAAACAAGTTTAGGAAAATATGAAAATGATGAAGAAGATAAACAGGATTTAATTGACAAGACAAAAATTAAGACATATTCTCCCCAACAATTACAAAATATGAAAGAGATATTAGGATTAATATCTTATAGCAAATTTGGATATGATGGAGCTATAGAAGGATACCATATTAAAGGAAATACAGATTATGGAAATTCAACAACATGCACATCATCAAATTATTCATCACAAAAATCATTAACTAAAACAATTTCATATTCACTAAACTAAAAAAAGAGGAAATAAAATGATATCAGCAATCTTCTTCAGATAACTCTTCTTCATCTTCTTCAATAAGATGCTTATCTTCAGAAGAAGATCTATGAGGAACCATTATATCATGTTTTGACATTTTATCACTAACCATAAGCAACCTTCATATTTAAATTTAAAGTATATATTTGTAAAATGGCTAAAAAAAATCAAAAAAGAAAAAAACTAAGAGAAATGGATGTAAAGTACAATCTTAGTGTATACTATAATTTTTTAAAGAAACATAAAATACTATTTATAGCTTTAATAATAGTTGTTTTATTTTCAGAAACAAGTAGAGTAGTTGACAAGTTTTTATTTAAAGCAATTATTGACAGGGGAACAGAATTTTCATCAGGAATATTAGCAAGACAAGAATTTGCAGGAATTTTAATAACTGTAGCTGTTATATTTGGTTTTCTTATAATTATCAAAGTCTTATTACACTGGTTTCAGATTCATTTTATGAATAGATTAGATGGAAAGATGACTATAGATGTAAAAAGAAAATTTTTCAATCATATTCTTACACTTTCCCACAAATTTCATACAACCCATAAAACAGGAAGCTTGATATCAAGATTAGTTAGGGGAGGAGGAGCAATAGAAAGAATGACAGATGTAATTATCTTTAATTTCCTTCCTTTAATCTTACAATTAATAATTGTATCTTTTTCATTAATTTATTTTAGTATTGCTTCTGTAATAGTTGTATTTTCAACAGTAGTTGTTTTCCTTGCATACAGCTTATTTTTACAATCCAGACAATTAAGACATAGAGTTATAGCTAATAGAATAGAAGACAAAGAAAAAGCAAATATCTCAGACTTTTTCACTAATATTGATTCTATTAAATATTTTGGAAAAGAAAAAATTGTTAAAAGAAAATTTTCTAGTCTTAGCTCAAGAACAAAAGCTGCATTTATCAGAGCATGGGATTATTTTAGATGGATGGATGCAGGACAAAGCTTAATTATTGGATTAGGAACCTTTCTAATAATTTTATTCCCATTATTAAGATTTTTAGATGGAGAAATAACAATAGGAACTTTAGTATTTGTTTATACAGTTTATGGAAATATATTTTTTCCATTATTTAGTTTTGTTCATGGAATAAGAAATTTCTATCGTTCAATGGCAGATTTTGAAGCTTTATTTGAATATGGTAGAATAGAAAATGAAATAAAAGATAAACCAAATGCTCAACCAATTAATATTAAAAATGGAAACATTAAATTCAGCAATATGACCTTTAAATATGGCAAGAGAAAGATATTTGATAATTTCAATTTGAACATTCCTAAAAACAAAAAAATTGCATTTGTAGGACATTCAGGAAGTGGAAAAACAACTCTTGTCAAGTTGCTTTATAGATTACATGATGTTAATGGAGGAGCAATTTTAGTAGATGGAAAAGATATAAGAGATGTTAGAAAAGAATCTTTAAGAAGTGAGATGTCTATAGTTCCTCAAGATCCTATATTATTTGATGACACAATATTTAATAATATTGCATTTTCAAATCCAGAAGCTTCTAAAGAACAAGTAATGCAGGCAATAAAATTCGCTCAATTAGACAAAATCATTAGGGATTTCCCTAAACAAGAAAAAACAATTGTAGGTGAAAGAGGAGTAAAACTTTCTGGAGGAGAAAAACAAAGAGTAGGAATAGCAAGAGCTATATTAGCAGATAAAAAAGTCCTTGTATTAGATGAAGCAACAAGTTCTCTAGATAGTGAAACAGAAGCAGAAATTCAAAGAGATTTAGAAAAATTAATGAAAGGAAGAACAAGCATTATTATAGCTCACAGGTTATCAACAATAATGCACTCTGACATAATTGTGGTTTTGAAAAAAGGCAAGATAGTTCAAAAAGGAACTCACAATCAGTTGATAAAGCAAAAAGGAGAATATAAAAAACTCTGGAACTTACAGAAAGGAGGATATATAAAATGAGGTTAAAATGAAACTCTATCTTGTAAGACACGCAAAATCTAAAAGAAACAGTGGGAAAAAAGATTATGAAGATACTGAATTGCATAAAGATGGAAAAGAACAAGCTAGAAGACTTGGGAAATATTTTCATAAACTTAAACTAGACACTGTGTATTGCAGTCCATTAAAAAGAGCACTTGCAACCCTTGATGAGATAAAACCATATATTCAGGGGGCAAAAATAATAATTTCTAAACAAATTGTTGAACATAAAATGGGAGTTTATGAAAAAAATGGAAAAGATGACTGGACTTCATATGCCCGAGATTCTAAAAATGCAGGAATTGATTTTATTAAATTTAAACCAAAAAAAGGAGACAGCTTGCTTGATACTTATAAAAGAATGGGAAAATTCTACAAAAAAATATTAAAGAAACATTATAAAGAAAAAATCCTTGTTGTTGGACATGGAATTTCTTTATTACATCTTATTTTAAATATCCTTGATTTAGAACCTAAAGAAGGAGCTTATTTTCAATTAAGTAATGCAAGTGTTTCAACTTTAAATATTGACAAAAAAGGGAATGTCAAAAATTTTCATATAAATGATTATAACCATCTTATTCAAGAAGGAATAAGAATAAAAAAGGAAAACCTAAAAAAAAGATATATAAATTAGGTTATTTCTTTATAGTAGTTACAGATAGAAAGATTTAAAAACCATGATTTATTATTAATTATAATTAATTTATAAGGTTAAAATGGAAATAAGACCAGAATATAAAGAAAATAATGAAGCTCTTATAAGAGACTTTAGACTTGCTGCAATTAGAAGAGGCTGGGAAACTAGTCCTTCAATAAAAAATGCTTTAGAATCACTTAATAACTATCCTGGAACAATTGCAGAAGTGTATGGGCAATCAAATGAAAGTTTAAAACCTTTGCTAAATATGGAAGGTATTGGAAGAGGATCAGTTAAACTACTAACAGATTTGCTAACTAAAGGAAATGATAGAGTTTATGAAGAAGAGATTGAACAAACAAGAAAAAAAGAGCAGGAAAGAATTTGGAGAAATGAAGTAGATGGATTTAGAGAACTTCCAAAACATCTTGATGATAAAGATGCAGAAATGCTTGAAAAGATAGGATATGTTCCAGATGCACCAGATTTAGATATGTTGGTAGAGAGGTTAAGATGAAAGATGAATCTAAAAGAATACTCGCATTTAGAAGGTTCATTATAGGAAAAGCAACTCCTGAAGATCTTGATTTGTTATCTCGAAAAAAAGAAAACACTCCTTTAGAAAGATTTTCAAAAGAAGAAATTAAAGATTGGGAAAGATATTGTGGAAAAATAAAAGGAGAAGAAAGAACCTATCTTGCACCAAGAGAAGGTATCTGGGCATCTGGAAAAAGTATTAAAGTTGAAGAAGCATATCAGCTAGTAAATGAAGATGAAAAAGATGTTTATTTAAAACAAGTGCAAGATTCTGAAGTCAGAGATGTGGAAGAAATATGCAGACAACACATGACAAGATTATTAAATAAAAAATAAAGGGTTGAATAAAATGGAAAAAAAACAAACAGAACTGTATAAAAGGAATTTAGTTAAACCTTATAGTGTAAGAGATAGAGAAATAACAGAAAAACTTTTAGCAGGAGCTACTATGGGAATTGGGGATTTGGGGGTTATGTATTTAGGAAGAGATTTTCATCCAAAAGATATGCCAAAAACATTCCCAAATCCAGAGAATTGTGTTTCAGATGGAGAGTTAATGATAGATGCATATAGAACTGCTTTACATGAATTTTATTCTTTAAATCCAAATCAAGAGATTTTTACTTTAGATTTAGTTCCTTGGATATTAAGAACAGATTCAGGAAAAATAGTAAGAGCTTCAAGTATTCAATATGTAGATTTAAATGATAATTTTAGATTAATGGACAAAGACCATGCAGCTGTAATTTTATCAAGAAACTCTCCCTTAGATATCAATAAAAAAAATGCTAAAGCTATAGGATATTTACTAGGATGGCATGAATTAGGACATTTGGCTTTTGGAGACCAGATTTGTAAAGATGAAAATTGCATACATTCACATCCTCCAGAAACAGACAGAGAAAGAGCATTAGAAGAAAAAGCTCAAAAAATTATCCAAGATGGTTACAGCCCAGAAAGTATTCCTGTTTGTAATGATTGTAGAAAGAGGTTAATGGATTTTAGAGGGAGGCATAGATAATGACAAATAAATTAAAAACAACATTGATCGCAAGTCCTGAAGAAATTGATGAAGCTTATAGAGAACTAAGTGCAAAAATAGAAAATGGGAAATTTGAAGGTTTTAGTGATATTCCTAATTTTGAATATCTTTTAAAACATCGTTCTGCTGCAGATTCAGATGTTTATTTATTTTCAAGACCTTATATTGAATCGAGTATTGTACAAGACAGGAATGGAAAAATAAGATCACAAGATGCTTTATCATTGAGATTATTAACAGAAACTGCAACAAGATGGAGAGATGTGAAGCCATTTATGTTAAATTATGACTCATTTCCTACAATACTCAATAGATATGAATCAGACGGAGAAGTAAGAACAATTCCAGCAAAAGAAAAAGGAAGAATCTATACACCCAGTTTCTATGGAAGCTTAGCTAGACTTTTAAATAACCCCAAATTCAAGAGAGGAATTGTTACAATAGATCCCTTAACATTAGGAGATGTTGAAGCAGATAGTTCTTCTATTCTTACATTTAATCCAACAAGAATTAAAGTTATTCAAACCCCACTAATTTAATTAAATTTATATAACTCTTTTAACTAATTTATGAAAAGAGGATAAAATGATAAAAAAAGAAAACCAAATAGAAGTTATTATTTTTAAAAAGCAAAGAGGAAAAATAAAATACCTTTTATTAAAAAGAACAACTAATAGTGGAGGATTTTGGCAACCAATAACTGGAGGAAAGGAAAAAAGAGAGAACCAAATACAAGCAGCTAAAAGAGAAGTAAAAGAAGAAATAGGAACTACAAAATTTAAGAAGATTATTGAGAGAGTACATGAATTTGTCTTAGAAGAAAATGAAAAAACAAAAGAGATTGTTTTTGGTTTTGAAGTAGAACCAGATGTTGAAATTAAAAAAGCTTTAAAACTTTTAAAGTGGCCACAAAATAAAGTAGCTTTAGAGAAATTAAATCAATTATTAGAGAAAAGCCTAAGATGAAAATAGAAATTAATTTTCAAAAAGAAAAACTAGGCCCTTATACTAAAAAACAAATAAAAAAAGCTTGGAAAAATCCTGAAATAGTTACTACTTCTGTAAATCCTGAAATAGTTAAAGATGGAAATAAAAAAGTTCTTCAAATAGGATTTTCAAAAGGCAAGTTTGGAAAAAAAGATAAAGCAAGTTGGCATATGAAACTAAAGAAAAGTTATGAGGAATTATATTGCCAATATAAAATAAAGTTTGAGAAAGGCTTTGATTGGAGATTAGGTGGGAAATTGCCAGGATTTGCTGGAGGAGATAAACCTGGTGGAGGAAAGCATTCTATAAAAGGATTTTCTTCAAGAATTATGTGGAGAGCTAAGGGAGAAATGCACCAATATTCTTATTATCCTAGTGATTCAGCTAATTATGGCACAGGTTTTTGGTGGCATAATTTATGCTCTAAAAAAATGGAAAGATTAAAATTCAAACCAGGCAAGTGGCATACAATAAAAATGAAAATTAAGATGAACAACAATTGGGAAGACCCAGGTTATATAATCTGCTGGCTTGATAAAAAACTTGCACTTCATCAAGAAGTTAAATGGAGACAAAAAGAAGCAAAATATGGAATCGAGTGGTTTATGTTTACATTATTTTTTGGTGGAAATAATAAAAGTTTTGCTCCAAGAAAAGATTGCAAAATTTATTTTGATGATTTTATAATTTCAGACAAAGATATAAAATGACAAAACAAACAGATAATTTAAAAAAACTTGTAATAGATGAATTTTCAGGCAAAAATACTCAGGAAACCTATAAAAAAAGAGCACAAGAAGGATTATGGAGATCTGAAAAATTATTAATTAATAAGTATTTTAAGAGAAAATCTAAAACTCTTGATATTGGTTGTGGAACAGGTAGGACCACAATCCCATTATTTAAACAAGGATTCAAAGTTATTGGAATAGATATTACTCCCGCTATGATTAAAAATGCAAAGAAAATAACTAAAAATAAAGGATTAAAAATAAATTATAAAGTTATGGATGCTTGTAATTTAAAATTTAGAAAGGAGAGTTTTGATAATGTCTTGTTTTCAAATCAGGGTTGGACTCAAATTCCTGGAAATAAAAACAGACTAAAAGCTTTAAAGGAAATTTACAGAGTTTTAAAACCAAAAGGAAGATATATTTTCCCAGTACATCAAAGAAGATGGTTTAGCAAGTATTTTTTCAATTGGATTATAGAATGGTTTAAATTTTATATTCTTAAAAATCTTGGATTTAAAACAGATGAATTAGATTTTGGGGACAGATTTTTCAAAAGAGAAACTAAAGGGTCTAAATTTAAAACAAAACAATATATTCATATAGCAAAAATTAAAGAAGTTGAAAAACAACTAGAGAAGATTGGTTTTAAAATACTTTACAAAGGAACAGGTTTAAGTGATTCAAGTGGAAGCAAACCTTTTTTCTTTGCTTGTGAAAAGAGGTAAAGATGGAAACTGAATTTGATAAATTTGCAGAAGATTATGATACACTTTGTGATTTTTATAAAGAGGATATTAAATTTTATAAAAATCAGGCTCTGAAAATAAATGGAAAAGTCTTAGAAGTCGGATGTGGTACTGGGAGGATTTATCTAGAACTACTTAAAAAAGAAGTTGATATCTATGGGATAGATATTTCTAAAGAGATGTTAAGAAAATTAAAAGAAAAAGCTAAAAAATTAAAACTTAAACCAAAAGTTTATCAAAGAGATATGAAAAATTTTAAAATAAATAAAAAATTTTCATTAATCATAGTCCCATTTAGAACATTTTTATTTAACCTTACAATAAAAGATCAAATAAAAACTTTAAAGAATTTTAAAAAACATTTATCAAAAAAAGGAAAATTAATCATAAATTTCTTTTATCCAGAAACAGAAATATTGTCAAAAACAAAATATAAAACCAAGAAAACTAGAAAAGGAACTTTTTTTATAGATAAGCCCAATCAGATAATAGAGATGATTAATAAAACAAAAAAAGGGTACAGGAGTTATAGGATGGCCCTAATATATAAAAGAGAATTTGAATTATTGCTTAAACTTGCAGGATTTAAAAAGTGGAAAGTCTATGGAGGATTTAATAAAGAACGATTAAGGTCCTACAACCAAGAGATGGTTTGGATAATTGAAAATTAAAAAATGACAAAACAAACAAAAAAGTGGTGGGAATATGCAAGTAAGAATTATCAAGAAAAATGCAAAATTCCTATTGATATTCATTATGGGCCAGGAAGTCCAAATGAAAAATATTTTAAGTTATTAGGAGATATAAAGAAGAAAAAAGTTCTTGAAATTGGTTGTGGTGGTGATCAATGTGGAATAGCAATGGCTAAAAAAGGTGCAAAAGTTACAGGAATAGATATTTCAAAACAACAATTAAAATTTGCTAAAAATCTTGCTGATAAAAATAAAGTAAACATAAAATTTTATCAAGGAGATATAAAAAACTTAAAACAAATAAAATCTAATAGCCAAGATATTGTATTTTCAGCTTTTGCATTGCATTATGTTGATAATTTAAAAAAATGTTTTAAAGAAGTTAATAGAGTGTTAAAGAAAAAAGGACTATTTGTCTTTAGTTTAGACCATCCTTTTTTTAGGACAGTTAATCCAAAAACATTAAAATTAAGAGATAGTTATTTTAATACTGGAAAATGGGAAGAATACTTTTCAGACCCTACAAAAAAATTTGTCATGTATACACATACTATGAGTGAGCTTCATAACCTGCTAGTTAATTCTGGATTTCAAGTAGAGAAGATTATTGAACCTGATTCAAGAAAAAAACATTCTCTTGATCCTTGGTATGGGCTTTGGGATTATAAACCTAAATTCTTAAAGATGTTTCCACCAACGGCGTTGTCCGGAAAGGCATAAATTTTAAATTGAAAAAATAAAAAAGTTTGTATCTCTTCTGGATTTTTTTGACTCACTATCTTCTTAATATTATAAAACATCAGGTGCCAACCTAATTCTCTTTCTCTCATACAATGTTTTTTGCTTCTTAAAGAAACAATTTGAGTTTCTTTTAAAACATAATTTACATTTTCTACAATACTTCTCAGCCCTTTAAATTTTGGAGGATTTTCCTTGCATTGTCTTCGGTAAAATCCTTTTGGTTTTTGATTCTTAAAGGATCTTTTATTAGTTTTTCTAACAGGTGCAAAAAAGTTTATTCCATTTGCACGAGAAATCTCATGCAAATTTTCTGAATCAAATCCCTTATCTCCAAGTCCACAAATATTTTTTATTTTATTTCTTTTAAAAATTCTTTCAGCAATTTTGACATCATGCTCGCGACTCATTACTAAATCCCAATCAAGAATAATTTTCTTTTCAGCGTCGATAAATAGGCTTGTTTTTGCATAAATCATAGAGGTTAACTTCCCAATTTCATTGCATCTTTTTTCATAATGTTTTGATCTTCTCCAAGAATCAATTCCTGTAGAATCAATTGCAGTTATATTAATTTTCTTTGGGATAAGCAACTTGAAAAGTTGCCTCACTGTTTTCATTGAAAACATTTTTATCCAATCATGTAAGGTACTTTTCTTTGGAATCTTTCTTAATCCTAACCAAGAAATCCATTTAGATTCTGATAAGTTCTCGTCGATAAATGCTCTTAATGATTTTCCACTTCGTCTCAATAAAATTATTATAGAAATTCTTTGATAATTAGTAAATTCCTTATTTCCAGTTTTATTAAAATGCATGGGCAATCCAGAAGAATGGAAAAGGTTAAGTAGTTCCTTTTCTAACTTATTACAAGATTTAGGTAGGGTTTTTTGTTGAAGCATACCCTACCTAAATTGTTTAAGTATAACTAATTTTCGGTTTTTAGACGAGAAATCCTAAACTCCGGACAACGCCCCACCAACAATAATTTTTAAAGCGAAGAAATTAAGATGAAAATAGAAATAAGAAAAGCAAAACCAGAAGATAAAGACAAATTCATAAAACTTGTTAAAAAAGCTGACAGATATCCTGCTTACTGGTCTAAACCAAGATTTAAGGGTTTTATTGATAATAATGAACAGATAATCTTATTAGCTCAGTCTAATAAAAAGTTAATTGGATTTATCGGAGTTATGAAAAAATATACTAATAAAAAAGTTTCTAAAAAAATAAATACAGAGAAATTTGCTTATATAGCATGGATAGCTATCTTGCCAGAATTTAGAAATAAGAAAATAGGCTCAAAACTTCTAAAAAAAGCAGAACAAATTGCAAAAAAATTGGGGAAAAATGGAATCTGGTTATCTTGTAAAAAAGATATAATAGAATTTTACAAAAACAACAATTATAAGTTAAAAGGATATTTTATTAAAAAATATAAAACCAAAAAATTTAGAAAATACTATTTAATTAAAAAGATAACATGAAAATTAAAATAATCTAAAAACATTTTTATACTTTCATTAATAGAAATATATATGGATAAAAAAAGAGAACATGAAGAAATAAAACAAGAGCTTAAAAAAGATGATAAAATTCAAGAACAATTAATCAAGTCATTTAAAAGAGCTGCTTCTAAAATACCTGCATATAAAAAAATTCTGGATAAAAATAATATAAATCCTGAACATATTAACAACCTTACAGATTTTTATGAGAAAATTCCAATAATAGAAAAAAAAGAGATTTTTGAAAAATTTTCAATAGATGAACTATTTATAGATAAAAACATAGAAAATATTAAAACAGCAATAGCTAGTTCTGGTTTTACTAATTCATATGCATTTGATATAATTTTTAAACAAGATATCAAAGAGATAAGAAAAATGGTTGATAAATATATTGAAATTTTATTTAATGCAAAAGAAAAGAAGATAATGATAATAAATGCAAATCCTATGGGTGTTACGTTTTATTCTTCATATCCTATAATAAATACAAGTGTAAGATCTGATTTAATAATAACTTTTATAAAAATATTTAAACAAAAATTTGATGAATTTATAATAATAGGAGATCCTCATTTTTTAAAAAAAGCAGTAGAAGATATAAAACAAAATCTCAACATAAAAAATACAAAAATATCTCTTGTAATGGGGGGAGATTGGTTTTCAAATAGTCTAACAGAATATCTAATGGAACAGCTAAATCTAAATTTTGAAAATCCAGAAAAAGGACAGATAAGATTAACAATGGGTTTAACTGAACTTGGTTTAAATTTATTTTTTGATTCTCCTAAACTTTCTAAATTGCGCTCAACCCTTCAACAAAATAAAGAGCTTAGATATAAATTCTTAGGAAAAGATATAGAAACTGTTCCAGAACTAACTTATTTTGATCCAAAAAGAATATTTGTAGAAATAATAAACCAAGATAAAAATAATTTCGGAGAAATAGTTATTTCTATTTTAAATCAAGAAGCAAAAATACCTTTATTTAGATATAATTCAAAAGATATAGGAAAAATGCTTGACTTAAATAAAATAAATAAAATAATTAAACCTGAGCTTGCCTTACCTATTCTTGCTATATATGGAAGAAAAAAATCATTTGAAAAGAAAAACAACATCTCAATAGCAGATATCAAACAAGCTTTATACAAAGATTATGAAATAGCGAAAAATATAACAGGATATTTTAAATTAAAAAACAATTATAAAAAAATAGAATTGCAATTAAAACCTTATAAAAACCTAAATCAAAAACAAATAAGTAAAATTAAACAGATAATACAAGAAAATATTCGTGAATTAACAAATCAAAAAATAAATATTGAGATTTATGACTATTCTAATTTTCCATATGCAATGAGTTTAGATTATGAAAGAAAATTTAACCCACTTTAATTTATTAATTCTTATAGATAATTAATGATAATTAATCTTAAATATCCTAACTTTATAAAAATAACATGGCCAACTTAGCTCCAGAATTTCCAGATGAACTACCTGGAATAACTCCTTTTGAATTTTTTGCATTAGCTATATCAGAAGCTAATAAATATCAAGATACTGGATTAGATCCAAGAAATCCTAATCCAAAAAATAAATTGGGAAATATCTCTTATCAAGATTTAGGACCTTATATTTCTCCTGCTCCAAAACATTGCGAATATATTGAATATTTTATACATAGAGACCTTCCTCCCAAAGATAGTATTCCAAAAAATAACGATAAAATTATAATAGGTATAGAAAGAAAAGATTTTGGAAAAGGAATAATAGGGCCTCCAAATGGGATATTAAGATATGAAATTAAAAGTACAATGATCAGGTATGGGTATCCTGAAATAACTCTAAATTTTAATCTTTTTAATGGTGGAGAGATTGTAGGAAGTCATATTACTACTTGCTTTTCAATAGACCATCCTAAATTAAGTAAAATAATTGGTAAGGAACATATTCATTCATTAAATTCAGGAAAAAATTTTCCACACCTAAAAAGAGCAAGATTAGAAGATGTTGTACCTTTATTTTTTAAAGAAATACATAAACGTATAAGAGAATATGATGCAAAACAAAGAGAATATTATACGAAAAGAAAAAGCAAAGAACAAAAAGCAAAATAAAATCTATTTTTAATTAAATTTATATATCTCTTAACCATCTTTATTATAACTGAAAAAAGAATCCAAAACACAACATTAAATTAAAGATATAATAAAATAATCATTAAAATATATAAAAGCCAAAATCCCCATATAAAAGAACATATTAAATAACAATAAAAGATTTAAATCACCTTGATTTAAATAAAAAAGAGGAAAGATGAAAAAAGCAAAAAGAGCTGTAAAAAGAGGTAAAAACAAAAAAAATTCTGAAAAAAATAAATTAAAAATCTATTTATTTAGACATGGACAAACATATTATAACAAAAATAAAATATTTACAGGATGGAAAAATTCTAAACTAACTCCTTTTGGAATTAAACAAGCAAAAACAATAGCAAAAAAATTAAGAAGAAAAAAATTTGAAGTTGCTTTTCACACAAAGTTAACAAGAAGCAAACAAACCCTTAAACAAGTATTGAAATTTCATCCAGAATGCTGCTGTCTTATCCAAGATGATAGGATGATTGAACGTTCTTATGGAGATTTAGAAGGAACTTCTCATGAATCATTTGTAGAGAAAATGGGTGAAAAAAATCTTGATTTTTTAGAAAAACAAGGAGATGCAATTGAAAATCTTGATAAAAAAACTAAAGAAAAACTTGAACTAATTCTTGGAAAAGCAGAATATAAAGCAGTTCACAGAGGATATAATGTCAGACCTCCAGGAAAAACAGGTGAATCCTTCTCAGACGTAGAAAAAAGAGTAAGAAGCTTTGTAAAAGATTTAAAAAAATTCATGAAAAAATACAAGATAAATGTAGCAATATCTGCACATGGAAATTCAATAAGATTATTTAGAAAAATAATGGAAAAATTAACAAGAAAGCAGACAGAAAAAATAGAAATTCCATATGATGACTATTATATATATTTTATTTAATCATTATAAAAAACAAGATAAAAATTATGAAAAATTTTCATATTAGTCAAAAGG
Source organism: Candidatus Woesearchaeota archaeon (assembly GCA_964389765.1). Taxonomy (GTDB): domain Archaea; phylum Nanobdellota; class Nanobdellia; order Pacearchaeales; family GW2011-AR1; genus CAYMES01. The sequence continues at coordinate 38,723 of CAYMES010000007.1, forward strand.
ACTTGGATGACTTGCCATTCCATGTGCTTTTTTATAAACATCAAATACAGTAAAACAGTTCTGTTTTGCTTTGCTTTCTCCCAAACCTCTTACCATTCCTTCAACATAATTATCTTTTCTAATTCCTTTTTCTTTTAATTTTTTAATTTTTTCGTCTTGTTCATTCTTTTCTTTTTTATCGTCTTTTTTCTTCTTTTTTTTATAAAATCCAAATAAAGCTAAAAAAGGATTTGCATCATTACTTTTCTTTTCCTCTTCTTCTTGTTTTTCTTCTTCATTTATAAATTTCTCTATATCTTCTCTTAATTCGTCTAAAGAACCAGTAGTAGTTCCTTCAATTAATTTAAGAGCATCATATATATCATCTTTTTTCATCTCTTCTTCTAACATATTAATCTCATCTTCGTTAAGACAGTATCCTCTAAATGTAACTTCTGCTCTTCCTCCAAAAACATAATGAGTAGATCCTCCACTAGAAGCTCTTTGGGGAATTCCTCTAAAAACAAAATCAATTAGCACACATGAGTAATATTTTCTTTTATTTTTAACATTTTTAAAACTACTAGGAAGGTCGCCATCTAAAACTGCATTTTCAACTTTAATTTCTTTTTTTCCAAATAAAGTCAGCTCTAAAAGTAAAGTATTAAAAATATTAACTACAGAAGGCTCTCTATCTGTTTCTTTCATTTTTAATTTTTCTGAAGCTATAAGATATGGCTTAACCCATCTTGAATAAAGTTGTAATGACTTAACTTGGCTTTTTAAATAATTTCTTTCAATTTCAAACCTTTTCTTCAACTCTTGTTCACTTCTTTTTCTCCATTCAAAAAATTCTTTTAATCTTGGTTTTAACATTCTTTTAACTCTGTCATTTAAATCCATTTTATCTACATCTTTAAGTGATTCAGCACTCATAAATGCATCTCTTAAAGTTGCAAAATTCATATCATGTGCCAACATATTTATGCTTCCTCTTCCTCTTTTGACATCAACATTATCCATCCATATTTGTTTTAATGCTAATATTCCTGATTGTCTTTCATCTTTATCATCACTATTTGCAGATTTATAATGCTCTATTCTCATTTCAAACTCTTTTAATGAATATATAAGATTTATAATACTTTTAATAACTGTATTTATATCTCCCATTGTTTTTGTTGCTTGTTGCTGCATTATTGAAGCTCTTTGTTGAAGTTCTCCAAAATGTCCACTTCCAGGAGAAGATGTAAAATTATCTATTAATTTTTCTACATTTCCAGAAAACATATCATTCATAAAATCTAATATCCAGAAATAAACAGGTTCTAAAGTTTGAGAAGAAGAATCATAAACCAATTTATGTTCTTCAGATGCAGAACCTTCCTTTTTATAATAAGGACTAACTTTCTCTATAATATCTGAAACACTATCAATTGATGCCATTTTAACTCTTTTATTTATTCTTTATAATTAAGTTCCTGCAGTTTTTAAATTTTAGCTATAAATTAAATACTGAATTTTCAATAAATTTTTAAGTATATACCTTATTAATTATTAATGGAAAAAGAAGTTGTAAGAAATTATAATTCAAAAAATAGAAATCTCTTAGATAATAAATGGTTTATAACTGCTTTAATAATATGCAGTATACTTCTTCTTTTAATAATATTTATTTCTGTAAGATTATATTTAGAAATTCAGCTAGTTCAATTACTATCTGAACAAACAATTAAACAAGCACTTTTAAAACAAATTAAAATAAGGAAAGATGATTACACACAAAATTCTACTCCAGAAAATTTAACACAAGCAAAACAAAACATTGTAATAACAAAAGATTATATACAAAATCAAATAAATGACTTAAAAACAAAAGGGCAAACAGAATTCATTAAGCAAAATAAAACACTAATTTGTGCTGATGGTGAAATAATATCTCCAAAAGAAAGATTTAATGGAAAAAAATGTAATTATAGTGTGTCTGGAAAAACTACTTCAATAGGAGAAAGTTATATTAACATTTCTAAAAATGATTCAGAAGCAATTAGGTTAATATCTATTAAAAGCTTTATAGTTACAATACAAGAATATATTTATAAGGGTTTAGAAGAAAATGAAAAAGGAATTAACAACATAGAACAGGCATCTGCTATAATATTAGACCAATTACTATACTTATTTAAAAAAACCTCGCATTATCAGGCATTTACAAGAGTATTACAAGATAGATATAAAAACAAAACTATAGATGCAACTAAAGAAATAGAGAAATTTGAAGATTTTAATAAAAATTTCAAAGTTAAATCTGAACAAGAAATACAAGAAATAGAATTTAAAAAATATTGTTTAGAAGCATTTAAAAAAATAAGAAATCAAGAAGCTCGTTCTTCATTTGGTTCAGTTAAAAATGTCCTTAATTTCCCCATATATGCTAAATTATTTCTTTTAGAACCTTCTTTTAAAAAAACATGTGAAAATCTGGAAAAATACCAAAAACAACATATTATAGAAATGTTAAGAAAAACCAAGCAAGAAAAAAATCCATTTATAGCTATTGAAAATAAATTTTATATAAATTTATTTGTAGAATGTAAGGATGAATGGTTTCCTCTTTACCATTATAAAGAACTAGGAGAAGATGGAGAATATACTGAACAAACATGTATTGATGATTATAAAGATAATTTTTCACAAAAGTTAAAACAACACTTAGATTCTTAATATCTTCTCTTTTAAAATAAATCCAAACTACATAGAAGTATATTCTCTGTTATAATTTTATTTAAATACCTATTTACTATTAAATAATTATGACAGATTCAAGAATTCCTGATCCTGAAAATTCAGATGAAGGCCCTGTAATTTATACAAATAGTGGAGAATTAGAAACAAAAACATATTATACTACCTCACGTAAAGAATTTTTCCAAGATTATACTATTAGTTTAAGTACTTGGAGAAATGTTATTCCCGATGATAGTAGATTAAATCCTAAATTATCTCCTTTAATTATAGAATTGAAAATAAGAAGATATGATAAAAAATTTATTGATGTTTATTCTTTTGATGAAAAAGGAAAATGCATATCCCATAGTTATGAAATTTTTGAAAACAATAAAAGAATTGAAAAAGGAAAAGAAGATAAAAACCTCGGAGTAATGAAAAGATATAAAGAAGACCTTTGTCAGATGCTATCAAAAGCAAGAATTCCAAAAGAACTAAAGAACCATATAACAATACAAGATTTTTTAAGATAACTCATCCAGATAGTATTTTCAATAAATTTTTAAACTCTTTATGATTTAAATTTTCATGGTAATCAAAGATTTTTTGAAAAAATTCAAAAAAAAAGATGATGTTCTTGATTTAACAAAAAGAAAACCTATATCTCCAGAAAATCTTCAAAATCAGGGTTCTCAAAACATAGGAAAAGATATTGACTTGACACAAAATTCACAATCTACAGCTAAAGAAGTTGAATCAGATGATAAAGGTTCAGATGCTTTGGGATTTTTAGGAAATTTAGCTTCTGGAAACTCTTCACAAACAACCCCGAGTTCTACTGGTCAAAGTTATTATCCAAACCTAAGAAGTTCTTCTAATAAAGCAAGAAAAATTAAAGATATATTAAAAGAAATAAAACACAAACTAGATAATACCTATGATAAAGTATATAAATTAAGCAATAGGGTTGATGTAATTGAAAGAAAAATTGAAAGACTTGAAAGAAGAGCAGGACTTTAAAACAATCATTTTTAATTTTTATTTAATCAGTGAAATTTATATATAGACCATTCTTTTAAATATAAAATGGTCAAAAATAAATTTGATAAGAATGTTATTTTTGCATATGCATTGAAAAATGCTTTAGAACATAAAGGAAATGCAAAAACTGGCGCTGTTTTAAGTTCTCTATTTCATGAAGGATTAGAAAAAAAACAAGTAAAAAAAATAATTCCAGAAATCCAAGAGCAGATTAAAAAAGTAAATTCCCTTTCTATAAACCAACAACAAAAAGAATTTGAAAAATTAAAGGACAAAACAAGTAAAAGAAAGGAAAGACAAGGACTGCCAGAATTACCTAATACAAAAAAAGAAATTATTACCAGATTTGCACCTTCTGCATCTGGACCTCTTCATATAGGGCATGCTTTAACTGCATGTTTATCTTTTTTATATACAGAAAAATATGGAGGA
>CAYMES010000008.1:0-17495 GCA_964389765.1 Candidatus Woesearchaeota archaeon
CAACCATTATATGTTTTTGAATTTCCCCTTTTTCTTAATATTTCTTTGTCTAATCCTTGCTTTTCTATCCTTTCTGTTTGTATTGTTTGTTTTTCTATCATCTTATTTTCTCCATATAACAAACCTTTCCTTCTGAAGTTCCAACCATTTTATGATAGTTTTGTTTTAATTCATATTCAGACATTATTCCTGTTGATTGAGTTGTCATATCTGTAAATAAAACTATTCTATTTGTTTTCAACTTTTCAGTTAATTTATTTTTTTTCATTATCTTTTTTTCTTCAATTCTTATGTATTTCATTTTTAAAACTCCTTTAAATTCCTATTAAACTCTCCGTAGGAAAAATGCGTTAGCATTTTAGTTCGCCCTCTTTCCGATTTAGTTTGATGAACTTAATCCATTCATCTAATTTATCTTTACAAGAATGAAAAAATATTACAAAAAACCAAGCAAAAGATAATGAGGCAAGTATGCCCTCTATTATTGCGATTGTTAAATTTGGTTCATATAAGTGCATTTCTCCAAACCAAATTATTGCTTTCATAATTATTATCCAATGAGCCATAAAAATAATAATCGTAATTCCCATTATTGCTTGGAAAATATCAAATATTTTTTTATTCATTTTGTTGCTCCAGCCCTGCGAGGAAAGAGGGCGAATTGAGTTTAATATAAGATTTAACGAACTTTATTTCTGATAACATCCTCTCTTGGTATGTTTTAGTCATTTTTAAAACATATAATCATCTAATTGTTTGTTTAGTTCTTCAATGTTTTTAGATAGTTTATTTAAGTTAATTGGAACGAAATCTACTTTAAAGAACGGAGTTTCTTCGTCGTATTTTAAATATTGTTTTGTTTTTTTATCTAACCATTTATCTGAATAATCTTTTTTAATTTCCCAACAAATTATAAACTTCTTCTTCACATCTTCAAAATAAATATCTGGTTTTTGTTTATTTTCCAAAGAAAATTCTGTGTATATGCGAATCCAGCTTTTATTAGATTGATATTTTTTAAGAATTTTCATTACAATTATTAATTTAACTACTTCGTGATGTTGGAAACTTTCATCTGGGTTTGCTATTTTGATTTTAAATAAGTTAGACCAATCAGTTCTCATTCTTATTCTCCTCGTATTTATCTAAGCATTCTCCAGAACAGAAATATATTTTTTTATTGTTCTTGATTTTAAATACTCCTCCACTTATTTCAGTTAGGCATTCGTAACAGACTACTTTATCCATAAAAAGTGTAAAGAAAAGTCTTATTTAAAAGTGTGTATAAATTGTAAAGTAACAAATCACAGGCAGGATTTAATTAGGCGAGGATTTCAGAACAAAGAAATCATATCCCTCCTACCATTACTGAATAGGATTACCTGCTCTGTGAATGTGATTTTTTGAGTTCATAGTATTTTTCTTTTCATTTTTTATCTCTTTTATTATTTGTTTTAACTTCTCTACATTATTTTTATGATTTTCTCTACTTTTAATAAGTTCCTCTATTCTTAATTGTTGTTTGTATAGAATATCCATTATTTTTTCGTAAGCATTAATTCCCCAGACTTTTTTTATTTTTTTAAGTTCTTTGTCCATTTTCTTTTAAATGAAATTCAGCGAGATTTATAAAACCACATCTTTTACATTTGAATTTGAATCCGTAAACATTTATTCTTAGACTGTTACATCTTGGACATTTTTTTGGATAGTTGGGTTTTCTCATACGAAATCTCCTAATTTAGTCTGTTTATTATCTGAAACATTTTCCTTTATCTTTTTCTTTACTTTTGGTTTATCTAATAAGTTATTTAGTTTTTCAACAACTCCAACATGAGATTTATAATTTTGTGCAATATAGTGGACTGCTTCTAAAGTGTTTCTCATAGCAAAAGGCATATTTAGGTAAGCCCTCTTCCATTCTAAGTCATTACTTTCTGCACTAAAATTAAAAGGACTTCCATCAATCCAAGACTTTGCATTTATATTATCTTTAGGCAATAGTTTTTCTGATTTCTTATCTAAATCTAATTCAAATTTTTCTCCTTTACCTCTCTTTGATTCTGCTTCTTTATCTTCTGTTGCTATATCTAAGTTTTTAACTTCTGAATTTAATAAATCTAAAGTTACATTTTTATCTCTAAAATAAGAATTTGCCCAACTTATTGCGTTGATTGTTAATTCCTTTACATCCTTTAATTGAGATATGTCTCTCTCTTGCAGAAATAGGGTCAGAGAACGATTATTATTGTTTTTAAGGGTAATGCCCCCTAATTCTTTAAATCGTTTGTATGTGGGTGTCCAGTTGTTTAATTTCTCTCCTTCTTTCCAGTCCGAATCATCTATTTTTCCAGAAAGGATAGGGATTTTAATTTGTAATGCGTGTAAATTGGTTTTGGGTTTTGTAAAAGTGGGGGGTCTCGTTCCTAACGAGAATGTTTTTACAACAACTCTCCAATGACCTTCCTTTACTTTCTCTATTAAACCCCACTTTTTTAGGTTGTTTGTATAGTAATATATGTTTTGTCTGGGTAAGGAAAGATTTTTACTTATAAAAGAAGGAGTTTTCCCATCCCTAATCATATTGAATATTGCCTTGTAAAAGTTCTGTTTTTTTACATCTTCTCTTTTCATTTTTACATTAGAACTGGAAATAGTATTTAAATAATTCTATAAACTTTAAAATAGTGAAAAGAAAGAATAAGTGTTACTACCAAAAAGTATTTAAGAATGTAGTTACTACTAAGTTAAAAGGATAGGGCAGAGTAAATTAAGGACTCGCATCCGAACAAATCTCGTAACGCCCTTCCTTTTGTTAAAGAATATCAATTAAATGATTATCTTCTTTTTTTTCTTGTAGACCTTTTTTTCTTAGGTCGTCCGACTTTTCTCTTTTTTGCCATATTTTTTTACCTCCTTATAACTCTATTAGAGTTCTAACTAATTAAAAATCAAAAAATAAATAATTTACCTTATTTGTTCAACCATTCACGGATTCCGTAGAAAGTTGCACCCAATATGATGAAAGCCGCAAATAGCCCCCAAAGTCCTGCAATACCTCTTGAACTTGCATCTTTGTTGTATCCTTCTCCACAATAATTATAGTCTGAAAGTGTAAGGTTCTCTGCTAAGGAATCTGTATTTGTTGTGTTAAGGAACTGCAATAGTCCTGAACCAGCAAATAGGTTATAATCTGTTCCTTCTATAAGTGTCAAACCTCCAGTAGAATTTGTTACAACTACACTTCCGATATTACATTGGGTCTCAGATGCTCTCCAATCTCCAGTAGGATACCAACTATTTACAGTAATATTACAATCTGAATTGGATTCATTTACTTGATTATCTGAGGTATAACAAGTTGTAAGACTTTGTTCTTCGTCTGTAACATCTTGCTTTTCAGTAACCAAATTTTGTGTATTGAAAATCTGTGTGGACAAAGCCAGACCTAAGATTATTGCAACAAAAATCATAATAATTACACCCAACTGTCCAAGTTGTCCTTTTTTATTCATTTATTAATTTTCCCCCTTTCACTTGGATTTATAACCATTTTGATTCTCCTATTGTATCTTCATTGAAATAACCAGTTCTTCCTTTTCTTACTAAAGCCCTATTTCCTAAACCTCTTGAGATAAATTTCTCGGGGTCTGTTGAAGGAAGTTTTGTTTTTGGTTTTTTGAGTATTGTTCTTTTACCTTTTGAAGTTAATAATTTTCCTGCACTTCTTCCAATGCCTTCTAATTTTTTCTTTATTTTTTGGAAATCTTCTACCATTTTAATCTATTAACTCTGTTGCTAAATGAACTCCAACACCTAACAAAGCCAGACCTCCAACTGTTTTTAATGCTCTTTCTGGTTTGAAATCTTCTTCAAATTTTACTTTCTTTTTCTTTGATTCCTTGAATAGTTTTTTGGGTTTTGATTTAAACCAGTCTATTTCATTAGCCATTTTGCGTTTTGTAATAATTTAGGATTTGATTTATGAATTAAAGGTTGGTCTGAGAACATACTCTTTTTATTTGTGAATTGGTTTTTTTCTTTCATAACACTCCATTGAGTTTTATTAGTTATATTTTGAACATCTAAAGGATTGTGATTGAATTTTATATCGTGGTCTTTTTGTTTTCTGGCTATTTCTAATTGTTCTGAAATGTTTTTTTCTCTTTCTTCATTTATGAATCTATTTAATTCCCTTTCATTTGCAGACTTTTGTCTATCTTCAACTAAATTTTGTATTCTTACTTTTTCATCTAAGTCTCTAATTAGTTCTTTTCTATTATCACTTCTCTCTCTCATCTTACTGACCATATCTTTAAATGCCATGTTTATTTATTGTTTTGTTGGTTTTTATATTTGATGTTATTTTATGAATTTTGAAAATGTCAAATATAGGAATGTTCCTACTAAAAATAACGCTAATGCGTAAATTTCTTGACCGAAATATGCTCCAAACATTATTGAACCTATTGCTAATAAGATTGTGAAAATTGTATTTGAGATATTTAATGATGCCGCCACAAAAGAAAAGATAATTACAAATAAGAAAGGTGCTAATTCTTGATTTCCTAAGAAATAATTGAAATATATTTCCTTGAAATTAAATGGCTCCACATATTGCGATGGTGACATCTTAATAATCTGTTCCCTCAATGAATGATTTAGTTGCTATGATATAACCTACCCCTAAAGGTATGAAGATTAATGAGTAAACTATTCTTAGCCAGGCAGAAGATATTGTCCAAAGTTCTCCAAATAGGGAAGCTAAGTCTATGAATATTATTCCTGCAAATGCTACAACTAACGGTGCTAAATAGAAACTTATTTGTGGTGTTGAGCCAAGTAATCCTGCCCTTACTCCTACAGCGGTTATTGTTGTGGCAGCGACTAATAATGCTGCCCAAAGCCCTAACTTTACTCCTCCGATTGTAATCAATGGCTTATCTCTTAACTCACTAATTGGATTATCTGCTTCTGGGTCATTTACATCTGCAATTATATTTTTTGTTAATCCTGTAACTGGGGTTTCTATTCCTCCGAAATTAAATAATAACAACAATCCCACAATTAATAAACTTAAAGTCATAAATTTCATCTAAATTCCTCCCTTAATACTACTGCGAATAGTATTATAAATGTGATGATAGTTACAAAGTGTTCTGCCGCTGTTATTCCACCTATTGTAATTTGTGGGATTAATCCTAAACCAACATCTAACATATAGACTGTTCCAAACATTATTCCCATTATTGCTCCTTCACTTGCAATTCCATATCTCATACTTAATCCACCAACCATTAAAACAATTATTACAAAAGCAATTAGAGTTTTTCCAAAGTCATCCATTCCAAAAAGACTTGCATTTGAATAAGTCTTGAAATCTTGTGCTACTCTCCATATTCCAAATTCTTGTCCTGTTGTTGATTGAACTATCCATTCTCTTGTTCCTGATACTTGTCCACATTCTCCATCATCTTCATCTGAATCTATTTCATAATAATAATCCATAGTTATATAATCTGAATCTGAAACATTTACATTGTTTATATTGACTGTTCCTCCAGAAGAAGTTGTTGAAGTATCTGAACCTATTAAAGTTCCGTTTCCATAGGTTAAAGTCATTTTAAATTCTGTTAAATTCCAATAGTCTGAAACTACAGTATAATTGAAATCATATTCTTCATTTTGAGTTAAGATTTCTGTGGGTCTTACTGTTTCGCTTATTCCCCGAACACAAGATACATCTGTAGTTACATCCTGACCTAATGTTATCGTATAACTTGCTTGTGTTGGGAAATGGACAAAAGTGAATGTGTCGTAATCTGGATGTGTGAATGTTGATGTATGTTCAAAGTCTGGGTTAAGCCAGAAAGTAACTGTTCCTGCACTATCTGTTTCTCCTGCTCCTACTTGGATTGTTTCTCCAGATACTACTCTTGTTGTAACTACACTTACATCTTCTATTGTTGTTTCTGTTGAATCTACTACTTGATAAGTTACAAATATTCCATCATCTGTAGACAATAAATAAAGTGTTTGGTTTGTTGTAGTGTTTGAATAAGTTTGTGTTGATGGATTCCAAATTCTTTGAGGATAATCATCTACATCTCTATATTGAAATGAAATATCTGTAACTGTCAAATCTTTGTCTTTTGTTGTTCCTGAAAAGTTGTAATGAAAGTTCTTTGTTGTATTTGAGAATGTTAATGTTTTATTTACTACTCCAGTTCCTAAGTAGTAAGTGAATGAACTTGTAGGAACACTTGCATTTATTTGACTTAAATCATTTTCATCTTTGAAATTTATAGATAGGAATTTATCTGGATATGTTGCATTTGTTGGAGTGAAAAGAGTTTCATTTACTTCTTGACTACTTGATGAAGAGTTGATTATATTTCCTCCATAAGTGAAATTAAATGCTAAATCAAAATCTCCTATTCCTATAGGGGTATCTCTTGTAAAAGACCAAATATTTCCTGATTGGCTCATTCCATAACTTGTTTCATTCCAAAATAGATTTACTTCTGTTAGACTTGAATTTGCTGTCAGATTGATTGAATAAGTTTCTGTTTCTGTTTCAAATAATGAATTAGTGAATGTTCTTGAATTTTCAAATACTTTGTAATCCCAAGTATGAACTGTTGAGTTTTCATTTCCATGAGTGTCATTCGCATAGAAAGTTACTTCGTGTGTTGGTGTTAATGTTATATTTGCTAAGATATTACTTCCAGAAGAACAAGATTCTGTTATGTTTGTTCCATTATAATTATACCAGCAAGTATCTAAGTTAGTATCTGAAACTGACCAATTTAATTGTAAAGTATCATTTACCTTTGCATAGTCTTGAGTATCAACTGGAAAGTTTACTGTAAATTGAGGGTCTATTGTATCAACAGAAAAACTAATTGAATCGTTCAATCCGAAAACTCCTGTATCGGAATTATTTGCATAAAGCAATAAACTATGTTCTCCATCTTCAACTGTTAATAATTCATTTAAACTTGTTCCTGATTGGTCTGGAATTGAGTGATTAGTCCCATTATAATTTATTATCCAATAGTCTACAGATAAATCAGAAGTTGCGTTGAACCAAATACTTGAAGTTGAATAATTTGTATCATTTAATGGGGAGCTTACACTTATTGTCGGAGTTGTATCTATCTCAAAACTCCTCGTTGCTGAACTGAAGGTATCAAAATTTGTTGAATCTACTGCTGTTGCATTCCAAGAATAATCTCCATCATTTAATGTTATTGAATCAGTATAACTTCCTTCATATCCTGAACTATTTGTAAAAGAATAAACTTCTCCAGATGAATTAAAAACTTTTATTGTTGTGTTTGTTATTCCTAAAGATTCTGGGTCTGAAACATTCCAAATAAAATCATTTGTTTGACTTGTTAAATTTGCATTATCTTCTGGGGAGAGGAGAGTTACTTCTAATACGTTTGGAGGATTTTCCTCTCCTGTTGTTACTGAAATTAAACTAAAAATATGGTCACTTCCTCCCCCTAAAGCAAAAGAAGAATTATCTGTATAATCTACTGCAACAGCATTATCTGTTGCTCCTATTTGAATATTTGTTCCAATATAATTCCAACCTGTAGCAGAAGCTTTATGGCGATAATTATAGTTAGCTCCATCATCTCCTGCAACAAGCCAATATTCTGTATTATTAGAAAGTGGAACATTAAGACTATCAAAACCAGCAACGTCACCAACAAAAGAAGCGACGGCTATTGCAGAAGTTCCTGCTCCTTCTGGATATAAATATGCTTTTGTTGCAGTTGAAGAACTATGTTTTGTAACATTAATCAATCTATAATCTCCAGTCGTATTTACAAAAGGAAATCTTGTTTTAATTTCAAATCCTCTTAAACGTCCGTCATCGGAAGCATCTGAATTCAATGTTTCTCCATGTCCATCTGTTTGGATATTTTGATATTCTGCGTGTTTGGATAGTTTTTTGCCACCTACTTCTAAAACAATATCCATATGGTCTTTATGTCTGACCTCTACTTCAACCCCAATAATAATATCCCCCTTTGGAATATCTCTCCCATGAGTCTCTTCATAAGGATACCAAGTTTTGTTTAATTTTGTTTCTGTTCCTGATTGTTCACATACATCTTCAACACAAGAATAAACTGGATAAGTCCAATTTTCAAAAACCCCATAAACATATCTCCATTCTCTTTCAACTAATTCTCCAGTTCTTTGGTCTGTAAATTCAACTTTACCTAAACCATTCTGATAAATTTCATTAAAAGAAAAATCATAATACATTCCAATAGCATTTGGATTAACTTCTTCTGTTATTTGATTTACTACAACATCTCTTTTTTGAACAACAGATTCGTGAGATTTTAATTCGGCAGTTCCCCAATCTTTAGTTTTCCATAAGAAATCAACTCCTAAAAAAGTATCAAACAATTCAACTTTTAAATCATTATTTCCATTTTCTCCTTTCAAATAAGAAATTTTATCTAAGTCAGCACTAACTAAAGGCAAAGCTAAGAAAACCATGCAGAACATAAGTAAGATTAGTTTTTTCATCCTAATTTCTACCTCCCGAACCCAAAATTAATCCTAAACTAAGTGAGGTGAAAAACCATATATAGTAGGGAATCAAACTCCCCCCAAAGAGACAAGTTAATTTAATTCCATCTGAAATTGAACCTGTATTTGAACAATCTAATGCAGTCCTAAAAGTTGATACATCATCTGCTAAGTAAGGTAAGATTAAAACTCCAGTCATAAACATAAATAATCCTAATGCTACACCTAAGAAAATTCCACCTTTTTTATTCATTTTATAACAACACTCTCCCCAATAAGATTGCTCCGAACCCAAACATTATTCCAATCCATAATGGGTTGAAAGAATCTACTTGGGTGCAGACAGATTTATATTGATTACTTATAGTTTCGTTTGAACAGTCTAATCCATCACTTCCTCTGACTTCATCTCCTTGTATAGTATCATTTAATACTGGGGCTAAAGCTAATCCTAATACAAAGAATACTACTCCGAGCATGAAGTATACAAATGCTGCTACTCCTCGTTTATTCATAGTCTATTCCTCAAATCATTTAATTCCATTGACTTTATTTCATGACCCCGGAGTCTAATTACTCTAAAACCTTTTTCTTGAAGTTCTTTGGTTCTTTGTTTGTCTAACTTTTTTCTTTCTTCTAATTTTTTATAAGGGTTTAAATCACATTTGGGACATCCGTGCCAGTAGCAACCATCACATTCTATAATCGTCTCTTGTGGGATTATTATTCCTTCTGTTTCTTGTTTTGGAATGAAAATATCGCATTGGTAAGAGTGTCTTATCTGAGAAAGATAATAATGTGTGTAAAATTCTATGTGAAGTAAGGATAGAAATTTCTGTATTTTTATTTCTATTGATGTATCTTTTTTAGGAATTCTAATAATCTCTCTTGTTTTCCTTAGTCCATAATTGGGATATTTTTCTTTTGTCATTTTTATTCCTTTATTCCAAGAAGGAACTCCTTTTTTGAATTCTGATTTTGGAGAATAATGTTTTCCTTTATTGAATCTATATTTTTTTCCTTCCTTCATTAATAATTTTATATTCTTAGGTGTCTTTCCATTCATCATTTTACTCTTATATTTATACCAACATTTTTTTGAACAGGTTTTTCTTCTTTCAATCTCACATTCTCTACAATAAAAACTTTTTTTGCATATTGGACATTCTTTATTCTTTCCCTTACTATACATCTTTCTTACCCTTTCATCTGTTTCTTTAGTTAAACCTTTATTCCATCCACCTTTCATTTTATTAAAATAATTTTTTCCCTCCCTTCCTTGCTTTTAAAATTTCAGTTACTTCTCCTGTTCCCTTCTTAATCCTTCTCTCTCTCTTTTCCACAATTCTAAATTTATCTCTCTTTGCTGGTCTGAATTGACTTCCAGTTAATCCTACATCTTTGAATCCTAACTTATCTTTTCCCTTACTTATAAATCCACTTGCTCTTAGAGTTTCTGTTAATTCAGATTGTAATTTAGTTCTTGCACTTTCTAATGTTCCAAATTCGGCTATTTTAACATCTTCTCCTTTCTTTCTGACAAATACTTTAAACTCATCTTCATCTATTCCTTTTCCTAAAGAACTTATACTTGGACTTTTTGATGGTAGAGGTAATTTAAATTTTGGAGTTTTTGGTGTCTTTGGTTTAGGTGTTTTTATGGGAGTTTTTGTTGTTGTTTTTTGAGGAGTGAATAGACCTGTCTTTAATCTTTGTCTTTGCTTTGTTGCTTGTTGGATTGCTTGTCTTTCTGATAGTCTATCTTGTTGTCTTGTTAAAGTTCTTGGTAATTGGTCTGTTTTAGTTTCTGTCATCAAAGTTAATGCAGGTCTTTGTATTGTATCAAGTTTTACATCTATACCTGTGTCTACTCTTGGAGATAAATCTACAAATGTTCTTGGAGTTACATCTTGAAATGTTGTAGGAGTTGTATCTATTCTTTGTTGTTCTAACCTTGCTGATAATAATACAGGTTGTATAGTTGTCTGTTGAGATTCTCCTATTTGAGAAATTGATGCTCCTCCAGTTGTTCTTTCATATAATCCAGTTCCTGCCCAGATAGATTCTGCTGGTCTTGTTGTTGCTTGTTCAACTATTGTTGATGGTTTTGGTGTTTTTGATACTATCTTTTTTATATCTGGTCTTTGAATAGCTTTTGGAGTTTGCCACATTTTAGATAGAAATTCTGGAGAACTTCTTTTTCCAGTTCCACTTATAACTTGAACTCCTGTTCCTTCTGCTGAAACTGTTGGATATTGAATTAAAATATCTCTACTTACATCTACTTTTCCTGATGCTCTTCCTAAAGGTTTTGTTACATCTTTTGCCCCTGTTTCAATTCTAAATGTTTTTACACCTTTTCCTAAATTTCCTACTGGAGTAACTACAGTTCCAGTTCCTGTTAAAGTTGTTGCCCTTCCAGTTCCTATCTTGGCTAACTCTATTTGTTCAGTTAATCCTTTTTGTAAAAATTCATCCTCACTAACTATATCCTTAATTCTTTCTGCTTTTGTAGGAGACTTAGTTTTAGTTGTTTCAAATAGTTTCTCAAAAGTATATTGGTCTCTTCTTGGTAAGTTAACTATTGATTCTGGGTCTATTCTTTTTTGTCCTACTCTTGTTTTAAAAAATCTTTCATTTACTATGTTTCCCTTTTTTCCTACTCTTCCAAATCTATAAAGAAATGGTTTATCTATATCTACTCCTTTTCCGAAGATATTTGCTACTGGTTCTCCTACATAAGTTTGACCTCTTTGAACAACAACTAACTCAGGTTCTTTTCTTAGAAATTTCTGAAAAGGAGTTTGTTGATATGCTGTTACTGGAGTTCTTATTGCTCTGTCTTGAAATTTTAATATATTCTTTACTCCTCTTTCTGTGCTTACTCTTGCTCCTTTAATTGTTGAGGGCAATCTTATGACTTCTCCACCTCTTACACTTCCTTTTAAAATTCTTGGAGTTCTTGCATATTTTACTCCTCTTAATGCTCCTGCAGTTAATAATACTCCTCCTAATAATGCTGCTTGCCCTGGTTCTTCTTTTGCAAAACTTATTGGATTATAATCATAATCTCTTATTTCTCCTTCAATGTCTGCTGCGAAGAATCCTGCTCCTGCATAAGGTATTGCATATTTTCCTATGTCTCCAACAAACTTTCCTCCTGCTCTTGCTCCTTCTTCTGTTATTACTTTACTTGGAGGAATTACTATATCTTTCCTTGCTAAATCTTCTTCTGTAGGTATTCTCGCTTCTCCACTTCCTAAATCCCAAACAACATCTGGTTCTCCAGAAAAAGTAAATTTATCTTTTAATATTGATGGGTCTCTTATAATGTCTCCAACATATTCTCCATAATAAGATGGTTTTGTTCTTCCTGTTAAAGTTTTTGCTGATATTGCTCCAGTAGTATCTCCAATCCATCCTCCAAATTGTTTAGTCGCTTCAAAAACAGATTGTGTTCTAATTCCTTCTCCAGTTCCTGCTGTAAATTCTGTTACTGGAACATCTTTTCTAAATCCTGGAATACCTACTCCTACAGTTTCTATCTCTGGGGATTTAAAGAATAATTGTTCTCCTTCTGGGGTTTCTTCTCTTTCAATAGTAGCACCAGTTGATTCTATTTCTTCTGAAAATTCCCCAACTTTTCTTTGATAATCTTCAACTAATTTATTATATCTTTCTAAATCTTTTTTAGAACCAGTCCAAGTTTCTCCTTCAATATTTCCTTTTCCTAATCTTTCAATTTCTTCTAATTCTTTTTTTCCGACATCTTCAATATCTCCTCTTAGTTCTTGGAATCTTTCTAATCTCTGTCTTTCAGTTCTTGATAAATCTGCTATCTCCTGTGATGGTCTATCTGTTAAGGATTCTGTTACTAATTGTTGAGTATCTACTGTTGGTAATGTTGGAAGTCCGCCTATTCCTATTTTTCTTGTTGTTGGAACATTTCCTATAACCCTTGATAATATTTCTGGAAGTTTTAGTGAATCTGGTTCTGGTAATGCTCGTGAACCTATTGGTTGTCCTTGTTCATCTCTAAGATAGGGGTCAATAGATGGTTGAACTCTTGGGACATCTTGGAGTTGAGGGACTTTTGGTAAAGACATATCCAATGCCTCTTCAATAGGTGTAGGGGGTTGAGTATGAGGAGGAACAGTTACTGGAGGTAAATTTTTAGTAGATAAATCACTTGTTTCCTTAGTTAATTCCTTTATCGGTCTGATAACTCCTGTGGATTCCATTTAATTTAGAACCCCCAAATAGATTTTTTCCTACCTTTCTTTTTTAATTTTTTATTTGTAAAGAATATGTCTTCGTAATCTTTCTTTTTTGGTTTTATTGATTCTGGTTGTTTTTTTGGTCTTGGTAATTTCTTTTTTAAGTCTCTTGGTTTTTTATCTGGAATATATCCTCTTGATTTTAGACTTCTTATCTTTGTATATCTAATTGGAGAACCAGTTGTTCTTAAATTTCCTTTTAATAAACTTACATCACTTTCTATTTTTCCAATATCCATTGAACTTAATGGATTAATATCTTTTATTCTATCTGTTCTTGATAAGTCTCTACCTAACCCTAACGAACTAAACTCTGGTATAGAATGTTTTTTTATAGTAGGGGGTGTTGTTGTAGTAGGTGGTAATATTTTAGGAGATATTTCAGTTACTTCTATCCCTGGCTCTATTGGTCTGATAACTCCTGTAATTTTACCTATTGGATTAGTAAATATATCTTTTATGAACTGACCTACAGAAGGAGTCTCTATTTTTGATGTATCAAATTCAAGAGGTTTTCCTGGTTTTAGAACTGGTGTGTATTCTGATTTTTCAGAAACTTGTTTTTTAATTCTCTCCGCAGCTCCAGCAGCACCAGTATCTAAGGCAATTTGGTCATAATATTTCTTTCCTAAAGAAGACAATGCTACCTTTCCTTTACCTTCTATAAAATACTCTCTTGCTCTTTTGTATGCTTTTTCTTGTTTTTCAATTTCTTGAATTTCTGCTTCTTGACTTTTAATCTGAGATTCAAATGGTTTTAATTGTTCTTTTTCAAATTGAGTCAATCCTTTTTCAACTCTTTGAACATCTTTTTCTCCACTTTCTAATCTTTCTTTAGCTTGACTTATTATTCTCCTTCTTTTTCTTCCTTCAAGTCCAGAGTATAGTCCTCCTCTTAATCTACTTTGACTTTTCTTTGGTAATTTTTCTTTTTCTTTTATTATTTGTTCTTTAGATTTTTGTGCCTGTTCTCTTCTCTCTTGAACTTGCTGTCTTTGAGATTGTAATATATCTTTTCCTCTCTTAACACTTTGTTTTGCTTCTTCTAATGTTGCCATTTTTTATTGAATTTAATTTTATGTTTTGGTTTAATTTCTAAGTCTAAAAGGTTTTTAACATCAAATTCTATTTCTTTTAATTTTCTTTTTTTTAGGTCAAACTTAATCTGACTATTCTTTTTATTTGTATGAACACTCACAAAATCTTTCAGTTTCATTCTAATACGAGTAGAAGGGTATTTAAATATTTGATGTTAATTCTTATTCCATTCAATATCTTTATTAAGGAAACCTTTTTTCTCTTTTTCGTTATCTAATCTGAATCCATAGTCATTTTCTAATTTTTTAAGTATTCTTTTTGCGTCTTTACTTTTTTCTCTATATATCTTATAAAAGTCTATAGTCTGGTTATCGTAGTCTTTAACATTAAGTTCAACTAACTTTGCCTTTCTCTTATAATTATTCCAATTTGCTTTATTAAATTTCAATTTATGCTCCTAAGAAGTAATTAACCCCAATAAGAACTGCTACACCTATAGCAATCCAAATAATTATATTACCTTTTGGTTTTACATCCTTTATTGTATCTCTTATTAGTCTTGCCTTTATGTAGTCTTGACCATAGGTTTCATCTTTTTCATTCTCTGCTTTTCTGAAATTCTCTGGATTCTTCCTCCAAGTCTTTTGAACTAAGATAGGATATTTTCCTTGCCATAGTAATATTTCTCTTGAATCTGTTGCATGGTATTTTCCTGAACTCTCATTAAATGCAGAACCTTCTATCTTTACTTTTTCACCAGTTATTACTCCATTCTCACTAATTCTCAATATACCGACATATCCTTTTTTCGCTTTCATGCCTTTTGTTTTGGCTTTTGATGGAAGCTTTATCTTTTTCTTTCTGTTCTTTTTGTTTTCTAATTCTTCTTTTAGTTCTTCAACTGCTTTAACTCTTTCTAATAATGATTTTTCTTTATTTTCTTCCATTTTTTATTCCTCCTTTCAGCTTCATTCTGATTTCCGAAACCATCCCTTATTGGTTGCTTTTTTCTTTTTAGATTGTTTATCGGATAGTTCTTGTTTATTTGATACTGATAGTTCCATGAGGAATCCTTCTTTGCTTAGTGATGTTGATGTTTGTATTTCAGATAATTTTTCAAAATAATCTGACCATGATTCGTCTTTATAAATATCTTTACAGAATAATTCTAATTCTTTTAATGCTCTTAATGTTACTTTTGGTTTTCCTAATTCTGCCTCATCTACATTACCAACTTTTGTTGTATTATCATTCTCAATTACTTTAGTTAGAAATCCATGTAAATTTGATTTTTCTTTAGCATACTGTCTAACCATTTCTTCTGCATATTCTCTTGCTTCTTCTTCTGTGTATTTTTGTTCACTCATTTTTATTCATAAAAACCTCCAGTTACTTCTTCTTCAACTTCCTCACTTTTTCCTTTTATCATATCTTTTATATCCTGGACTATTTCTGGGATTGTCTTGTTTGTAACTTTTGCCCAACCTCCCAAGACTATTGCAAGGATAATTAAAAAAGATACTACTGAATCCCAGTTTACCATTTTAATCTTTAAATTTCTTTGTTCTATGTCCTGCCCTTTGATAAAATAGGGGTTCATATCCAAATTTAATTAATTCTTCTTTTATGTATTCTGTTTTATCCATTTCTGTATTAAATTTCTTCATTTTTTCTTTTAATCTTTCTATTGCTTTCTTCTTCCACTCCTCATCTTCTTTTAAATCTGGAAATTCTTTAATTGTTCCAGACTTAGATAATCTTAGTCCTGTTATAGGAGTAATCATACCTGAACCTAAATCAAAAAATAATAGTTCATTTCCTTTTACTATAACCTCTTGTATATCTCCTCCTAACTTATATGAACTCTTTATAATTCTATTTTCCTCCTTAAATCATTTAATTTCATAACTTTTATTTCGTTCTCCCAAAATACTAAAACCCTAAAACCTTTTTCTCTTAACTCTTGACATCTAATTGAATCAATCGGATTTCCATAAGGAATTTTATGCCAATAGTCTCCGAAACATTCTATTATTGTTGGTCTTTCTATTCCTTTTTGTTTAGGGATTAAAATATCACATTGATAACCATGTTCAATTTTCATATATTGGTGAGTATAGAATTCTAATCCTAATTTTTTTAATCTATTTCCTATTGTCTCAGGACTAACCTCAAATTTTTTAGAAATATCAAAACAAGAATATCCTTCAAGATATTTCTTTTTACAATATTCAATATCTACTTCTTTCCTTTCTGGTGGATGAGAACTTCCTTTTTTGAATCTACCTTTATTATCCCTCAATATCATTAACTCATTACTCCTCTTTTAACTTCGTCTAAGGTATTTGCTATTCTTACTAACATATTTAATGAGTCATAAACTTCTCCTGAATCATTATCCTTTATAGCAAATCCTGTCTGTGTTGAAACTTCAATAACTTCAAATTTTTCTTTCTTTTCTTTTTCTTCTGCCATATTTTTTTACCTCCTTATACATAAATTATGTATAGTAGTGTTTAAATATTTGATGTTAATTATAAAACATCTAATTGTTCAAAAATTGCCCAGAAACTTGTTATTGCTCCTATTCCAACTATTACATAAGAAATATAGTTAGTTAATTCGTCTCTATAAACAATTATTCCACCAGATATTAAATAAATTCCCAAAAACATGGCAATCATTCCAGTTAAGATAGTTAATGGTATATTTTTACCAAAGAAAGCAATTAAATTTATCCCTATAATAATAATAATAACTAAAACATAGAAAACAATGTTATCTGTTCCACTTTGTCCAGATGGAGTTATTAAAAAAGAATCTTCAAAACCATTATTTGTGAAATAAGTATATTCTCCTAAAGTGAGGGTTTCCGAAAAAGTATAATTAACATAGCCAGAACCTAATGTAGTTTCTTGATTATTGATGGCTGTTGAACTATTAGGATAAGTTATCGTAATATTTATTTGTTCAGAACAATTTACATTTAAACAAGATACTTTTAAATCAATATTTTGATTTTGTTGGTAAGTATCTGTTGTTTCAGCAGAAATGAAAGTCAAACTAAGAAAAAAGAAAAAAAAGAGGAAGGAAAATCTAAACAAATTCAATTTCACTTGTTTATTCATTTAGTTTTCCCTCCATTTTGAAAATCTTTTAAGATTTACATTAACCCACTATTTCTCAAACCTTGTGATGCTATTCCAATAGCAGTTGCTGCTATGGATAGGTTGTAGAAAAGGGTCGTAAGACCCAATATAGTAGATGATGCACCTGTAATGTTTGTGGGTAAAGATGTATTCCCTCCATGATACCTTGCTCCAGCTACTTCATTAGCAATTGTTGGTGCAAGAGTAACTCCTACAAGGATTACAATGAATCCACCTATAATATTTCCCAACATTTTATATTTACATCAATCCACTATTTCTAAGACCCTGTGCAGCGATACCGATTGCTGTTGCAGCAATAGATAGGTTATAGAAAAGTGTAGTTAGTCCAAGTATGGTAGAACTTGCTCCTGTAATGTTACCATTGTTCTGTGCACCAGCAACTTCGTCAGCTACTGTTGGTGCAAGAGTAACTCCTACAAGGATTACAATGAATCCACCTATAATATTT
>CAYMES010000008.1:17595-40111 GCA_964389765.1 Candidatus Woesearchaeota archaeon
CCCAACATTTTATATTTATTTATTATTCCCCCTTTCACTTGATGATTGATTTGAAATCAATCAAGTTAAGTTATTATATTCAATAAAGAAGTCTTTATATATTTGATGTTCCTTTAAAGTTACAAATAACTACTCGTAATAATTAACATCAGATATTTAAATAAGATAAACTCTACATAAATTATGGATAATGAAAAATATGAAATTAGATTCTTTATTGACAAGAGAATATATGATGAATTAAAGAAAGAAGCAAAAGAATTAGATGTTCCTTTGGCGAGTTATATAAAATCAAATATTGAGAAATGGAGGAAAAGGATAAAGAAGAATGAATTGTAAGCATAAGAGATATAAAGTTATTAAAACTCATGGAAATAAATCTCCTGGATATGTTGTTTGTAAGAATTGTAATAAATTATTAAATTTTGAGGATATAAAAGATGCCCGAAGAAGAACAAAAAACAAGTAGATTCAGTTCAGGTCTAAATATTATTATTAGATTAGACCAATTATGGAAAAATTGTCATGAATTTAAGAGAAATGGTTTTTTTCAGAAATGGAATGATGAATTAGATTCTGTTTGGTTAGAATTGGCAAGAGATTTAAAACCCCGTGAGTATTATGATACAGATAAAGATGCAAAAATAATCTTAGATAGTAAAAAAGATAAAGATAAAATTTATGAGGAAGGATATTTATCTAAATTTGAAAATTTTAATAAAAGATTAAGAGAATTTCTCCCATTTAAAGATTCTGGAGGCAAAGGATTCAGTAAACCTTCAACAAATGATGTAACAAATAGAGATAAACAATATAAATTACTCATGGAAAAACAATTATTCTTAGCAAGACTTGAAAATGAAGTCGGAAAAGGAACAAGTTGGGAAGATGAGGATGACATATTCTAAAAATGGTAGTCGTAGAAGTAAAAGACGAGAAATATCAGAAAAAATACAATAAACCTATTACTTATTATATTGAACCCTGGATTAAAAGAGGTTTTGATAATAGAATTATTCCAGATTTAAGAGAACAAGACAAAGATTGCGTAATTTCTATTGACGGCGAGGAAGGTTGTCTTTTTGAAGATACTTTAATCAAAACATCTAAAGGAAATATTAAAATTAAAGATTTATGTAACAATAAAGAATTTTCTGTTGAATCTTTAGATATAAAAAATGGTAAAAAGGTTTCTGGAAAGGCAATATGTATTGATTCTGGTGTTAAAGAATTATTTGAAATTGAGACAGAAGATGGAAGGATAGTAAAGGCAACAGCAGACCATACATTTTTTGTTTTGAGAGATAAAAAAATTCATGAAGTTAAATTATCTGAATTAAAGGAAGGAGATGAAATGATATGCGATTAATAATAAGTAATGATATTATGAAAAAGGATTATCCTCTTCTTGGTGCTGTTGGGATGTCTAAAAAATATGGTAAGAAACCAAAATATTTTATTAATCGTGCATATATTTTGAAAATAAAGTTCAATAAAAAAATTAAACTAAAAAAATATTGTAAAAAGTGTGGAAAAGAAGTAAATAAGTATCAAAAAAGTATTTTATGTCATAGTTGTTCTGCAAAAAGGATTTATAATCAAAGGGGAAAATTCTCACATAATAATTCAAGGTTATGGATAAATGAAGAAATTGAATTTTTAGTAAATAATTATTATGATATGGAAAAAAATTTAATAATAGATAACTTAAAAAGAAATTGGTCAAGTATAATGCATAAAGCCAATAGACTTAACTTAAAAAGAAATTGGTCAAGTATAATGCATAAAGCCAATAGACTTAACTTAAAAAGAAATGAAAAATTTATTAAAAAGGGCAATATAAAAGGTAGAGAATATTTTAAAAAAAATAATCCTATGAAAAATCAAATATTCAAGGAAAAGGCATTAAAAAAACAAGCATTAATATTTTCAAAAACTTCAATGACTTCTATTGAGAAAAAAGTGGCTAAATTTTTAGATAATCTTGGAATAAGTTACCAATTTAATAAATATATCAAAACAAAAGATAGTTTTAGGTTTCCAGACTTTACAATAGGTAACTTAATAATAGAATGTGATGGGGAATATTGGCATAGAAATAGAAAACAAGAAGATTATGAAAGACAATTAGAATTAGAGGATGTTGGTTATAGGATTATAAGATTTACAGATAAAGAAATATTAAATAATTGGGGGTTTGTTAAACAATGCATACTATTAGAATTAAGTCTATAATAAAAAAGGGTTTTGGAAGAACTTATGATTTGAAAGTTTATCCATTTAGAAATTTTTTTCTTTCAAATGGAATATTAAGTCATAATTCTGGGAAATCAACTCTCGGATTACAGATTTGTAAATACATTGATAATTCTTTTAATTTAGATAAAGTTGTTTTTACTCCAGAAGAATTTAGAACAGCTATACAAAAAGCAAAATCAGGTCAGGCAGTAATGTTTGACGAGGCATTTACTGGATTTTCTTCACGAGCCGCACTATCTGGAGTTAATAAAACTTTAATTTCCTTGATGATGCAGATTAGACAGAAAAATTTATTCATTGTTATAGTTTTGCCTACCATTTTCTTACTTGACAAATATATTTCTATATTCAGAACTCGTTTTTTAATTCACGCTTACACAAATAAAGGTCGCAGAGGATATTTTAGAGTTTATTCTAAGAAAAATAAAAGGGCTTTAATCATGCATAAAGATTCTCGGACTTATTCTTATGGAATTAGGTCTAAACATAAAGGTAGATTCTACAATGTTTTTGCTTTAGGGGATAAGGATGAAGAAAAAAGATACCGAGATAAGAAACTCAAGGCATTAGAAGCTGCAGAAAAGAATCCTATGAACGCATCAACTGTAAAATATCGTGAACACAGGGATTTAATGTTGTGGATTTTGAGAAATCAGACGGGATTGTCTTATAGAAAGTTAGAAACCATGTTAAATGACTATGATTTTGATATATCTTTTAAACAAATAGCAAATATATGCTCTAAATTCGGAGATAAGGAATATGAAGAAGATAAAAAAGACGATTCTGATGATAAAAATGATGATAATGGGGGAAATCCTGCTAATTTAGTCAAAAAGTGAGAGTTATCTAATTAAATCCAATCATTATTGCTTATTTCTGTTGTTTTGAGGTTTTTTTGGTCGTTTTTAAGGATTTTTTGTCGTTTTTTACTCTATTTTGGAAGATTTTTGTGGTGTAGTTTCTCATTTTTTCTAAAATCAAGGCATTTGACTTAAAATAAGCGGCAAAACATGGAAAATGCGGCTTTTTGTGGTGTGTAGGGGTGTAATATTAACTTAATTATCTGTGTATATCAAGATTAAATGGCGGATTTCCATAAAGAGAAGGTTTTTTAAGACATTTGGCTCTCAATCCAGGCATTCAGCTGCTCCTTCCCAGAATCAAGGCATCTATCAAGGCACTCATCAATTTTTTGGGCAAAAAACAACACACATAGGTGTGTTAGAGGGGCATATTTTGGGGTTTATTTTTTTGGTTTTTTGGGTTTGAAAATTGGAATTTCAAATTTAAAAAAGTGAGAGTTTAAAATAATAGGGAAATAAAAAAACGGGGGGCTTATTTTTTAAGTATTTTCAGGGGGCACTATTCAGATTTAAAGACCCTCGTTTTTTTAATCTACTTATATTAATAAGCGAAAAGTGAGGGTTTTATATTTCTAAACTTGTATATAGTATATCACCACAATATTTATAAACCTTTAATTCTATTGTTTATTGTCTTCGGACTAAAAAAGAAAAAACATGTTTAAGGGTTTTCCTTTTTTTACCTAAACAATCATACTCATATAGTGAGAGGAGAAAATAAAATGAAAACAAATAATATAAAAATAGGATTTGAGAGTTTAAAGGATAAGAGTATAAAAGAACTGCAAGAGATAACCAAACAATTAAAAGAACTCACAGGCGAAGACGCAGAGTTTAATTTTAATGATTTAGATAATCAAGAAGATTTTAAAGGTTATACTTATGCCGAATATTTAGAAGAGCAATATAGAGACGAACTAATAAAGATAAAAGAAAAAGGATTAAGTAATAATCAAAAAGTAAGAGAATTAAATAAAATACCTTATGCTGAAAGGTTAATAAGTGGTTTAAAATGAATTATAAAATAAAAGAATTATTAGGAAAAGATTTTTGGTGGCAATACCTAATATCTGGAATAATTGTAACAGTAGGAGCATGGATAATCCATATGAAAGATTATTCTCCTCCAGAACCATTAATGTTTTTTTTATGGATTCCTGCCGCTTGGGTTTTATTATTTATATTTGCATTAATCTTTGGATTTTTAATAGGAGAAAAAGAGAATCTCAAATTATAAATAAACAAGTGAAAGGGGGCAAACCAATAAAAAATGACAGACATAGATTTTATACAAGAGGGAAACGAAGAAGAAGTTTTAAGTTTAATTGAGAGTTTTTTAAATCGGCTTAAATCTGAGGATTGGGGTTTTTATGATAGGACAGGAGAATTTTATAAAGGTAATGAAAAGGAGTTAATTATTTTAGATAAATCAAGAAATAGAATAATTAAGGAAATGATTAAAAGTTTTAAAGAGTATAGGAAACAAGAACAGCCAGAGAGAAGTTTAAGAAATCAATTAATAGATTTAATCAAAGAAGCGGACAAAGACGGCGGAATAATGAAAGAAGATATTTATAAAAAATTAACTTATAATCCAGAACAGATAGATAAAGAGATTTATAGTTTATTAGTTGATGGCGTAATATTTGAGCCAAGACAAAATAAATTAAGGTGGTTGGGATTATGATTTATAAAAATTCTGAATATATGACAGGTAGAGATGAAGGAAATTATAAAGGATATGAGTTTAAATTAAATGGTTATGGTGGTTTTCAGATTAAGGGTATTTTGAGTTTTCAGCCATACGCACATAATAGATTATTTGATAATGATACAAAAACGATAAGGCAAAAACTTTTAGCAAAGATTAGATATATAGTTAATAGAGAATTGAAAGGGGGTAATAATTAAATGGCTATATATGAAATATTAGACGAGAACTTATTTAAAAGTCGTTTTGAAGATTATAAAAGAGTTGTTGGGAGTGATGACGAGCAGGGCGGAAACTTTACATATGAAGGTTTAAGGGCTTTATTTGAATATCTGGAAGATTTAAGCGAAGGCACAGAACAAAATATTGAACTTGATGTTATCGCTTTATGTTGTGATTATTCAGAATACAGAGACTTAAACGAGTATTTAACGGATTACTCAAACCAACACAGCAAAAGAAAAGAATTTGACACCGAAGAAGAATTTAAACAGGTAATAGAAGAAGAAATAAGCGAGAAAACGACTTTAATTAAGTTTAATGAAGATTTGGACGAGGGCTTTATAATACAAAATTTTTAATTTATTATTTTTTATAGTTAGAAAACCGAACAGAAGCGGTTAAACTTCTGTAATTGAAAGGAGAATTAAAGAAAATGATAGAAATTTCAAAAACAAAAGGAAATATAGGATATATAAAAATAGAAATATACCACAATAACAAAAACATAGATTTAGATAGCATACAAGATGAGTTTAACGATAATTTTAAAGAGTTAGAAAAAAGCGAGGATTACTATTTAAAAGAACTTAAAAAATAAAATGAGTTATACAGAAAAACAAAAAGGAAAAAACGCCGAATTTGAGCAACATCAATGTCAAGATTGTGGAATATTGTTTTATACTGATGGGGAATGTGATTTAAATCAAGAGGACATTAAGTGTCCGTTTGGATGTGTTGAAAAAGAACATAATCACCATGAGATAATAGAAAACCACACAATAAACACAAGAAACTTTAAAGTAAAGGTTTTGGATGTTGAAGAATTTTAATATTTTTAATTTTTTAATTAGTGGAATAAACCACTTTAAAAAAAACCTTGTGGAGAGGTAAGACAGGAAAGTAATAAAACTTTTTTATCTTTATCATACTCCACAAGAAAGGGCGGAGTTTTTACTCCGTCTTTTTTTTATAGTATTATTTTATTATACTATTTATTTATAGTATTTCTTATTTCAAAAAGTGAGAATTAAACTTATTCGGTATAGAGGATAAATCCTAATGCCTTGAATAACACACTTTTCCATAGGAAATCTTAGGGTTGATGCCTATTCAAATGCCTTGATTAGTTTCTAATGCCTTGAACATCAAATATAAAAAGAGCAAATGCCTTGAATTATTATGAATTGGTTAAAAAGCAGTGGTAAATTTGGATTGAAAGAACCTGAGAAGAAAAAGAAAAAAGATACTTTTGGTTTTAAATCTCCTCAAAAAGTTGTCAAAAAATCAGACCATCAAACAGGAAAGACTAATATTAAAAGAGATAAAGTAAGAAAAGCAATGCCTCCTGGCAAAAGAATTAGTAAGAGTGGGAATATTTATTGGGAGGGAAGGCGTAATAGGTCAGATTTGTCTGGAGAAAGATTATAATGGCACAAAAAAATAAATGGCAAAAACACTTGATGGAAGAATGGGCTAAAGAGAAGAAGAAAAAGAACCCAGACAAATTTTCAGAAGTTATGAAGAAGGCAAAAAAAACTTATTCCAAATAATAATCAAATGGGATTTTTAGATAAATTTAGTGAATGTATTGATGATATAGAAGAAGGAACTGAAAGTATATTAGATAAAGGAGAAGAGTGGTTAAATAAGGTTTAATGCCTTGATTAGAAAGGTAAAATACTTGTTAATGCCTTGATTAAGAAATCTAATATTTCTTGACCTTTGTAAGTGCCTATTATAATTCCTAATAAAGTATATAGTATTGCTTTAATCATTTTCTTTAATTATAAACCCATGTATCCTTCAAAAAACCAAAGTTACTAATGTAAGGTCAATGACATAAATAATTCCTCCTACTACTGCTACTTTTAGCCATCCACTTAAATCTTTAAATTTTATTTTTTCTTTCATTTTAACCTCCTTTCAATTTTATATATTTTAATCATTTTATCTATTTTTCACAAACGCAACTACACTTATAATTACTAAAGCAACTAAAACTATCCAACCTAATGCTGTTGGATAACCTACATTAAAGCATACTTCGTTTGATTGTATAAATTTATTTAGCATTTTTCTCCCTTTGATATTTTTTAGCTCGTTCTATTTGTTTTTCTCTGAAATCTTTATCATTATGGTATTTATTTTTTTGATATTCTCTTTGATAATCTTTTCTTCTTATACAAATTTCCCTTCTCTTTTCTTTTGACATTTTATTATATCTCTTTTTTTCATAATCTTTATGGTATTCTTTCCATTTTTCATTTGTATGATACATAATTGTTGGTTCAGATACATTGAATTGTCTGGCTAATTCTGAATACTTCTTTCCATTACTTCTTAATTTTCTTATTTGTTCTATTTGTTCTTTAGTTAGTTTATTCATTTTTTAATCTCGCTAATTTATTTCCAGTATCTATTATTGCTTCATCAATTTCATGTGATTCTATGAAAGACCTTCCTGAATCTCTGATTATTCTCTTTACTTTCTCGTAAAATTCTTCATATATTTTTAGTTTTTCTTTATTCATTTTCTTGATTTTGCCTCAATTTCTCCTTCTTCCAACCATTTAATTTTACAATCGTGAGAGCAGAATAAACTATTTTCTCTGGCTTCTCTTTTCTTGCATTGTTTACATTTCTTTTTCATAATAAACCTCCCTCTTTAGATACTTCATTGTTTTGGTTCTCTTCCCTTGAATTTTCACTAAAATTTGCATACCCCTTTTTTATTCTTTTTGTTCCCCTATCCTTTCTGACTTTTCTTGGTCTTTTGTCTCTTCCTCTCTTACCTATCAAATGTTTGTTCTTAGACCTCTGGAGACCTGCTTTGGTTCTTTCACTTATCTTTTCTCTTTCTATTTTGGCTACTGTTGAGATTACAGACAATATAACATCTTTAAATTGTCCGATACTCTTAAAATAAGGTTCTTGATAACTCTCCCACTCAATGTTTAGATTTTCTAATTCCTTTAATTTTTGCAAAGTAAATAATGTTCCTGAACGACTGAATCTACTTAAATCCCAAAATAGAACCAAGTCAAACAATCTTTTATGGGCATCCCTAAACATTTCGTCATAATTTGGTCTTTTATCTTCTTTTCCACTTATAATATCTACATACTCTTTGAAAATTTCATAATTAGACTTTTTACAGAACTCTCTAAGTTGGATTAATTGATTTTCTACTTCTTGTTTTGATGTGCTTACTCTAACATATATTGCTGCTTTAATTTTAGTTTTCCCCCCTGAATTTTAGTATTGGAATTAGGAATCCTAATAGGAAAGAAGATAATCCAAATAAAAGGAATCCTTGTCTCATTTGATTTAATCCGAGAAGATAAGAATCCATACCAGTTCTTAATTTTCCATCTACACCCATATCAATTAAATTTAAATCATGTTTACTATTAATTATCTCTATATTATAACCTATATCTACATTATGAAATCCCATCCAGAATTGAGAAACTCCTCCTACAACACCCATTAAAAAGAGAAAAAAGATTAGAATTACAATTATAGATGATAGGAAGTTATCTTTTTCTTTTGTATTGTTTTTCATTTTAATTACTCATCCATGAATTTGGAAAGGTATAAGCTTTATTTCTCTCTCTGGAATGCCCAAATTGTTCAATATAACGATTCTGAGATACTTTTCTTAGTTCTATAGTGTTCTGAGTAGGTAAATACCTTTTTTCTTGTTTTCTATGCTCCTTTTTAGTTCTTCAATAAATCTTGTAGCATCATTCCAAGTTTCTATTTCCATTATAAATTCAGGAAGTAATTTTCTATCAATCTTCTCCAAGATTTCTTCTTTTGTTTTTTGTTTTCCTAATAAATATGCTTCTGCATTAACAACTAATGCTTCTCCTCTTCTCTTATCTCCTTTTGGGAAGTGCTTTTCTATTGCTTTGAATTCTGTTTTATCTGTCATTTCTTCTCCTCTGACTTTTTGTTTAGTTCTCTTTCAAATTTATCCATAGTATCTTTATACTTATTGGGATTCTTCTTTAATTCCTGTAACATTTCATTATTCTTATGAAAATCATAAAGTTCTGAAATCTGTTGAATATTCTTTTTATTTAACTTTATTTTCTCCTTAGCATTCTCGTTTATCCATTTTTGGAGAATTGGAGTAACACAATCAAAACAATGAAATTCATAATAAGCAGTATCAACATTCAATAAAAATATCCCTTTCTCGTTATAATTTTCTATTTTTTCACACACCTTACACTTATTTTCAATTAACTTCATATCAAAATCATAAGGTATTAATTTCATCTTCTCATCATCATCTAAAGCAAAAGATTGGTTACATTCTTCACAACCAAATATATAAATAAAATCTCCAGTATTTTTATTAGTCATAGTTCCCTCTTTATGTAAAACTAAATATTCACTACATAAAGGACATTCCATTTCATTAAAAGGGTGTTTTTTATTCATTTCCCCTCTCCTGATTCTTCTGGCTCAAAGCCGAATATTTTGTTTATAGCTCTATTAATCTCATTTTTCATTTTTCTTCTAATCCCTATCTTTGACTTACATACCTTACATTCAACTTTTTTATTAGAGTTTCCTATTTCTTCCTTCAACTTTTCAACTTTTTCTTTGAGTTCGGAAAGAGGCACGATTTTATCTTTCATCCTATACTTAACCTCATGTAGCTTGGCATTTTTTTAATTCTTGCAATAACTAATTCTTTTATTTTATTATCTGGGCAGGTCTCTCCCTGCTTGTCAAGCACCCCGTTAGAGACGTCATTACCTACGGCGGAGGTTTCCCCTTGCTTTCTCAGGTGACTATTAGTGTCCGCAGGAGCTTCGCTTATCTCCCCTTTCGTGCAATAGGTTGCGGACTTTACCTTTGTAGCCGATGTTTGAGTGTCCTCAGAGCCAGTTCCCCCTGTTTTGTTGGTAAGAAACAAAACTCCTTTAGAATTTTTGTGGGTGTTTTTATTCTGAGGACTATGATTATTTTTTTTCATTTTGATTTTTCCTCTTTATGCTCTTTAATTAATTTGAATGCTTCTTTTTTAGTTAGGTTTTCTTTATGGGGAATTTTATTTTGTTTTAAGTAATATATTTGACTTTTAGTTGCTGATTGTTCATTTGTTGGCTTTTCGTTTTCTAATTTTCTTTTTTCCCTAAATTCATCTATTTTATTTTCTTTCTTTTGATAACAAAACATTACCCAGTTTCCATCTATTTTTTGAACTGGAGTTGTAGCAAAGAATTCTCTTGAATCTTCATTCACTTTTTCAACTAATTCAAATTCGTCTTTTGCATTTATTATTGAAAGTATGTTGTTTTTCATAGTAGATTATGGAATTAAAGGTTTATAAACCTTTCTAAACATTATATAGTTACAATTTTTCTTGACTTAGGTAAGGATTTTTTACTTTAGTATCTCCATCTAAATATTCGTCTCTATAATTGTTTGTTGATTTTGAGTCTTTAAAGTCTTTAAAATAATAATTTTTTATATTAACTCTTTTTTTATTTATTTTTATTAAACCAATTCCTTCCATTTCTTTCATTATTTGGGGTCTTAAATCTTTAGGTATTCGCCATTGGAAAAAACAAGATTTAAAATCTTTCTCTGACATTTCTTTCCCTTTCCAACTAAGTATTTTAGAATGGAAATACAAATATATTATCGGTTTTCCCATGCTTAATTTCCCATTAAATTTAAGTAAGGTTCACAAGCTGTTTTTAGAGTATCATACTGGCTAAATATTTCATAAAAGGCAAATAGTATCAAACCAATTATTGTTAAAACAACTAATAACTTAATTAAATTCTTTTTTCCCCCGAATATTAAATTAACTTTATTTATTCTGTTGTATTCATCTAAAGGAGGATAAACCCTTGACCAATCTCCTATAAAAGGGATTAGGGAACGCTTCACTACTATATCTTCTGTTATTTGGTTTCCTTTTCTATCAGTATAAGTTGCATTAGGAATTTTTATTGAGTTCTTTTCAATCATTTCAATTATTCTCTTTTTTATCTCTTTTCTAAATTTAAACAATATGAATCCTACTACAATTATTAATACTATCCCTAAAACTATATCAAAAGTGTTCATTTGTTTTTTCCTCCTTTCAATTGTTTTTTTAACATATTTATTTGTCCCTCAATATCTTTTAATTTTTCTTCTGGAGATAATTGGGGTTTGAAGATGTTATTGTGCATATCTTCATACATATCCTCTGTGAACTGGCTCAAACTTTTCTTCAAAGCTCGTGCTGTATCTTTTCCCTTTTGGATTGCTTCCTCGCTAATCGTGAGATTAACAGGTTTTTTATTTTCGTATTGTTTTGGTCTTGCCATTTCACCCTAATCTATCCATCCCCCTTCCAACTAAATATCCTCCTATAAATACTGCAATGTAAGTTGCTATTGTCCAAAATAAAGCCATTGGCGGCGAATAATATTGAACAAAAGGTGCTATGGTATAACTTCTCACATAATAAATTAATACTACACTTGCTATTCCAAAAACTAAACCAAATATAGAAAATTCAGACATATCTTCAAACATATTACTAAAGAATCCTGGAATATCTCTAACCCATTCAAAAGTTATTAAATACATTAATCCACTTCCGAAATCACTAAAAACATCATTAAAGGCATCTGCTAAGTATTCCCAAATCATTGTATAGAAATCTCTTACTGGTTCAATGAAAAATCCTATTATAAATAAGATTAATCCAAGCCCAGTATAAAATATCCAGTTTTCAAGTCCTAAAATCATTATCTATACCTCTTATTTTAAATATTCTTGAATAAGCAAGAGAGAATCCTATAACAATTAACATCATTCCAATCATTGAAGGAAGATACCATTTAATAGTTTCTTGAGTCATAGATAATGTTGGAGTAAAGATAGTCCAAATTAATCCACCAGATATTATAAGAGACCAAACTAATAATCTCCAAAGACTTCTTGATATTTCTATACTGTGTAGTTTATTTTCTTTCATATTAATTTCTCCCTTTTTGAAAACCAAAAAATCCAAACTAATAAGATTACTGAATTAATAACCCCTAATATATAATATTCAAACGAAATTGCTACAACAAATGCTACTAATATAAAAATTGAAACTGTAAGAAATTCTAATTTTAATAAAAACCTTTTTTCTTTAATTGTTTCATTATCAAAATCTGTTACTTGTTTCATTTTAAGTGTTTTTCCCATTCCCTTAATACTATTATTATCATAGCCCTTGCAAACCATAATGAACTACTAAATAAAATTATTGCAAATACTATTTGTTGAAGTAAATTAAATTCCAATCCCAAATATTCAATAGAAGCCGTAAAAACAAATATTGGTAAGAAAATAAATCCCATTGTTGACAACATAGCCCAAAATTGTCCTAATACCCCAATCCTATCAAAAATATCTTTCCTTTTATTTTTTGTTTTCATTTTTAATTAAGATAATAGGATTTAATTTTATTAATATCATTCCATAAACCATAATTATTGCAAAATATTCTGTAAAATCAAACCAGCTTGAACTATCATAAGAATAGGTATAACTAAATAAAAGAATCAATACTCCAATGATTAAAACAATTCTTCTTTTATGTAAATAATATTCTTCTCCTTTATGTTTAAATTTCATTTAACCCTCACCTTCCAATTTTGATATAACATTCTTCCCCATAAAAATAAAATACTTATTGAACAAACAAAAGTTAATCCTAAAAAGAATCCAACAAAGATACCATCACTAAAAGTTCCTGCACCATGATTGATTGTTTTATTTGCGTAATAAAAGAAAGTTATTGCTAATCCAAATAAGACTAAGATGGTTGCTTGGTTCTTTCCTAATTTGAATTTACTTTTTTGTTTCATTTTTAGTATAATCCCCTCCTTTTGTATCTTATTTTTTGTTCATTCATTTCCAATAAATGATGGAGTCATAGGGAGGGGTCAAATTTCGTTTTGTTTTTTCTATGACTATTATTTCTTAGATAATTGACTTGTGAATCTATCTAAACTCTCATTAACACTTTTAATAAGTTCTTTGATGGTGTTTTTTTGTTCTTCCATAGATTCTTCAAACTCTTTAATATCTTCTTCCTTATCTTCTACCTCTCTGTTCAAATCCTTTAGTTCTTTCTTTTTTATATTAAGAGTTTTGTCTAAGGCATCTCTCTCAATTATTAATTGCCTTTTTTTATCTTCAAGGTCTGCAATTACTTCGTATCTACTTTTTGTTTCCATTCCATTTTTACCTCCTTTCAGTATTACTAAATCTTTCATTTTCCTAAACTCTTTGGAATCACTCCATCGGGATATTTAATTATTAAATCTTTTAGGAATGTTATATGTAAAAAATGGTTATACATTGCCCAGAGTAAGAATAATCCTAATATTATTATGACTGCTGGGTGTGCTAATCTTGCTACTAAATAAATTAAAGTTAAGATAATTATACTTCCAACAATATGTCCTAAGACCAATCCTAAATTATTATATAAGAAAACAAGTAAGGGATTATTTTCCATCAAAGAGAAATCTTTTTCTGGTTGCCATTTGTGATAAGAATTTATATAATAAAAGGTTGCTCCTAAGTCTATGACTGATAAAGTCATTAAGACTACTATTGCTATTATTCTCCAAGTTTCAATCATTTTTCCCACTAAGAACCCAATACTCACAAGATTCTTCTTTTATATTTGGAAGTAGATTAAATTCTTCTTCGGGCATGAATATCTCTAACATATCCTGTTGGACATGAGTTATTTCACACATAGTAAGCATTTGTTCTTTATAATAATTTTTTTCTTCTTGTATTTGTAAATCCTCAAGTAAAAGACCAAAAGATAGTAATACAAAAAGGAAAGTTAAGATGACAAAGATTAAAAATAACAACCTTAATATTTCTACGCTTTCAAACATTAATGTTTTTCCTTTTTTAGTCATTTTTTCTTATTTAACTCCTTCATTGTTTCATCTATTCTTTTCATTTGCTTATATTTTTGTATAGTTGAAAGTAATCCCATTAAAGTCATTGGGAGTGAACCAGTTAGTATTAAAACAAGCCACCATTCCCTTCGGATTATCATGATTACCATTCCAGTTATTATTCCGCCGAGAACTAAGGGATAACTCCACAGCGTCGTAGTTGTTTGTTGTAAAGGGGTTATACCCTCCACTCCTTGTTTCCAAGATTTGAAAAATTCTTTGAGTTTCAATTCTCTGCCATCTCTTGCTTTCCAAAAATATCCCCTTCTCTTGACCCTTATTATAATTAATAAGATTACTACTATAGGAATTATTATTTCTAAATTCATTTTTCATTTTTCTGGAATACGATTGAATCAACCCTATAAGTCAGGTTTTTTAATTTCTTGTCTATTAAGTTTTTCCACCAATAGTCGTAAGCAAGGAAGAAGAAAACTAATCCCCCGAATACTCCTGTAATCATAAAAAATGGGTTTTGTAAATTTATAAAAGAATAAAGGATAATTAGAAATCCGATTACTCCTAATGTAATACTTAATTTAGAGATTTCCATAATTTCTTCTGTTATTTTATTGTTCATATAATTTCCTCCCAGTAGACTTTTCTTTTAGGGAACCTAAATTTATCTAATAAAGCTCCTGCCGCTACAAATGAGATTATGATAATTAATTGCTTCCATAAAACTAAATCACTTATGAAAGATAATC
Organism: Candidatus Woesearchaeota archaeon; assembly: GCA_964389765.1. GTDB lineage: Archaea > Nanobdellota > Nanobdellia > Pacearchaeales > GW2011-AR1 > CAYMES01. The sequence goes on from CAYMES010000008.1 coordinate 32,357, forward strand.
CTAATAGGATAAACATCACACACCATAATGAGATGTATTCATTCTTTCCATCTTCCCACTTAACTACTTTTTTGAATTTCTTTTTTGCCATGTTATCCGTAATTTATGTATAGGTTTATTCCTTTTAAATGTTTGTTACTATTTTATAATTATCTAATGTAAGTTAATATCTGCGTTAAGGGAAGTTTCATTTTTCGGCGTTCTCCATTAAGTCTTTTTTGTTAAATACTAATTCTAATGCTTCTTTTAGAGAATCTCCCAACTTCCAAACAACCATCACAGTAACTAATCCATAAAAAGTAATTATATAGGGAGATTGACCTTTGATAAGTTCAGCAAATCCTTTAACAAAAAAAACAGTAAAGTTAATTATCACTAATGATAAAAAAACTCCCATTACTCTTTCAGATATTTTCTTCTTGTTTTTTTTATCCATTTTTGTTCCTCCCAGCGTAGTTTTTGAAAATCATATTATTTCTCCATTTGGTTTTTGAACTTTAAATTGAAATGTATAGATACTCCAATATTTTATTTTTGCGTTATATTCTGCACTAAACCAAGCATTAAAAATAAAATATCCTATATGAATTATCATCAAATAAAGGAAAACCAAATTAGCAATCAATTCTATAACCATTTTCAAAAATTAAACAAAACAAATATTAAACTTTGTTCTGCTTCGTTCCTCCTGTTTTGTTTAGTTGTGAGCTTTATCATTTTCGGTTTAAACCTCGCTTAGAGGCAGTTTGGAAATTAGATTGAATATCTGCGAATAAGGAAAGTTTTTTACGAAGTGAATTTGGGCAACTCATCAGGGTTGCTCTATAATCGCTATTAAATCCTTTTTCCTGAAAGGAAAAATTGCCGTAGGCAAAGTTCGGAGTTTTGCGATTACCCATAAATATGCCTCTCTAAAGAATATTTAATTGCCATAAGCAGAAAAGCACAACCCATCATAGAAAAAGGCAAACCAATTATTAAAAAAAACCATTTAGGATTTGCTGGAGTAAGCATTAAAGTAATTCCCATTATAATAAAACATATAGCAAATCCGTAGATAAAAATATACGAATAAATAATTGTGCCTTTTTCTTCTATCGTTTCAAGTGCATTGTAAATCTTTTCTGCTTTGGTCATTTTAACACTCTGGAGCAAAACTCCGAATTGGATTTAATATAAGATTTAACGAACTTTATTTCTGATAACATCCTCTCTTGGTATGTTTTAGTCATTTTTAAAACATATAATCATCTAATTGTTTGTTTAGTTCTTCAATGTTTTTAGATAGTTTATTTAAGTTAATTGGAACGAAATCTACTTTAAAGAACGGAGTTTCTTCGTCGTATTTTAAATATTGTTTTGTTTTTTTATCTAACCATTTATCTGAATAATCTTTTTTAATTTCCCAACAAATTATAAACTTCTTCTTCACATCTTCAAAATAAATATCTGGTTTTTGTTTATTTTCCAAAGAAAATTCTGTGTATATGCGAATCCAGCTTTTATTAGATTGATATTTTTTAAGAATTTTCATTACAATTATTAATTTAACTACTTCGTGATGTTGGAAACTTTCATCTGGGTTTGCTATTTTGATTTTAAATAAGTTAGACCAATCAGTTCTCATTCTTATTCTCCTCGTATTTATCTAAGCATTCTCCAGAACAGAAATATATTTTTTTATTGTTCTTGATTTTAAATACTCCTCCACTTATTTCAGTTAGGCATTCGTAACAGACTACTTTATCCATAAAAAGTGTAAAGAAAAGTCTTATTTAAAAGTGTGTATAAATTGTAAAGTAACAAATCACAGGCAGGATTTAATTAGGCGAGGATTTCAGAACAAAGAAATCATATCCCTCCTACCATTACTGAATAGGATTACCTGCTCTGTGAATGTGATTTTTTGAGTTCATAGTATTTTTCTTTTCATTTTTTATCTCTTTTATTATTTGTTTTAACTTCTCTACATTATTTTTATGATTTTCTCTACTTTTAATAAGTTCCTCTATTCTTAATTGTTGTTTGTATAGAATATCCATTATTTTTTCGTAAGCATTAATTCCCCAGACTTTTTTTATTTTTTTAAGTTCTTTGTCCATTTTCTTTTAAATGAAATTCAGCGAGATTTATAAAACCACATCTTTTACATTTGAATTTGAATCCGTAAACATTTATTCTTAGACTGTTACATCTTGGACATTTTTTTGGATAGTTGGGTTTTCTCATACGAAATCTCCTAATTTAGTCTGTTTATTATCTGAAACATTTTCCTTTATCTTTTTCTTTACTTTTGGTTTATCTAATAAGTTATTTAGTTTTTCAACAACTCCAACATGAGATTTATAATTTTGTGCAATATAGTGGACTGCTTCTAAAGTGTTTCTCATAGCAAAAGGCATATTTAGGTAAGCCCTCTTCCATTCTAAGTCATTACTTTCTGCACTAAAATTAAAAGGACTTCCATCAATCCAAGACTTTGCATTTATATTATCTTTAGGCAATAGTTTTTCTGATTTCTTATCTAAATCTAATTCAAATTTTTCTCCTTTACCTCTCTTTGATTCTGCTTCTTTATCTTCTGTTGCTATATCTAAGTTTTTAACTTCTGAATTTAATAAATCTAAAGTTACATTTTTATCTCTAAAATAAGAATTTGCCCAACTTATTGCGTTGATTGTTAATTCCTTTACATCCTTTAATTGAGATATGTCTCTCTCTTGCAGAAATAGGGTCAGAGAACGATTATTATTGTTTTTAAGGGTAATGCCCCCTAATTCTTTAAATCGTTTGTATGTGGGTGTCCAGTTGTTTAATTTCTCTCCTTCTTTCCAGTCCGAATCATCTATTTTTCCAGAAAGGATAGGGATTTTAATTTGTAATGCGTGTAAATTGGTTTTGGGTTTTGTAAAAGTGGGGGGTCTCGTTCCTAACGAGAATGTTTTTACAACAACTCTCCAATGACCTTCCTTTACTTTCTCTATTAAACCCCACTTTTTTAGGTTGTTTGTATAGTAATATATGTTTTGTCTGGGTAAGGAAAGATTTTTACTTATAAAAGAAGGAGTTTTCCCATCCCTAATCATATTGAATATTGCCTTGTAAAAGTTCTGTTTTTTTACATCTTCTCTTTTCATTTTTACATTAGAACTGGAAATAGTATTTAAATAATTCTATAAACTTTAAAATAGTGAAAAGAAAGAATAAGTGTTACTACCAAAAAGTATTTAAGAATGTAGTTACTACTAAGTTAAAAGGATAGGGCAGAGTAAATTAAGGACTCGCATCCGAACAAATCTCGTAACGCCCTTCCTTTTGTTAAAGAATATCAATTAAATGATTATCTTCTTTTTTTTCTTGTAGACCTTTTTTTCTTAGGTCGTCCGACTTTTCTCTTTTTTGCCATATTTTTTTACCTCCTTATAACTCTATTAGAGTTCTAACTAATTAAAAATCAAAAAATAAATAATTTACCTTATTTGTTCAACCATTCACGGATTCCGTAGAAAGTTGCACCCAATATGATGAAAGCCGCAAATAGCCCCCAAAGTCCTGCAATACCTCTTGAACTTGCATCTTTGTTGTATCCTTCTCCACAATAATTATAGTCTGAAAGTGTAAGGTTCTCTGCTAAGGAATCTGTATTTGTTGTGTTAAGGAACTGCAATAGTCCTGAACCAGCAAATAGGTTATAATCTGTTCCTTCTATAAGTGTCAAACCTCCAGTAGAATTTGTTACAACTACACTTCCGATATTACATTGGGTCTCAGATGCTCTCCAATCTCCAGTAGGATACCAACTATTTACAGTAATATTACAATCTGAATTGGATTCATTTACTTGATTATCTGAGGTATAACAAGTTGTAAGACTTTGTTCTTCGTCTGTAACATCTTGCTTTTCAGTAACCAAATTTTGTGTATTGAAAATCTGTGTGGACAAAGCCAGACCTAAGATTATTGCAACAAAAATCATAATAATTACACCCAACTGTCCAAGTTGTCCTTTTTTATTCATTTATTAATTTTCCCCCTTTCACTTGGATTTATAACCATTTTGATTCTCCTATTGTATCTTCATTGAAATAACCAGTTCTTCCTTTTCTTACTAAAGCCCTATTTCCTAAACCTCTTGAGATAAATTTCTCGGGGTCTGTTGAAGGAAGTTTTGTTTTTGGTTTTTTGAGTATTGTTCTTTTACCTTTTGAAGTTAATAATTTTCCTGCACTTCTTCCAATGCCTTCTAATTTTTTCTTTATTTTTTGGAAATCTTCTACCATTTTAATCTATTAACTCTGTTGCTAAATGAACTCCAACACCTAACAAAGCCAGACCTCCAACTGTTTTTAATGCTCTTTCTGGTTTGAAATCTTCTTCAAATTTTACTTTCTTTTTCTTTGATTCCTTGAATAGTTTTTTGGGTTTTGATTTAAACCAGTCTATTTCATTAGCCATTTTGCGTTTTGTAATAATTTAGGATTTGATTTATGAATTAAAGGTTGGTCTGAGAACATACTCTTTTTATTTGTGAATTGGTTTTTTTCTTTCATAACACTCCATTGAGTTTTATTAGTTATATTTTGAACATCTAAAGGATTGTGATTGAATTTTATATCGTGGTCTTTTTGTTTTCTGGCTATTTCTAATTGTTCTGAAATGTTTTTTTCTCTTTCTTCATTTATGAATCTATTTAATTCCCTTTCATTTGCAGACTTTTGTCTATCTTCAACTAAATTTTGTATTCTTACTTTTTCATCTAAGTCTCTAATTAGTTCTTTTCTATTATCACTTCTCTCTCTCATCTTACTGACCATATCTTTAAATGCCATGTTTATTTATTGTTTTGTTGGTTTTTATATTTGATGTTATTTTATGAATTTTGAAAATGTCAAATATAGGAATGTTCCTACTAAAAATAACGCTAATGCGTAAATTTCTTGACCGAAATATGCTCCAAACATTATTGAACCTATTGCTAATAAGATTGTGAAAATTGTATTTGAGATATTTAATGATGCCGCCACAAAAGAAAAGATAATTACAAATAAGAAAGGTGCTAATTCTTGATTTCCTAAGAAATAATTGAAATATATTTCCTTGAAATTAAATGGCTCCACATATTGCGATGGTGACATCTTAATAATCTGTTCCCTCAATGAATGATTTAGTTGCTATGATATAACCTACCCCTAAAGGTATGAAGATTAATGAGTAAACTATTCTTAGCCAGGCAGAAGATATTGTCCAAAGTTCTCCAAATAGGGAAGCTAAGTCTATGAATATTATTCCTGCAAATGCTACAACTAACGGTGCTAAATAGAAACTTATTTGTGGTGTTGAGCCAAGTAATCCTGCCCTTACTCCTACAGCGGTTATTGTTGTGGCAGCGACTAATAATGCTGCCCAAAGCCCTAACTTTACTCCTCCGATTGTAATCAATGGCTTATCTCTTAACTCACTAATTGGATTATCTGCTTCTGGGTCATTTACATCTGCAATTATATTTTTTGTTAATCCTGTAACTGGGGTTTCTATTCCTCCGAAATTAAATAATAACAACAATCCCACAATTAATAAACTTAAAGTCATAAATTTCATCTAAATTCCTCCCTTAATACTACTGCGAATAGTATTATAAATGTGATGATAGTTACAAAGTGTTCTGCCGCTGTTATTCCACCTATTGTAATTTGTGGGATTAATCCTAAACCAACATCTAACATATAGACTGTTCCAAACATTATTCCCATTATTGCTCCTTCACTTGCAATTCCATATCTCATACTTAATCCACCAACCATTAAAACAATTATTACAAAAGCAATTAGAGTTTTTCCAAAGTCATCCATTCCAAAAAGACTTGCATTTGAATAAGTCTTGAAATCTTGTGCTACTCTCCATATTCCAAATTCTTGTCCTGTTGTTGATTGAACTATCCATTCTCTTGTTCCTGATACTTGTCCACATTCTCCATCATCTTCATCTGAATCTATTTCATAATAATAATCCATAGTTATATAATCTGAATCTGAAACATTTACATTGTTTATATTGACTGTTCCTCCAGAAGAAGTTGTTGAAGTATCTGAACCTATTAAAGTTCCGTTTCCATAGGTTAAAGTCATTTTAAATTCTGTTAAATTCCAATAGTCTGAAACTACAGTATAATTGAAATCATATTCTTCATTTTGAGTTAAGATTTCTGTGGGTCTTACTGTTTCGCTTATTCCCCGAACACAAGATACATCTGTAGTTACATCCTGACCTAATGTTATCGTATAACTTGCTTGTGTTGGGAAATGGACAAAAGTGAATGTGTCGTAATCTGGATGTGTGAATGTTGATGTATGTTCAAAGTCTGGGTTAAGCCAGAAAGTAACTGTTCCTGCACTATCTGTTTCTCCTGCTCCTACTTGGATTGTTTCTCCAGATACTACTCTTGTTGTAACTACACTTACATCTTCTATTGTTGTTTCTGTTGAATCTACTACTTGATAAGTTACAAATATTCCATCATCTGTAGACAATAAATAAAGTGTTTGGTTTGTTGTAGTGTTTGAATAAGTTTGTGTTGATGGATTCCAAATTCTTTGAGGATAATCATCTACATCTCTATATTGAAATGAAATATCTGTAACTGTCAAATCTTTGTCTTTTGTTGTTCCTGAAAAGTTGTAATGAAAGTTCTTTGTTGTATTTGAGAATGTTAATGTTTTATTTACTACTCCAGTTCCTAAGTAGTAAGTGAATGAACTTGTAGGAACACTTGCATTTATTTGACTTAAATCATTTTCATCTTTGAAATTTATAGATAGGAATTTATCTGGATATGTTGCATTTGTTGGAGTGAAAAGAGTTTCATTTACTTCTTGACTACTTGATGAAGAGTTGATTATATTTCCTCCATAAGTGAAATTAAATGCTAAATCAAAATCTCCTATTCCTATAGGGGTATCTCTTGTAAAAGACCAAATATTTCCTGATTGGCTCATTCCATAACTTGTTTCATTCCAAAATAGATTTACTTCTGTTAGACTTGAATTTGCTGTCAGATTGATTGAATAAGTTTCTGTTTCTGTTTCAAATAATGAATTAGTGAATGTTCTTGAATTTTCAAATACTTTGTAATCCCAAGTATGAACTGTTGAGTTTTCATTTCCATGAGTGTCATTCGCATAGAAAGTTACTTCGTGTGTTGGTGTTAATGTTATATTTGCTAAGATATTACTTCCAGAAGAACAAGATTCTGTTATGTTTGTTCCATTATAATTATACCAGCAAGTATCTAAGTTAGTATCTGAAACTGACCAATTTAATTGTAAAGTATCATTTACCTTTGCATAGTCTTGAGTATCAACTGGAAAGTTTACTGTAAATTGAGGGTCTATTGTATCAACAGAAAAACTAATTGAATCGTTCAATCCGAAAACTCCTGTATCGGAATTATTTGCATAAAGCAATAAACTATGTTCTCCATCTTCAACTGTTAATAATTCATTTAAACTTGTTCCTGATTGGTCTGGAATTGAGTGATTAGTCCCATTATAATTTATTATCCAATAGTCTACAGATAAATCAGAAGTTGCGTTGAACCAAATACTTGAAGTTGAATAATTTGTATCATTTAATGGGGAGCTTACACTTATTGTCGGAGTTGTATCTATCTCAAAACTCCTCGTTGCTGAACTGAAGGTATCAAAATTTGTTGAATCTACTGCTGTTGCATTCCAAGAATAATCTCCATCATTTAATGTT
>CAYMES010000009.1:0-39677 GCA_964389765.1 Candidatus Woesearchaeota archaeon
CGAACGAAGTGAGGAGAGTGCAACGTGCCCGAGAAAAATCTTTGATTTTTCGAAGAAGTAAAATCGCTCTAGGTGAGCACTTTGGAAAGCTATTTAAGTTATAATCCATACCCTGATTTTATGAGGGTGGCAATTTATAATCAAATGTTCGGAATTTGTGGGACAAATCCTTTATCTAATATTCTTGGACATTGGGCAGTTCATTTTCAGAAAAATCCTGAAAAAGCATATAATAAAACAAACTTATCTGAAACAATAAAAACTATAAAAGAATCAAAAGCTGATGTTTTGGGAATTTGTGAGATATTAGAAGGGCAAGAAGAAAAGTTAAAACAGGAATTAGGAAAAATTGGATATAAATATTGTTTTTTTGGAGAAGGGCACAAAACAAAATATAGTAATCTATATGTGAAAATTGCAATAGCTTCAAAAATTCCTTGCCAAATTATTAAGGGAAATGATTTTCCAATAAAAAACGAGATGGGAGGGGGAGGGGGATATATTCATTGCAACTTTCCAAAATTAAAAACAGAAATATTTTGTGTTCATTTAGCAAATCCAAAAAAACAAAAACTTTTTCAGAATCAAATCCAATTTCTGAGGGGAAATATCAACAAATCAAATAAGAAAATAGTTTTAATGGGAGATTTTAATATTCCGTTTAAAAAAATTAAAGATAAGTTTGCCAATCTAAAATTGTTGAGCAACAGAATTAAAACCTGCTCAACAACTCCCTTATTTAGGATTTTTAAATTTCAAGATTTGGACCATATTTTAGTTAAGGGATTTGAAGGCATAAAACCAGAGGCAATTTGTGGAAATTCTGACCACAAATTAATAGTTGTTGAAATAGCTTAAGGTGGACAAAAGAGTGATTTTTATTGTTAAGAAAATATAATAGGAAAATTCTATGTTTAGGACAACAACTAGTTAAACTAGCTGCAATTCTCTAACCAGCTGCAGCTTTAATTATTAATCTAAAACACCTACTTCTAAAAAATCTCATCTTTTATAATTTGCATGTTTTTCTTTTCCTATATTAAAATAAAAAGAAATTCTTATATTTAAGTTATATTTTGTTAAAGATTTTTCCTTTTTTAAAATAAAGAATATAGAAGAATTGATAATTCTGAATGTGATAGATAGTTAAATCTAAATCAATAGAACTAAAAACATCCTTTATTTAAAATATATACAAAAAGTATATAAATAATTCTTTCGTTATTATAACATGATAAATAGACATCAATTAGAAGAGTATACGGGAAGTTTTTTAGTAGTTAAACCTACCTCTACATATGGTGTCTATTTTATTAAATTTAAGTGATCTCTGTTGATTTTTGGCGGAGATTGCATGGATTTCTTTTGAGGTTTAAAATGATGCAAAATAATTCATCTCTGGTTTCTGAACGGTTTTTAGAGCCTGAAGAATATAATGAGAAATATAATGAATGTATAGAATGTCATGAAACTGTATATAATCCTTTATGCCCTTTTTGCCTTGCAAGAGAAGTTCAAGTATGGCTTGCTTCATACCCAGATAAAAAACTTAAAGACAAGATATTAAAGAATATTAAAAAATATCTTATGACAATACATAAATTATCTGCTAAAAGAGGAAAAGCCACTAAATGTGCTATTTGTGGAAAAAGAGCAAGTTTATGCCCTTATTGCTTTACAAATTATGTATATAACCTTTTAAAAGAACTAGATGTAAATAGAATAATGTTAAAAGAATTTTTACAATTTTTTAATTTTGATTTTGAGCATACAGGATATTATAAAGAAGGAGAAAAATTAGGAATTTATTAAAAACCAAGACATTTTCGATGCTTTAACATTCCTTTATATCTCCATAAAAGTTTTGCTTTAGATAGCTCACTATAAAATCCTAAATCTCCATTTTGTTTAGCTTTTTTAACTACATAACAAAAATTCCTTGTATTTAAATCAGAAATATATTTAGAATGCAAGTATAGAGAAATATCTGCATCTTCTTTTTGCTTTTTAACAGAACCTTTTTCTATTATATATGAATTTTCCCATTGCCTATATCCTTTATTAAAATTATAAAATCTCATTAATATACTTCCTTGTTCTGGCATATCATTAACTAAGCTTGTTTTTGAAAGAACTGCTTCTATATTACCATAATTAATATCAACTGCCTGAATTTTTTGATTAGATTTAGTTTTTTCTTCTTCAAAAAATCCAAGAAATGCTCCTATTATTTTTGGTTCTACTATAATTAAAAGTAAACTTACTAAAACTATTATGACAACTATTAAAATTATTTTCATAGATTGTTTCATTTTTCTAATATCTCTTGACAGTTAGTTATATTTCCGTAATTAAATACTTTACCATATTCTAATCTCACAATTTCTTTATTTACAAAAATTTCTCTATTAGAAATATTTACATAAACAAATCTTAATAATCTCCCATATTTATCTTTATCACTTTCTAGATCTGCATTTTCTAACCTAACATTTCTATGAAGAATTAAATGTTCAAGAAAACTTCTTGCTTCTTCATAATTTTCTTGTCCTTGTTCTGGAGCATCTACACATAATAATCTTATCATCTGTCCTGTATTCATTTCAAAAGTATCCCCATCAATAACTTCTAAAACATAATTATCACCAACTTTTTCATTACTATAAAAATAGATAATTAAGTAAAATGCAAAACCCAAAAGGGCAATTACTGCTACAATACATAAAGCTATTATTGCCTCTTTTTTATTCCTATCCATATAAAAATAATGTTAGAAAACTTTATAACCTTTATGTTAAACAAATTTGTAAGAAATTAGGCAATATTAAATTATATTTTTAAGCTGTCTCCTTTTATTTTACCAAACCAAGAATCAAGAGTTGAAGTATCTTTTTCATCTAACCCATTATCTTCTAAATAAATTCCTTGTAAAATCAGATTCCCCCAACTAAATCCTAATCTTACTTTTGGATAATCTCCTTGATTATATCCTGTAAGATGGTATGAAGAAGCCCATATATCTAAATGATTTATAACATATCCTGAACCTTTCAAAGGATTTAACCATTGTTGTTTAAAAGCATCTAAAACATTAGTTATAGAAGGAATACGCGCACTAAATGAGAATTTGTCTATTTTTCCTCCTTTTATCATTGCCTGTCCTACCTCTTTTCTCCTATTTTCAGGACAATTTGTAAAATCTATAAAGTCTTTACCTATTAAGCTAGAACGAGGCCTATAAAAATGCGAATCATTACTATAATTAAAATATATCTCAGAAAAAGGAATAATTTCATTTTTTATACAATCATCTATATATTTATTTACCTGCTTTTCTTTTTCTTCTTTTCCTTGAAAAGTGTCAAAACGAGCAACCATGCCTGCTCTTGTATTTAATTCAAAATATTCAGGTTTAAGAGGGAAAGTTTCTAAAACTTTCCATAATAGTTCTTGAGAAGGCTCTTTTATTTCATAATCTTTTTGTTTAGCTGTTATAAACCTATGCATAAAAAATTATTATGTTCATTGTATTTAAATATTTGTATGATGGATTAAATATAGTAAATAACTTAAAAAATATCAAATTTCCAAAAACCATAAATCTTAAAATATCTATTTTCTTTTAAAACCCAATAATAAAATTAAAAAAGAGGAAAATGGCTAAAAAGAGATTTTTAATAACAATACATGAAGAACTATATAAAGAGTTAAAAAGAAGAGCTAAACGAGACAAGTTGACTGTTTTAGAACTAATAAATTTAATATTATGGCGTTCAGCTAAAAGAAGTTTATCTGCAAAAAGAAGGCCTCAAAAAGCAGAAAAATTTTTAGAAATCTTTTCAAGATATCAGCCATATCATAAGTCAGAGAGAAAAACATATTACTGTCATAAATGTCAAAGCAGACATAGATATAAAAGCAAGATAGGAAAAGAGCATTTAAAATTTAGTGATAAATAATTTACCTATGGTCTATCTACATCTTGTCCATATATTCTTATTGCATCTTTCTTAATTTCTTGCATTATTTTTGGAAAATCTTTTTCTGGTTCTATATATTTTTCCTGTCCTACTATATCAAGTATTTTATTTTTTTCCCATTCTTTTGGCTCAATAACAAATTTAATCTTAAAACCTCTTTCCCTGATAGAATCAATATCAGGAACTGGATAATCTTTTAATGGTTCTGCATCAACTCCTTGGTATATGAGAGGAGTTATGTAACCATCCAAACCAATATCAAAATTCTTTTTTTTAATATCTGATAAAGTTAATAATGATAGCTTATACCACTCTTTTAAATTTTTAAGATTTTGTTCAGCTATATCTCTACTTTGAATTTTTAATTTTTCCAACTCTTTTTTTAAATTAAAAGTAACTGATTTTTGATAATCAAGATTTTCATCTTGTAATGCTTTTGCCCCTATATACACTCCTAATATATTTGAAATAGTATCTTCCCATGAAAATGCAGATGGAAATTCATGAAATATTCCCCAGGATTTATAACCATGCCAAGTAAGAATTTCATGCCAAGTTGCTGATGTATATGACGTATATCTTCCAAATTCAATAGAACTTTCATATATCATATTCATTTTTTGTTCTTTATCTAAATTTTTCCAGTTTTCTGGATAATTAATTTTAACATGATAAATAGAAGGTTCTTCTAATTTAAATGAAAATTCTTGTTTTCCTTGTTCTAGATTTTTGTAAAATTCTGCAGATAAAAAAGCTGTTGCATCTACACACCATCTCAAATGATGAATATCAATAAATCCTGCTTTTTCTGTATAAACAAGCCCGTTTTTCTCTGACATATTCGCAAGATAAGAATGTTCTCCTAAATCTTCCAAATCTAAATATTTAGTTAGTATTGATGGAATAGGCCTTGCACCTAATCTTGATTGATACCTAATATCCTGGATATTTTTAATATATCTGCCATGATTTATATCAAAAATAGGCGCTTTAATACTCATACACCCATTTAATAAAACTGCTCCAATAAAACCCAGACCAACTATCCCTAAATTAATCTTTTTTTTAACATTATCTTTTTTTAATTTTATCTTATCTAAGATTTCTTCTAAATTCATTAATAAATATTGTAAAATTCATTTTTAAAAATTCCTTTATTCCAATATATATAATTTAAAATAAATCCTAATTAGATAGATAGGTAATTGAGAATTCCTGCAAATCCTACCCATAATGAATATGGAATTAATAAATAAGAAGATATCCTATCTATATCTGCTGTAACATAAATCATAAAAATTATAGATATAAATAAAAGAATTAAATCAATAAAAGCACATAAAGGACTTCTTAATGCAAAATAAAAAACACTCCAGAAGATATTTAATATAAAATTTATTCCAAACACGAGAATGATTTTTCTTTTATTTTCTTTATTTTTAGAATTTATCCATGCAAAATATAAGCTTAATGCAATAAGAAAAAATAAAATATTCCATACAATGGGGAACACATAATCTGGAGGAGTTATTGAAGGCCTTATTTGTTCAAACCATTCTGAATCTGTTCCTTGAGATGTAAATATGCTTCCTATAAATGCAACTAAATAAACAATAACTAAACATATGATAAGAATTTTTAATTTAGATTTATTTTCATTTTTTACCATATTATTTTTAAAGTTCTTTATTATTTTAATTATTTCTTTTTTCCAGCAGGAACAACATAAACCTTCTGAACTTTAAATGATTTGTAGATTCCTTCTAAAATATCTGTACCTGCATATCCAGCTAATAAAGCTAGCCTATAATCAAAATTAAATATCAATCCTATAAATACTCCAATAATCATTGCTACAAAAGCAGTAATAATCCAATATTGCCAGATTATCCTTCTTCTTAAAGACATTGCTTTTAACAATCCAACAATTCCTCTAGTAAGACCTCCAACCATTCCTAATACTCCTGGCAATATTAAAGAATTTAAAACTTGCTCACTTAACATTTTTCCTCTTTTTCTATTTTTTATTAAAATCAGCAAGGTTTTTAAGTTTTTAAAATTTTGTAAAATCTAATTTAAAAAATATATAACTTATCATTCTGAATTTATCTTAACTGCTTAGTAGTAACGAAAACAAAAGGTTTATAAGCCCTTTAATCTTATATTTTCTATGGCATTAGAAAATTCCCTTAATTACAAAATATATGATAATAATAAGGAAATATGTATTAATAAGGAAATATATAATAATAAGGAAATTAAGAAGGAGAAGTATATACCAGATATCCTGAGTTCCTCCCGTTATAAAAAACAAACAAGTCAAAGACAAAGATATCGACAACCTTTACCTAGAGTTAATTGGGGAACACAACAATTAGAAGCAGAAAGAGCATATGTCCAGCCAACTGAAGAAGAAGTTGAAAAAGTATTAGAAGCAATACATAGAATAGAACAACTTCCAGAAGATCAACAAAGACATATTATTGAAGCTACAAAAGAAATAAGATATTTTTTTGATGGACAAGTTAGAGCAAGATTTGGAGCAACAAGACACTTTAATGCTATTAGATGTTTAAATGACCCACAAAGAACACAAGTTGAAGATGCATTAGGCGTTCCAAAATCTCAGCTTGCAGGAGAAGAATTCTTTGCATTAAATAGATTTATGAGAAATTATCCTGATATTGCAGATATACAATGGTGGTCAGCTTATCAAGATGGTTCTTGGAGATTAGATACTTGGAATCCTGAAGGAGAACACCTAGATACAGGATTAAATGGATGGGGAAATTTAGTAGGATCTGTTATTAAACTTAATGGAAAGGTTTTAACACCTCCAGAAACTATTGGATTTTATAGAACCATGAAATTAAGAAGAGAAAGAGGATTTTTAACACAAGAATCTTTTTCAGTACTTCAAGATTTATTAGGAGCTTTAAAACAAGAAGGTACTCTTCCACCAAGATATGAAGAACCACTAGAACTAGCTCATGATTTGGGATTAGTAGGAAGTGATGGAAAAACTTTAACTTATCAAGGAGAGTCTATGCTTTCTGAAGTAACAGCAAGACAAAGAAAGCAAAGGCAGTTAGATGAAACAGATGAAAATGTAAGGAGGATAATTGTTCCTACAATATTTAATTAATTAAATTTAAGGAGGTAAAAAAATGACAAAATGGCAATACCAATATAGGGCTTTTGGAGAACAAGACCCTACAGATGTTAGAGATAGCTTAGCATCAAGTGGCATGAATGCAAGAAACCAAGAAGTTACAGATACTTATGCAGTTGGTCCTTCAGATTTCTCTGTAAGAGTAAGAGGCTCACAACTAAAAGTCAAAGGACCTGAAAGCAAAGTTGATGCATTAGTTGATAAAGTTATAGACGACAGATATTATTTTCCAGTTGAATCAACACTTGTTGAACAAGCTATTGGTGCAAAACCTAGCAGATTCAGAAAAACAACTCTTACAAGTGCTGATGATGTAGTAAAACATGCTGCACGTAAAAAAGATGTAGTTGCTACAGATGTTAAGAAAAATAGTGTTAAATATGAACAATCTGATTTTGAAGTTGAAGTTACTGCTGCTGATATTTCAGGTAAAACAGTATATACTGTTTGTGTAGCAGCAAATGACCCAGCAAAAATCCATGATGTAACAACTCAACACAGAATAACTCAGTGGCAAGGAGCAAAACCAATGGAATATGCTGAAGCTATAAGAACATTCAACAGCTAAATTTTTTCTAATTTTATTTTTTTAGCTGTTTTTTTTATATTAATCAAAATGGAAATAAAAAAAATAAATAAAGGAAAACCTTATCTTCTGACAGATGTTCAGAAATGGGGTGGAAAAGGAGATAATCTCCTAAAATTAGCTGAAGTTTTTCAAGTACTTCAAGGTTTTGTAATTTCTTCAGATACTTACCAAGAATTTATTCAAGAAAATGAATTAAATCAAGAAATAGCTGCTGCTATGGAACAAGGAAATCCAGAAAAATCTTATGAAGATATAAGAAAAAAATTTGCACAAGCAGAATTTAGTGATGGATTAGTTTCAAGATTACAGCAAGAATATGAAAGATTAGAAAAACCAATTGCTGTAAGGTCAAGTTCAATAGATGAAGATGGAAATAAAAATTCTTTTGCAGGACAATATGAATCTGTTTTAGGAGTTTCTGATTTTGGCCAGTTTCTTGATGCAATTAAAGAAGTTTATGCAAGTTTATATACTCCAAGAGCTATAAATTATAGGCAAAGTCAACAATCAAGACAAAATGATTCTTTATCAGTTTTTAATAGGTTTATTAGTTTTTTTAAACCAGGAAAAAACCAAGATGAATCACCTCAACAACAAACTCAAAATCCAATACAAGGAGATTCTATAGCAGTTGTTGCTCAACAAATGATAAATCCAACTGTATCTGGAGTAGCATATTCACCATCTCCAAGTAATTTAGATGAAATTTTAATAGAAAGTTCATGGGGTTTATGTACTTCTGTTGTTGATGGAAGAACTTGTGATATTTATAAGGTTAAAGATACAGTTACTGGAAATTCAGCTAAAGATATAAGTCCAAAAAAAGAACATATGGAAGTATTTGACCCAGAACAGGGTAAATTAATAACCAAATCTGTTCCTCCTCATAAAAAAGGAGAACCATCTTTAACAGATGAACAAGTACTGGAAGTTGCACAAACAGTAAAATCAGTTGAAAGAGCTTATGGATGTCCAATGGATATGGAATTTGCATATGATAAAAATGGACAATTATATGTTCTTCAAGCAAGACCAATAACAGGAATTCAACAAAATCAGCAAGAAATAGAATTACCTAATATTCCTCAAAGTAGAATTTTAGTAGAAAGTAAAAATACAAGAAATCAAGGAATATTTGAAGGCCCTGTAGTTGTTGTAAGAGGAGTTGATCATGTTAACAGGTCTTTTGATATTGATGGAGATTTAATTGAACTAAATAAAAGATATTCAGATGGTTATATATTGCTATCTCCTGAAGTACCTCCACAATTAGAACAACATGTAACAAATGCTAAAGCAATGTATGCAACAGAATGTGGAACTACAGGACATGCTGCTGCAATAGCAGTTGAAAAAGGAATAATTTATCTTGGAAGAGGAGTTAGCAATGTTCAGAATTTATTAGCTTCTGTAAGAAGCGGAGATGAATTAGGAATAGCTGTTTCTAAAGAAGAAGGGATTTTATACAGAAGTTAAAAAACTTTATAATTTAATTAATAATTTCTTTTAATAATTTATAAACGGGCAAATTTAAAAACAAGAAAATGTCCTTTTATATATGGCAATAATAAATACAAAGATTAGAAAAAAAACAAAGAAACCAATAAAAACAAAGAAATCAAAACCAAAAAAAGAAAAAACATTAGTTTTATTTTCTGGAGGATTGGATTCAAGATTAGTTATAAAAATATTGCAACAACAAGGAAAGAAGATTAAGGCAGTATTTTTCAAACTGCCTTTTGTTGTACCTAATCAAAAGAATTTAGATTTTTTAAAAAAACACAAAATCCAATACAAGATTTTTGATGTAACTAAAGGAAAACTTTTAAAACAATACCTAAATATTATAAAAAATCCTAAATTTTTTAGAGGAAAAGGAATTAATCCATGTATAGATTGCAAGATATGGATGTTTAAAAAAGCTAAACAATATGCATCTGAAAATAATATAAAGATTATAGCAACAGGAGAAGTTCTTGGACAACGTCCAATGTCACAAACAAGACAATCTTTAGAAATTATAGATAAACATCTTAAAAACATAAGGATTAAAAGACCTCTTATAGAAAGAGGATTTAAAGGAAGAAAAAGAAAACAACAAATACATTTAGCTAAAAAATATAAGATATCTTTTCCCCATCCTGCAGGTGGCTGTCTATTATGTGAAAAAAACCTTTCAAAAAGACTCTCTTTATTAATAAACAAAAATCTAATAAGTGAAAAAACCCTCCCTCTTGTAACTATAGGAAGGCATTTCTATATCAAAGATAAAAAATTAGATTATGGATGGTTTATAGTTGGTAGAGATGAGAAGGAAAATAATATTATAGAAAAAACAAAAAATTATATTAAATCTAAAAAAGGAAAACCAGCTGTTTATTATAATAAAAGTAAGAAGAAAAATAGAGAAAAAGCAAAACAATTACAAAAAGCATATTCAACTGGAAACACCAAGCAAAGAAAAAAATTTCATAAATTTAAATTATAAATAAAATGAAAAACAATGAAAAATAAAAAAATAGTCTGGGAATTTACAAATAAAAGAAAACTTACTCCTGCTGAATTTATAATATATTTTGAAAAAAAAGTCAAATCTACTATACGGAAATATAATATGCCTATACATGAAATTAAGAAACAAGGCAAGAAAACATTAAAAAGAAAGATAATAAACTCAATAGTTAAAAAACTTCCTTATAGAAAAGGCAAGTTAAGTGATGAAAATCTAAATCAGATATCAGATAAAATTTTTTATATAATGATGTATGGAAATTCTAAAAAAGAGCTGAAAAAACTGCTTCCAAAAAACCAACCATTGTATTTTTTATCTAATAAAGAAATATTATTATATTCTAGATTAAAAAATATAAAAGGAATTATAAAAAAACCACCTAAAAAAATTAGAGATATAGATAATTTTATAAAGATAATAGAAAAAACAAATCAAGATATAAGGCAGAATATAGTTAAGGCATTAATAAAAGCAGAATACTAAAGTTTTTATAATTTAAGAAATATCTAAATCATATGTTCAAGGATATAAATATAGCAACTTTAAATGAGTAGAGTTATTAATTCAACAATTCAAGAGAACAAAGTAGGAATAGATGAATTAGATGGTAATGTATCTAAATATACTTTCCATATTCTTTATGATAAAAAAAGGATTGATATTAAAGATAATGGACAAAAAAACAAGCTGCGTTCTAGTCCTTATCCAAAAGGAATTTCTTATGATTCTGATGAAATAATAGGAAGAGTAATTAAAGCTTATTTTCAAGGAGTGAGATTAACTACAAGAGGTTTAAGAGCTTTTGATAGCAAGTTATTAATGTCTTTAGAAGGAAGATTCCAAGATCAAAATGGAAAAAAACCTTTTGAATCAGTATCCGAATTAAGAGAAAAAGTAGCTGAAGAATTAGAACAAATAGAATATCCTGGATATGCACAAGAAGTAAGAGCTTATAATAAAAATTTCTGCAACCATAAGAAAAAATGGACTAAAGAAAAACTAATTGATATAGCTATAACAAGCTATGTTGATAATTCTATAGATATTGATGAAGGAGAAATTAAAAAAACAAAACAAGGAAGAAAGTTTATTTCTGCGATACATAGACGAGGATATAAAATGCAGGAATTTAGACAAGAAGTTGCTTCTAAATTAGAAGAACAAGGAAGATTTCAACAAGCAAAAAAATTAAAAGAACATACAAAAAGTCCTTATAATAAAGATATCTTGATTTATGAAGGCGCAAGATTAGCAAGACAAGGAGTGCAGCTTAGTTCTGGACATTTAAAAAAAATCTACTTGCCTTTTGCAAATATAATAAGTAGACAAATAAAAAGAAATGGAAAATATGAACCTTTATTTTTTAAATCTTGGAATGAATTTAGACAAGAAGTTGCTTCTAAATTACAAAAAGAAGGAAAAACAAGTCTAGTTAATATTGTAAAAAAACAAAACAAAAGTTATTGGAGTAAAAAAAAGATTATAGAAGATTTAATAGATTTTAATTATTATGGATATGACTTAAGCAGCAAGAGTTTAAAACAAAATCTCCAAACCCATGATTTATGGGTTGCAATTACTTCTTATAAAAATGGTAAAGCAAAGTATTTTGGAAGAGTTAGTCATGCACTTAAAGCAGCTTCAGAACAATTATATGAAAAAAGAAAAATAAATGATGCTTTAAGAGTTCTTGATTTTATAGGAAATAAAAAACAAAGACAAGAATTAAAGCAAGAAATTAGAGAGAAATGCAATGATGATTCAGAGAGAATATATAGACAGATTTTTAGAAGATATAAAGAACATAAAAATAACACCGACTTTTCTGAGATTAGACATCCTAGTGATATTCAACTTTATAAGCGTGATGTAAATAATTTTCCTTTATTAGATGAAAAAGAAAGATTTTCTTTATTTTATATGAAAAATAATCCTTTTTATCCAGAAGAAATAAGGGAGAAAGCAAGAGAAATAATTATAAATTGTAATTTAAGATTAGTTTTAAAAGAAGCATATAAATATACAAATAGAAGGGTTTCTTTAACTAATCTAATATCTGATGGAAACATTGGATTAATTAAAGCAGTTGAAGAATTTGATTATTTTGGAAGAGCTGCATTTTCTACATATGCTTGCCCAAAAATAAAAAAACAAATAAAAAAAGCTTATACAGAAGAAATATTAGATAATAATATTAGCTATTACAGATATAGACAATTAGGAAAACTTAATGAAATCCAGATAAAATATAAAAGAAGAGCATCAAAAGAGCAAGTAATGGAGAAGATGGATTTATCTGAAAAAACATTTGAAAATTTAATGAGTGTTAAAAAATTAATAAGAAAAAAAGATATTGAACCTTCTCTAAAATATGGTGAAGAAGAAAGAGATATTCCATATGCCTCTAAACAAAAAACTCCTGAAGAAATTTTAATTGAAAAAGAAGAGCAAGAAAAAGCTAAAAATTACCTTGAAAATTATTTAAGTAATATGCCTCCAAGAGATGCAGAAGTTGTAAAAATGAGAATGGGTTATGGATATGAACCAATGACTCTTAAAGAAATTTCAAAAACTCTTCCAGTAATAAGTGATGGAAGATATGAAGAATTAACTAAAGAAAGAGTTAGACAGATAATTCTAAAATATTCTTGGCTTGTAGACAAAAAAGCTGGATAGATAGTTTAAATAAGATAATAAAAATTAAAATAATAGAGAACTATTTAATCACTTTCTTCAAATCTTTTAAACTATGAACAACAAAATCTGGTTGTTCAGATAATAATTCTTTTCTACTATCCCATGCACATTTCCCTATAATAGCAATTCCAATACATCCAACTTTTTTAGCTAATTGAACATCAGCTGCCCTGTCTCCTATATAATAACAGTTCTGTATTTGTTTTTCATTTATGTTGTGTTCTTTTAGATATTTTTTTATAAAACTTGCCTTATCATTAAAATCTTCAGAACCATAGATTTCTTTAAATTCACTTTTTAATTTAAGATGCTTTAAAACAGGTTTAATCATATCTTTAGAAGAATTTGAAACAATAATCTTTTTTCCTTTTAATTTATCTATATCTTCAATATCTTCACATTTCTTAATATTATCAATATTTCCTTTTACTTTATTCATAATCTTTTTTTTCAAATACCAAGAAGTTATAAAAGAAAAACCCATTTTTCCTAAAGTTTTTTTAAGAGTCATACCTAAATCAATTGCACTATCAACTCTTTTATAAGAAAATCCAAATCTTTTAAGCTCTTGGTAGATTACATGATAATATAATGATTTTGTATCTACTATTGTTCCATCAAAATCAAATATAATTAGTTTTTTGTTTTCTTGATTTTTATTTGCTTTATTTTTCCTAGTTCTTCCTCTTTTTGATTTGGTTTTTTTATTAATTCTTTTATTCTCCATTATAATAAAGTTTATAATTGCAGGTATATAAAAGTTTGTTATAAGATGTCTAATAATGAAACACAAGAAGAGCATAATTATGATGAAAGACAATATAGCTTTGAAAAACCTTTAAGAAGACTAAGATTTAAAAAACAGCTTCCTTCTGCATTTGATGAAAAAAAATATACTCATAAAAATAATTCATATTTTGGAAAAATACAAGGAATACGGGTAAAAATAACTCATAAATCAAACTCTAAATATACAATTTCTGTTGAAAATGAAGAGGGTTTAAAGAGAATACATCATACAGCTTTACAAAGAATTTTAGATTATGAAAGAGATAATCCCGAAGATGATCCTATTTAGATTATCAATTATAGACTTAACAACAATTTAATCTTTTTATTAAATTTATTGATATTTTCCAATATATAAATATTTTTAAATCTTGCTTTCTCTTTACCTAAATGATGTATAAAAAAAGTATAGAACAAATTTAAAAAAAAGTTTAATAGGAATTCTTGCTTCTGCTGCTTTATTTTTCGGAAGCCCTTTATCAGCTCAACCACCACAATATTCTAAATTAGAAAATCAAGTCTATGAGTATGTTGACAATTTAAGCAGGAAAATTCCAGAAGATTTTGTAAAAACAGAAGATGTTTACCATAGCAAAAGCTTAGTTGTAAATAATATATATGAACCTCCTGAATCTGGTAAAGGAGATTTTGTTATTAATTCAGATAATCCAAAAAATTTAAGTGCAGGACATATAGATTCTCAAGAATTAAATTATTTTGCATTAACTAAAGATCCTAAAGAACTAAAAACTAATATCTTTTTTATAAAAATAAGTAAATATTCAAGAAATCAAAAACAAGAAGATGAAAAACAACTTCCCATAATGTTTTAATGTTGATGAAAGGACAAGATGTAGTAATATATGTAGCAAAAGATGACAAATGGAAAAAAGGCAAATATAAAATTAATGAGCTTGATGAAGAAGGCTATTATAAAGAAATTATGGATAATGAGGAAACAATTCCAAAACAACACCTACAAAGATATCTTGATTTAGCTAAAAGACTAAGAGATACATATTTTAAAGAACCAGATAAAGATTAAATTATGAAAATTTATTTATTTATTTCTTTTCATCTTCCATTCTTTTTAAAAATTCTTTAATAAACTCTCTATTACGTTGATTGTCTTTTATTTGTTTTACTTTAAAAACTTCTTGTCCTTGAATATCTTTTTTATCAGCCTTTATTTCATCTATAGATTTTTCATGTATTTCTTTACTTAGCAGGGTTTCTTGTTGTGAGATATCTGCTAATTTTTTAGCTCTTCTTAATGTATTTCCTAAACCAGTAAACTTTAGCTTATTGCCTTTTAATTGGTTAGCAATTTCTCCAGTATGAACAGAAATACCAAAATCTATTTTATCTTTAAATTTTTTATTATACTCTTTAATTGCTTTTTCAATACTTAATGCTGTTTTTATAGCATTTTTCTGATTTTTTAATGTTCTTGTAACAAGAGGACTAAATAATAAAAATACATAATCTCCAGTCCAATATTCAGCTGATTTCTTGCTTTCATAAGCTTTTGAAAAAATATCTCTTAAAACTTTTTTTAAAGATTCATTTAAATTACTTTTGATTTTAATACATATTAAACCTACTTCTTGTTTTTTTCCATTTAAAACAAGAGTATGTTCTGCATTTATTTTTCCTTTTCCTAACTGAGAGTTTTTTTGTTTAACAGTTGTTTTTTTTACCTTTTCTTTTTTAGATTCTTTTAATTTACTTGATTTTGAAGGAAATGCAAAAACTTTCTTTTTAACGCTCCTTTGAACTACCATTAATATAAACATTCCTATAACTACAATTAAAAACAACCACACCATTGGATATTTATTCCATAAATTTATTTGTTTTCTTATATCCATAACCCCTATTATGTTTCCTGTTAAAGATACATCTGATTCTGTAAATGTATTTGAACCATCTGTTATTTTTACATTATATATTCCATCAGGTGCAAGTAATCTGAATTTTTTACTTTGTCCTACTGGGATTTCTGTTTCTTTAATCTCTACTTCATTTCCAATAACTATCTGCACTGCTTTTTTATATGGGACATTTCCAATATTAGTTATAATTAAAGTATCATTAAGAATATTAAATTTTGCTTTTTGATTTTCTTCTACATAAAAAAGTCTCTTACTTGATAATTCAAAAACAGATGATTGTATTTTCCAATATCCTGCAGAAGCATTAGTAGAAATTGGAAATACAATCTCCTGATTGGTACTTACTAGCTTTTTATAAACTTCTTCATCAAAATTATTTTTTATACTCACTCCCAGATTTCCTTCCATCTCATTATTTGCTTGGTCATATAAAAGAACTTTAAAAGAAATATTATTTCCAGGATTTACTTTTTGTTGATTTACAGCTATTTCTAGTTTTGAGGGCTGTTGTTTAATTCCTATTTTTGTTATAGACTTTCCTCTGTTTGTTACAATTTCTTGTTCATTTTTTTCATAAGCTTCTATAATTAAAGAATAACTTCCTGGTTGGATATTTTTTGGAAGACTAAAATTTAAGTCTATATCTCCTTTTACAACATCTCTTTTTAATCTAATATCTGCATCTTCAATAACAACATCTACATAACCTGTTAATTTTTCACTATTTTCTTTTATTGCCTCTCCTTTAATAATTACCTGTTCTCCAGATTCATAATTTAATTTTGCTAAATCAATATCTAATTCCACATTATTAGTAATTTTAAATTCATTGGTTTTTATTGTTTCTCCTTTATATTCTGCTGTTATCTTGCATTTTCCTTTTATATCTCCAAGAAAATCAGAAGTTAGAGGTCTTGAAACTTGTTTTTGTGTTTCTCCTATATTTAAATAATCTGAGAAAAGTAACTTGCTTTTATTCTTACATTCTAGTTCTGTTTTTAATTGTGCATCACCACTATCAGTGGAGATAGTTAATTCTAATTTATCTCCTATATTGTAAATTGATTTTGGCTCAGAATCAAACCAAGATTCAGCTGAAACTAAACAAAGCAACAAGATTACTAAAATAATACTACTTCCAGCTATGATAATTTTCCTCATTTTTCAGCAAAATAAAGAATATTAGATATTTAAATATTATTGTTATGTTAGAATAAACTATTTTCAATACCCTATATCTAACTAAACTTATTTTATACAAGAAACATCTAGATTGATGATTGTTATTATAGATTATACATAATTTGTGCATTAAAAATAACTTGTTTCAATAATCTTGGATAAATACTAGATGTTCTATTAAGTAAATATATACTTTAACTTGCTTAGTAAGAATATTTTCATTATAAATAATACAGATAAAAAATTAACATAATAATTAAGATAATTTTATAAATCTCTTTTATATTGTTTTTTTATGAAAAAAGGTAAACATGCTCTAGGAGCAAATGTAACTCCTTGGAAAGTTTCAGGTAAAGTAGATTATGGCAAGCTTATTAAGAAATTTGGTTTAAATTCTATTCCTAAACTTCCTAAAGAATTTAATAAAAATATATTATTTAGAAGAAAAATTATATTTGCACATAGAGATTTTAATAGGATTTTAGATGCAATTAATAATAAAAAATTTGTATTAATGACTGGATTAATGCCTACTGGAAAGTTTCATTTAGGACATATGTTATTAGCTCAACAGTTTTTATTTTATCAGAAATTAAAAGCTAAACTATATATTGCAGTAGCTGATTTGGAAGCATATAATGCAAGAAAAAAATCTTTAAAAGAACTAAGAGAGATTGCAATTGATCAATATCTGACTAATTATATAGCTCTTGGACTTAAACCAGATAATGTAGATTTTTATTTTCAGAGTCAAAGAAGCAATAATGCGAAAAAATCAAATTCTTATTATTCTCTTGCAAATAATTTCTCTAGATATGCAACTTTTAATGAATTTAAAGCTGTTTATGGAGAGCTTTCTCCAGGAAAAATAAGTGCTTCTCTTTTACAAGCTTCTGATATGTATCATCCACAACTTCCTGAATTTGAAGATAAAGTTCCTACTTTTATTCCAGTAGGAGCAGACCAAGACCCACATATTAGGATAGCAAGAGATATGGCTAACAGATATAAAGATTATGATTTCCAGCCAATTGCTTCTACATATCATCTTTTTTTGCCAGGATTAAAAGGTTCAGGAAAAATGTCTTCTTCTGATTCTAGTTCATATATAGCAATGACAGATTCTCCTAAAGAAGTTGAAAAAAAGATAAAAAAATATGCATTTTCAGGAGGACAATCCAGTATTAAAGAGCATAGAAAAAAAGGAGGCAATCCTGATATAGATGTCTCTTTTCAATATCTAAGAATGTTTTTTGAGCCAGATGATAAAAAACTAGAACAAATTAAACAAGGATATATGTCTGGAAAAATGCTTACAAGCGAACTTAAAGAAATTTTAATTGAAAAGATAAATAAATTCTTAAAAAAACATCAGAAAAACAGAATAAAAGCTAAAAAAGAAATTGATAAATTTATTCTTAAAAATTAACTGTTTAAATTTTTCAATTATTATCTTAATAATCAAATCTTCTAAGTATCTCCTAAACTTGCAAGTGTTTTAAAAAATCCAATCTAAATTAACTAGATTATTATCTTCCTAATATCATTAAAAAATCATCTAAATTTTGTAAAAGATAATTTTTTATACCTCATTAACATTTTATATTAATATTAATATGAAAAATAAAAAAGGTGCAGCAAAAATAATTGCATTTATATTAATTCTTTTAATAGCTATTTTAACTGTTATCATATTATATAACCTTATTAGAGATATCTTAGAACAAAGAGGAGAAATAGTAGAAATTCGTTCAAAGCTTATAACAGAAGATATAGATATAGATAATATTGAACTTTCCCAAGACCAGGTTAACATAACTATCTCTAAGGGTCCTGGAAAAATAATCTTGAAAAACATAACAAGAACAAAACGTAATGCTAGTGTAGATATTGTTTCTGTAGTTGATTTAAGTGGATCTATGGGTTTTTGTGATGAAAACTGTGATAAAGATAGTTGTACAGGGGAATGTGATGATTGTAAAATATGTAATGCTAAAGATGGAAATAAAGTTTTGATAGATGAAATCTTGGACTATTCTTCAGATAATAGAGTAGGATTAGTAGGATATAGAAGCAGTGTTTCAGCTTCTGATTGCCATAGTCTTTCTGATAATGACAAATCTTTAAAAGACAAAGCAAGTTCTTGGGAGGCTGGGGGGGGAACATGTATATGTTGTGGTATAAATAAAGCTGTAGATATATTGAAAGAAGGAAAAAATAAAAAGCAATTTATAATAGTAATGAGTGATGGGCATGCAACTTATGAATGTGACGAGCAAGGATGGACTCCTGATTTAAATGAAGATAGCAATCCAGATCGTCCAGAAGATGATGCAATTCAAGCAGCTAAAGAAGCTCATAACAAAGGAATTAAAGTCTATACAATTGGTTTTGGTTCTAATGCAGATGAAGATGCTCTTAAAAAAATAGCAGAAGAAGCAGGAGGAAAATATTATTTTTCAGATACAGATAATTTAAAAGAAATCTATAATCAGACATGGATAGAAATTAAAAGAAATTATGAAGCTGAAGAAAAATGGGATCATTTAAAAATTATCTTTTATAATGCCACTGATTCATGGACATATGAAGTTCATAATGTTCCTGCTCCTTTAGAAACAAAAACTTACAAAATCCCAGAAGGTAAACTTTCAGAAAAGATAACAAATATAACAGAAATAAGAATCTACTCTATTGTTTATACTGAACAAGGAAGAGAAGTAATCGGACCTGTATTAGACTCATGGAAATATGAATTTCAATAAACAATATCTTTATCTGGAAAAAACATTACCAGAAATCATTATAAAAACTTCTTAATCTATTATAATAGGTAAACTAAAAAACAAAGATTCTAATTAATTATAATTCTTAAAGTTAATATTCCCAGAATAGAAATCTTATTAAGAGCAAGTTATAATTAAATCGTGATTTTTTTAGAGATTTATCTTAGCTTATACTAATTTAATTTTTCCCCCATATGGCTCTGTTCCTATTATAATTCCTTGTTTTCCAATATCAAATGAAAAAACTTGTTTTGAATGATTAGTTCCTCTCATTTTTAAAACTTCTATATATCTGTTCCTTCCTTTTTTAGTTCTTAGTGAATAAATATATATAATTGAATCTGATTCAAATTCAAATACTCTTGAAGCATGTTTTTCATCTCTTAATGGATCTCTTTCATAAGTCAACAAAGAGGTACAATTCCATTTTCTCAACATTGTAAATAAAGATAAAGCTGCTTCCCTTCTATCTACTTCTGAATCAAATAAAAGAGCAAAAGCAGTAATACTATCAATAACAACTCTTGTTATTTTTTTTCTTAAAACAATACTTTCTACTGTTCCTCCTCCTTCTTCAAGCATTGTTTTAACCTTTTCTGGACTATATTCTAAAAAAGTAAATTTTCCTTTTTTTTCATATCTCTCCATATCCCATCCAAACTCTTTCATATTTGAAAAAAACTCCTCTCTTTTCTCTTCAAACATTATATAGAGGCAATTTTCACCATTTTCAATACCTTCAATTAAAAACCTCATTCCAAAGATAGATTTTCCTCCTCCTCCACCAGCAACTAGAAGATTAGTAGAATTTTTTTCAAATCCTCCCTGAATAAGTTTATCAAAATTTTTAATTCCTGTAGGAACTCTCTCTACACCTCCAACAATTTTTGTTTTTCCTTTTTTAGATTTCTGTTTTTTATTTCCTGACTTCTTTTTGATAGTTTTTTTCTTATTTTGTTTTCCTGTATCTTTTTGTTCTTCTTCAAGACTATCTAGATTATCTTCTTCACTATCTTCAGAAAAATCATCTTTATTTTTTCTCTTTTTAGACATTTTCTAATATTAAATAGCTTATGTTTATAAAAGTATTGAAAAGTAAGTATTTTTATTAATCTTATAAACAATTAATAATTGTTGAAGATATTGATTAGTTTATAAAATTATAGATTTTTGAAGAAATAATACAAAATTCCAATCAAAATCCTTTATTTATGTTATAAATCTTTTAGATGATTTATAGACTTCTATTTTTTTATTCTAAAAAAAGGAAATCCATCTTAGATAATATGTCCCATATATAAAAAATTAAAATTTTCTATTGCTATTTAACTAATGATAGAAACTTACAAGATTACGATTAACTAATAAATATCAAATTTTATAACAATAAATAGGATATTTATAATGATTTTTGACTTACTAAAGCAATTAGATATTATCTCTTAATAAACAATCCACTAAATATCTAACCAAAAAGACTTGCTACAACTCCAGATAATATAAACTTAATTAAAAAGAAAATACTGAAACTAACTAATATCATAGGAATAAGATATTTCAATCCTTCTTTTTCTTCTCCTTTCATTATTAATCCTAAAACAAGAGAAGCAAGTATATCTATAACAAAAATAAAAGCAATACAAAAATAATTTATAAATGAAACAGAAATATTAACACTAGTTAATGAAAAAGGCATTGTCATCTGGCTGGTTGTTTGTGTATCAATTGAAGGAATCCCGCTTAAAATTTCTGTAAGGGTTTCAACAAGAATATTTGAAAGCCCAAATAAAACTGGAGCTCCAACAGCAACTGCAACAAAAATAAAGATAACATACATTAAAACATTTCCACCAGCTTTTTTTTCTACAAAATTCCTCTCTCTCATATTAACTGCTGTTTGTTCTAATAAAACATCTAAATTTCCACCAGCTTTTATTCCTGAAATAATCAATAATATCGTTTTTTCAATTTTTTCAGAACCTATTCTTCCTGACATATCTTGCAAAGCAGTTGCAATCCCTTTCCCAGTTGCAATTTCTTTCCCAGTTCTTAATATTTCTTCATCTAAAGGATTAAATTCAGGTCTTGAACTAAGTAACATAGCTCTGTCAATTGTCATTCCAGCTCTTAGATTAGAAGACATTAACTGAAGAAAATCTGGAAAAACTCCTTCGATTTTTCTTATTCTAGCAGATTGTTTCAATTTTATCTGAAAAAATGCTCCAATAAATAAAACCACAATTCCTGCAAAAAATCCAATCAAACCTTTATACCATATTCTCGTATATAAAAATACTAATGCAGAAACAACAACACTAATTATAAGAGAAAAAATTATAATTTTTTTTATCTTATCTAAAAACTCTTCTTTAGTTGAACTGGGCCTGTTCATTGTTTTTATCTCTCTTATTTTCTGCTTTTTTTTCTTAATCTCTTTACTTGCTTTTTCCTTTATCTTTTCTTTGTTATCTTGTTTTTTCTTTTTATGTTTTTTTCCTGCCATTTTATAATAAACTTGGTCTTCTTGATTTAATCATTCCTAAAAACATTATCTGGATAAATATAACAAATACAAACAATCCTATAAACATTAAGGTAGTAGTGGTTTTTTCTACACCTGTCATAGATGTAAGAATAGTTAAAAAAGTAATAGATAATGCAGGAATTATTACAGATATAAGCATATAAAAAACAACAAGAGGATTTAATTTGTTTCCATAATTCTGAATCTGAATTAACTGCTCTTCATTTAAGGACTTAATGCTGTCTTTTATAACAATAGACATATCTGAGCCAGCTTTCATACCATTACTTATCTGCCAGATAGCTCTTCTAAAAAAAGTAGAAGGATTTCTTTTTCCTAATTCATCTAAAACTTCAGCTTCTGGTTCTCCAGCATTCATCTTTCTAACAGCTTTTTTAACTTCAGAACTAAGCTCTCCATAATCTGCATCTGAAATATTAACTAATACTGAGAAAAGAGGAATTCCTGAATTTACCTGTATTAGAATATCTTGTAAAGCTGAAATAAGATTTTTCTCTATATTTTTCTGCCTTCTTGCTACAAAAATTTTGGGATATACTATCTGGCTAAAAAACACAAAACCTGAGAATAAGATACTTCCTCCTAAACCTAATAACCAGAACAATCTCACTTCTAAAACTGCGAGAATAGTTGTAAATATAACAATTAAAATAAAAAAAGCAACAATCAAGCTTTTTAAAGCAATCCCAAGATATTCTTCTCTTGTTATTCCTACATCAGCTTGTTTCAAAGCTTTAGCTAATTGTGTCTTTTTTTTGGTTTTAAATTTTATAGAAAAAAATTTAGCTCTTTTTTTTAATTTCTTAATATTTGATATTGTAAAAGGTATTTTAAATTTCATTATCTAGCTTTGATTTTTATAATATCACTCAGTTATTTATTTAGAATCCTCTTTATGTCATTTTTCTTCATTGCATCTGTTACTTCTTGTTCACCAGTATAATAAATATTCATAACAGTTCCAAAATCATTTAAATCTCTTATATTATTTTTAACTAACCACGAGATTATCTTTTCTTTTTTCTTTAAATTGTCCTCTAATTCTTTTTCAGATAATCCAGTCACTCTGCTCAAATCTTCAAAAATTCTTGAACTTTTTGAATGTTTTATAAATTTATCTTCTTCAGGAACCCATCTATATATTATATTTGCATCTGCACCTGTTCTTCCTGATTCAAATTCTGCTACTTGTAATGCTTTCCTCACTCCTCTTCTCCTGTCCCTAAACATTACAATATTTAGATTAACAGCTTTAAGCAAATTTGGAGGAACATTAATAGGAGGATTAGTTAAACGAGATATTGTTTCAGCAGCAGTATCTGCATGAACAGTAGCATAAACACTATGCCCAGTATGCATTGCTTCAAATAATACTTCAGCTTCTTTTTGTCTTCTTATCTCTCCAAGTATAATTCTATCTGGCCTCATTCTTAAAGAATTTATCAATAAATCAATCATACTTACCTCTCCTTTTCCTTCTGGATTTGGGGCTCTTGTTACAAGAGGAGTCCAATATAAGAAATCTGGCAACATTAATTCTCTTGTATCTTCGACACTTATTATTCTGTGGTTAGGAGGTATAAAAGGCAGACAAGCATTTAAAAAAGTAGTTTTTCCACTTGCAGTTCCTCCAGAAACAAGAACATTCATTTCATATTCAATTGCCAGCCATAAAAGAGCAATTATCTCAGTACTACATGTCTTGCTGTTAATTAAATCAACAACTGTTAGAGGATCTCTTGCAAATTTCCTTATAGTTATTGTATTTCCTTTTGTACTTATCGGATAAAGAACTGCATTAACCCTGTCACCAGAAACAAGATGAGCATCTAATAAAGGAGTAAGAACAGTTATTTGCCTACCTACTCTTCTTGCTACAATATTAGAATAATTTATAATATCTTCTTCTTTTGAAATTTTTAAATTTGTCTTTAACCATCCATATTTTTTATGATAAACTCTTACTGATTCTTTTGAAGAAGGAATAACTATCTCTTCAAGATTTGGATCATTAACTAAAAATTCAATTTCTCCTAATCCTAACATATCTTGTATTAACTTTCCAACTAAAAAATCATGAATCTCTTTTTTAACATTAGGAAGCTTATCTTTAAGAATTTCACTTGCTCTTTTTATAAATCTTTTTTTAATACTTTTAAATGCAGAAGGATCTAATATCTCTTTCATACTAACTGTAGTTACAGTAATTAATTGGCTTCTTATCTCCTCTAAAAGAGCTGCAGTAGCTTTTCCTATTTCAGGGATAATTAAATCATATATTAAGTGTCCTCCTTCTTTTTTTATTTCTGATTTAACTTTAGCATTATCAACTTCAATTTCATAACTGGCAATAACACCTTCTTTCTGCTCCTTTTTTTCCTGATTTTTCTCAGATTTTCCTCCTCCTTTTTCTTGTTTTTTTATTTTCTTTTTAGTTCTTGTTTTTTTATCTTTCCCCTCTTTCTTTTTGCTTTTTTTAGTTCTGCTTTTTTTATCTTTCCCCTCTTTCTTTTTGCTTTTTTTCTCCTGTGTTTTTTCTTTATTTTTACCTTCCTCTCTTTTTTGTATTGTTTTTTCCCTCATTTCTTCAAATGATGGTAAATCAGGAAGTTCTGGCATAGAAGATTGCTTATTCTTTTTAGACCTCTTTTTATTTGCCATTTTTTATTATTTGTTTAATTTAATTATTTTTTCCCTCATTCCAGGATATTCAATACTTGCTAAATTACCTTCTTCTAAAGTTCTACACCACTGCATTGCCATGTTATTGCTTACATTAAATATTTTAGCTACTGTTGATATTCTTAATTGCTTTTTTTCTTCTAAAACTTTGTATAAATTATCTAAGCTTGTTCCTTTTCCCTGTGTAATTTTTTCAATATCTAATCCTTCTAATTCTTGTTTTCTTGATATCATATTTTTATCTTTAACAAATGTTATAATAAGAAAAAATATCAGAAATAGCCACTGAACTCCCAGAAAGATTTTTGTAGATAGTCCCATCTCTATAATAGTTCCAGAAATTCTTTCTCCTATAGACATTCCTGTAACTCCTTTATTAAAAGATTGGAATCTATAAAAAAGATAACCTGCATTTAAAAATAATATAATTATCACTATAATTAAAGCTCTATGAAATATTCTTTTATCCTCTTTTGCCATTTTTAAGACATATCTTATTATTTTAAAGATTTCTTTATTTTATAAAATTATTGTTTTATTACTTTGATTAGATAAAACAGATAGTTTTATTAATCTTACTCATGTTTTTCCTATATGAAAAAGGGGAAAATACTTACAAATAAAGAGAGATATAAAAAAGCCCAAGTAAGTATGGAATATCTTATTGTAATAGGTTTTGTTACATTTGTTATTCTTGGAATTTTAGGAGTTGCATTTATTTACACTAATAATTCAAAAGATAAGCTTCTTATTACTCAAGCAAATAATTTTGCAAATAAAATAATAGCTACAGCAGAAAGTGTTTATTATGCAGGAAAACCCTCAAAAGCTACTATAAGTGTTTATCTTCCTGATCAAGTAACCGGCATATCTATAGAAAATAATGAATTAGTTTTGAACATTACTACTAGTACAGGAAAAAATGTTATAGGATTTCCAAGTGACGTACCTCTTTCTGATACCTCAAGTATAACTCATATAGAAGGAATTAAAAAATTAGAAATAAGAGCAGAAGAAGATAATGTAGTAATAAATCAGGCCTAAAATGAATTTTAAAAAATCTCAGACAGCAATTGAATTTGTAATTCTTGTAGGATTTATACTTTTCTTTTTTTCAATATTTTTTCTATTTATTAACGAAAAAATTTCAGTAAAAATTAATGAAGAACAAAATATGAAAGTCAAAGATATAGCACTAACAGTAAAAGATGAGATAAATCTTGCTTTAGAATCAACTAATGGATATCATAGAGAATTTATGCTTCCAGAAAAAATAGGAAAAAAAGATTATAAAATAAATGTTACAGATGGAATGATTTATGTAAGAACTATTGATAAAACTAATGCAATAGCCCTTCCTATAATGAATATTACAGGAGATGTTAGAATAGGTTCAAATAATATCACTAAAAAAAATAATAAAGTTTATATTAATATATAAGATGGATAAAAAAGCACAAGCATGGGGAATTGATCTTGCAGTAGCAGTATTGTTATTTACAGCAGGAATTTTTACTTTTTTTATTTACACTATAAATCAGCCTTCTCAAGGACAGGAGATTATTGATAATTTATTTTATGATGGAAAGATTATTTCAGATAGTATTCTTTCTAAAGGTTTTCCTTCTTCATGGAATTCTTCTAATGTTATAACAATAGGGATATTAACTCAAGGAGAGATTAATAAAACAAAAGCAGAAAGATTTTATAATCTTTCTATAAAAGAATATAACAAGACAAAAGTTCTTTTTAATACAAAATATGAATATTATTTTTTTCTTGATAAAAATATAACCCTTCCATCTTCATCAAAACAGATTCAAGGAATAGGAAAAAAACCTTCTAATTCAGAAAATCTTATTAAGATTACAAGACTTACAATATATGAAAAAAAACCTTCTACTATGAATCTTTATATATGGAATTAAAATAAAATGAAGAAAAAAGAGGAAAGATGAAAAAAGCAAAAAGAGCTGTATTTTTTAGTACAGATGCCATAATTTCTTTAATTATAATATTTATGGCAGTAATAGCAGTTTATCCTGTTGTTAAATATTCAGAACATAAAACTCAGATTAACCAAGATATGATAAGTGTTTTTTCAAATTTAAAAATAGGGGAATTAAGTGATTCTTATTCTCAACAATTAATTAGTCAAGGAAAAATAAAAGATTTGAATAAATCTTTATTAGAACAGATTGGAGAATTTTATGTAACTAATATAACAATTGCTCAGAAATTAGCTAATAATTCTTTTTCATATATAAACACATCAGAAAATATAGGGATATGGTATGGCAATACTCTTATTGCTTGTTCAAATTCTTCTCCTTATGATTCTGCAGAAGATATAAGTGTTGAAAGACAAATAATAAGTGGAATCCAACAAGGAAAAAATATAACAGGATTTTCTTCAAGATCATTGTTATCCAATAGTTTGCATCATAAATACTTTTATTTTGGAGGTTATATTGGAGATGGTAACATTTCAGTTAAAGCAGACTATAATGGAAACTTAACAGCTGCATATCTGGAAATTACTGCAAATACAAACTTTTCTTTATGTGTCAATAATCATTGTTCAGGACATTTTGAACCAGCAGAATCTGAATTAACTCCAAAAAAATTTGACATATCAGCATATGAAACCTGGTTTAATAATGGAGAAAATACAGTTAAATTTGTTCCTAAAAATAATAAATATTTGTATATAGCAGGAGGTTATATTAAGTTATCTTATCAAAATATAAGTTATGTTGAATATGAAAAACCAGAAAAATACTATTTTCCAGGTATAGAAGGACTAATTAATTTGTATGATGGTTTTTATATTCCAGGAACTCTTAAAACTATGAAAATATTTTTACATCTTAATACTGATTTTATAACTTACCTAACTATTGGAAATACAACTGTTTTTAGAAACAAGACAAATGGAGAAGAATCTATAACTATTAATAATTTAAATCTTTCTTCTTTATTAAATTATAATAGTTTAAGTAATAAGAGCATACCTATAAGATTAGGTATGGAAAATGTTTCTTATAAAAGAAATACCACTATAAATGCAGATGTTATTTCTGTTACAGATTTAAGTGGAAGTATGGATGATAATTGTGGAGGATGTAATGAAGTCAGCTGTACTGATACTTGGGGAAGCTGTCATGATTCAGATGGATGTAAGATATGTGATGCAAAAGATGGAAATTATGCTTTAATAGATGGTATTTTAAATTCAAGTAATAATAGGGTAGGATTAGTAGGATATAGAAGCAGTGTTTCAGGTTCTGATTGTCATGATCTTTCTAATGATAACGAATCTTTAAAAGACGAAGCAAGTTCTTGGGATGCTAATGGAGGAACATGCATATGTTGTGGTATAAATACAGGTGTTGAAAAATTTTTACAAAACACTATTGGAAACAGATTAGTTGGTCTTTATGATTTTGAAGGAGATGTTGATGACAACAGTGGAAATGGAAATGATTGCATTTCTCATGGAAATCCTTCATATATTAATGGAATAATTAATCAAGGACTAGAATTTGATGGAAATGATTGGCTGGAAATTCCAAATACAAATGACATAAATCTCGGAACTCATGAAAAAAGAAGTATAAGTGTATGGTTTAATGTTTCTAATAAAGATTCTTCTAATAAACAAGTTATATTTGAAGAAGGAGGAGGAGTTAGGGGATTGAATATTTATATTCACCAAGGAACTCTCTATATAGGGGGATGGAATGAACCTTCAGATGAAAGTAATTGGGATGGAACATGGTTAACTAGTGAAAGTATTTCTAATAATTCCTGGCACCATGTTGTGCTTGTTTTAAATGGAACATCTTCTCTTGAATCTGGAGCTTTGAAAGCTTATCTTGATGGTTCTGAATTTGCTTCTGGACAAGGCTCCCAATTATGGCAGCATTCAGGAGATATCCAGATAGGGAGGAATGGAGGAAGTAAATTTCATGATGGAGATGATAATAGTGATGGAGAATATTTTACAGGTGTTTTAGATCATTTTAAAATCTATAATAAAGCTTTGTCTCTTTCTGAGATTCAGGCTCTTGCAGAAACAAATCCTACTTGTGGAAATGGTATTGTGGAATTTGATGAAGTTTGTGATAGCAATAATGGAACTTGTAGTGGAGAAGATTTTATAGGAACAAGAGAATGTAATTCTGGATGTAATGGATGGCAATCATGTGAAAGAGATGATAGATATAGAGCAATGGTAGTAATGAGTGATGGGCATGCAACTTATGAATGTGACGAGCAAGGATGGACTCCTGATTTAAATGAAGATGGCAATTCAGATCGTCCAGAAGATGATGCAATTCAAGCAGCTTGCGATGCATTTAATGATTATGGGATTATTGTTCATGCTGTTGGATTTGGTTCTGGAGCTGATGAAAATACTTTACAAAAATTAGCTGATTGTGGAAATGGTACATATAGTTACGGAGATGTTGATACAATTGTAGAAGTTTATCAGAATATTACACAACATATATTAGAAGCAACTTTTTATGAACAAACAATTGAAGCATCAGAAAATATCCATACCACATTATATCCTGATTCTTATATAGAGTTTAATTACACATCTGAGGATATTCCTTATGGATTGGTAATAAGTGCTGAAGAAGAGAATTTTGATGCTACATCTTTAGGAACTGTTAATATTCCTGAAAACTCTAGTATTGTAGAAGCTTTTGCAATATCTTATTCAGGACCTAAATGGACTAGATTTGTTAAAGCAAATAATACTATTGTGTATAATTTAAGTAATTACGGTTCTAATTATTTATTTTTAGGAGACCCTTATGCTGTTAGTATTTCTTCAGATGTTATGGGTGAAGGAAGTAATCCTGTTAAGATTATTTCAGCTTCATCTCCTAGTGATTCAGGAACAGGAAGCACTTCAAATAAAGTTATATATAAGATAGTTAAGTCATTTGTAAGTTATTCAGATATTTATTCTTCTGCCCAGGGATGTGAATGGAATATAACTTTTGAGGATGATTCAGAAATGTTTATAGATGTCCCATCTAATTATTCTGGTTCAAATACTTGCAATTATAAACAAGAAGATTATAATGAAAATGATGCAATTCAAGTATCTACATATAATCTTTTAAAAGAATTAGATTTTGATAACAATGATAAAATAGATGTTAAATTCACTGAACAAGACTTAAAGATAAGTTCAAATAAATTTACAGGAATTCCATATACTTGGGATACTGAAGTTCAGGTAAGGGTTTGGAGATAAAAAATGAATAAAAAAGGAATGTTTTTTACAATATTATCAATAGCTATAATAGGGTTATTTGTCTTAACTTACAATCTTTATAGCACTTCCCAACAAAATCAAAGACAAGCTATTAAAAAAAGAATATCTACTATAAATAATTTTATATTTTCTTTAGAAAAAGACTTATCTAGGAAACTTTATATTGCATCTTTTAGAGCTATTTTTTTAATGGAAAAACAAATAGTTGATACAGGAGATTATATTGATAATGTTAATGCAACTTTTAATGAATTAGTTTTTAATGGAACTATAGATGATGAAGAAAAAATCCTAATGAATCAAGCAACTATTCCTGAAATTCAGTCTTTTATAAGAGAAAAAGCAGAAAAAATTAATGTGAATTTTTCTTTTTCATCTTCTGAATTAATTCTTACTCAGACAGATCCATGGAATATTAAAGTTATATTAAATACAAACATAACTGTTAGAGATAATGCAGGATTAGCTTATTGGAATAAAACAGAAATCATTGTGACATATGTTTCTATAGATAATTTTGAAGACCCTATTTATACAGTTGGTACAAATGGATTAATAATTAACCAAATAAATCAAACCCCATATAATGTTTCAGAAATTAATTATGCTAATCTTTCATCTCATGTTGAAAATTCTTTTTATATTTCTTCTACAGATGCTCCAAGTTTTTTAAAAAGATTACAAGGAGACTTAACTCCTGATGAGAAAGGTATTGAATCTCTTGTTTATCTTCCAGAATTAAGTCAA
Organism: Candidatus Woesearchaeota archaeon; assembly: GCA_964389765.1. GTDB lineage: Archaea > Nanobdellota > Nanobdellia > Pacearchaeales > GW2011-AR1 > CAYMES01. Next base: position 30,876 of record CAYMES010000009.1, read on the forward strand.
CAGGGAATATCCATAGAAGAAAAAACAATTGTAGATTATATTTATTTTTCTTCTAATAATCCTCCATATTGCCAGATAAAGGGGATGCCTCTTTGGTTTAGGTTAGATACAGCTTCTCCAGGACATTTAAATATTTATAATTCAACATGTGCATAATAAGATGAAAAGAAATTTAAATTTAGATAGAGTTATAATAAGATGAAAAAAGCATTTATTTTTATTATCATAGTTTTGTTTATTGTTTTATTAATAGGAACTAGTTATTTAATAATGCAAAATAACCTTCAATCTGAAGATGATGAAGATATTTATCAGAGTGATGATACCTATGAAGGTTCAGAAGATTTTTTAAATGAAGATAATAATGAAGAAAATTTAGATAGAGATATCGGAGGTAGAGTAAGTGGAGGAGATTCTGAACAAGACACATTAGGAAATATAGAGAACAATACAATAAATAACCAAACACAAGAAGAAGATGAAATTCCATCTGATTTATATACAGCAGAGTGCGGGGAATATTATGATGATTATGGAATCTGTACAGGAACATGTCCACAAGGAGATTGTATTGAACAAGGAAAAAGTTGTTATTGCCAGATAGATTAAGCTGTTTATAACATATAAAATAATTAAAAATATAAATAGTTTATTAATTCCAATAATTTTTACTAAATTAATTAAAAACAGAAATCTTTATAAATAACCTTATCCTCGGTATGTTAATATAATAAATAAAAAAGGAGGTAAAAATATGAGAAGCTTAAAAAGAGATGTAAAAGGACAAGCAGCAATGGAATTTTTAATGACATATGGATGGGCTATTTTAGCAGCAGTTATTGCTATTGCAGCACTTGCATATTTTGGCGTATTTAGCCCAAGTAGATATATTCCAGAATTATGTACTATAAATGCTCCACTTGGATGTGAAGACAGCAAGATAACTGCTTCAGAAGTTTCTGTAGTATTAAGAAATGGTGGTGGAGAAACTATAGATGTAAATAATATAACAATTTCAGGTTGTGCATCTGACCTTACTGGTTGGAATTTAGGACCTGGTGCTACAGAAGATATTGATGTAACATGTGATAATTCTTTAACAGGAGATACATTTAGCGGAAATATAGAGATAGGATATTTAAGAGCAGGAGATACATTCCATAAAACAACAACAGGAAGTGTAAGCGGACAAGTAGGTTAGATTTTATTTATTTTTATTATTTTTTATTTATATTTTATTTTAGAATTTTTATAATTTTAGCTGGGGGATTACTTCTCTATCTGATTATTAAAAATATTTAAAATTATAAAAAAAAGCTTTTTTGCCTTTTTCTAATTCTACAACCTCTGCTGGTTCTCTTGCAGTTTTTTTTCCATTTTTTGTTTCATATGCCCAATAAGGAATATTAAAATTTTTTCTATCTTTATATCCAATATCCTGGGGATTATGACAAGAAACAAAATAATTAGTAACATCTTTTAGGCTTGGTTTTCCATCTATTTCTCCATTTATTGCATGATCTGAGATATCATAACATTTCTTCCATACCTGCTTTAATATTTCTTTATCATCTTCACCATTTCCTACAGGGTCCAGAATATTATCAAAATTATTATCATTTGGATTAAAACAAGTATATTGATAAACATCAATTGTAACTTCTTTTCCATTTCTTATAATTGTTTTAGGATTTTTTGCTAAAACTATTTCTTTTAGTGTTTTCCCTTTCCTATCTGCTCTAGTTATAATTGAACGAGCTACACCAAAAACATAATTACCATAACCTTTTCTTACCTCTCTTCTTGCTTCACCATATAGTGCTCTTGCTAAAATCATAGTATCAGAATCATTAGAAAAATGACCTCCTTTTATTTTTGGATTAAGATATTCAGAATTTAATCCCCTAGTTTTTTTATTTTCATTTTCTTGTTCATCAATTTCTGGATTAGCCTTTACTCTTTTTTCTAAATCTTCTATATCTTCTTCTTTTTGTTCTGCTGTTTGTCTTTTAGCTTCTTGAACAGGTTCTGCACTTGCTTCTGGAACTTGATAAACTTCTGAAACTCTATTTTGTCTGTTCTGAATTTCTCTTGTTGCATGTAATTGTGCATCTGCTCTGTTTAAATATTCATTTAAACAACCTCCCAAAAATAATGCTCCAGCTAAACAATGTCCCATTATTACAAATTTTGCCCATCTAAGTTTTTCCCTATTGTTTTCTGGTTTATCTGTATATTTTACCATTTTCATCTCCTTTATCTTGTTCAGGATTTAGTGATTGAAAATAATCTGCTATATGATTATATGTGGCTTTAATTTTTGGAGCATAATAATCTCCATAATCTCCAATAGATCTATCCATATCAGGGCTAATTAAGACACTTAATCCTGCAATTAAAGTTATTCCCAACCTATTTTTCCATATATCTGCTTTTCCACTTCTTTTTTCTGAATTTGCCATTTTCTTAAATTTTAACAAGTTGATACATAACTGTCAGTAGCTTCTGTATTTTGTTTACCTTGATTTAATTCGCTTCTGGGAATATAATGAGGACATATTACTCCTTGGTTAAGTTCTCCTATTCCTCTGCAATCTAAACAATCTTTAAATCCTGGTGTTTCATCTATTATCTCACGAAATTTTTCTGCTTTTTCTTTCCATATACATGTTTTTAAATTTTCTTCTTGCATTTTAAATTTAGTTTATTTTGTAACTATTTAAGAGTAATTACTATATATAAAGCTTTTGGTTATGAATTATTGGAAATCCTATATTCTCTCCAATATTAAATGTTTTTCTATTTGGTTAGTTTTATAAATATCTGTATACCTTATAATTTAATGAAAAAAAGAGGATTAAAAATTTTTTTAATATTAATTGCATTTACCTTATTTCTTAGTTTTGTTTCTGCAGCTTGGTATGATAATTTTTGGCCTTTTTCTAAAAATAAAATAACAGGAAAAGTTTCAGATAATAATTTAAAAGAGAATATCTCTGTAATAAGAGAAATACATCTAAATGAAAATTCAATAATAGCAACAATTAAAATAAATTCAACAAAACATATCCTATCTATAAAAGAATTTCTTCCTGAAAATTCAATAATTAACTATAATATAACCTCAAATTATGAAATTTTAGAATTTAAAGATTCTGAAACAACCTGGATAATAGCTGATAAAGATAAAACAATTAACACTCACATAACTTATACCCTCAATACTTCGTATCAACTTCCTGAAAAAATAAAAGGAAATTTTAGTTATTTTAAAGGAGAAAAGATAATTGAAAAAAAAATTATAGGAGAAGGAAATATTGGCAAATGTACTTCTTTAGTATGTCTGCCTCCTGAAATAAAAGCTGGAGAAAATTTTACATTAACCTTCCATCCTAGTGAAAAAGGAATTTATAGCTATGCATGGATTTACAGACAGGGAAAGTTATATAAAGCTCATTTAAAAATCTCAGACCAATGGAAAGTTAAACAAAAAAAGAGAATACAATATTCTCTTCCTACAAACTGGATAAATGATATATATACTTTAAAAGTATATGACTATTCTGAACAAAATAATCATTGGAGAGAATTTGATTTTGTTTTAACTGGCGGAAAAGAAATTAAAAAACTACAAGTTGATTTAAGTAAGAAAAATTTAAATGCAGGACAAACTCTTAACATAGATATTGACCCAGGAAGTGAAGGCATTAGTAGGTATGTGCATATTTATATTAATGGAAATTTTTATGAGCATATTAGTTTAAATTGTTCTAGTGATATTTGGAAATGTAAATCTCCTATCTCTTTTAATTATGATATCCCAAACAATTCAGTAACAGGGAATTATTCATTAATTATTTATGATTTAAATGAAATTAATTGGCAAGATAAAAGAAAAGAATTTAATTTTCATGTAAATGGGCAAAAAAAACAAGATACAAAAATACAATATCATCCAAAAAAACTCAATATACATGAAAATTTAGACATAAACATTACTCCTGGGAGTTATGGAATTTCTAGATATGTATATGTTTATAAAAACAATTTATATATAGATTATTTTAAATTAGATTGTCCTTCTGGAATATGTAAAAACCCGATTAATAAAAATTATAAAATCCCTTATTATCTTGTATCTGGAAATTATTCTTTTAGAATTTTAGATTATTCTGAAGATGCAGATAATTGGAAAGATAAATACAAATATTTTTATTTTCAAATAAAAGAGGGAGCAGTTCCAAAAAAGCTTAGTGTTTCTATAAATCCATCAATAATATCAGCAGGACAAACATTGAATCTAGAAATAAAACCTTCAAATTATGGAATTTCAAGATATATTTCTTATGGAAAATATAAAACAAATTCTCAAGCAAGCAATTATCATGATTATAGTTATTATAAGTATAAAAGACTAAAATGCGAATCTTGGAAATGCCGCCAGAATATTAATACCTCTATATTAATACCTTCTGATTGGCTACAAGGAGATTACTGGTTAAGAATCTATGATTATTCTGGGAAATCATATTTAGATAGAACAAAAAAATTTAATTTCACAATAGAAAATGTATAAATTCACTATCTTAAATACCTTGATTATTATTTTAATAGTTACAACTCTGTCAGGTTTAGTAAGTGTATCTGCTTCAGATAATGAAAAAATTATGGATTTTATAGATAACTTAAAACAAAATCCTTCAAATTTCACAATTGTTACAAGTAATTCTTTAAGTGAAAATGAAACAAACATAGCTAATGAATTAAGTAATATAACTAGAGCAAGAATAATGCAAGATACCAAGGTTTCTGATATTAAAAACCTAATACTTATTGGTTCACAAAATAAAAATATTAAAGTAACAGAATTAGAAGATTCTTCTCAAAATAATTTTTATATTTATGAAAATAATTTATTTATTTCAGGAAACAGCCAAGAAAATATAGGAAATATAGAAAAAATACTGATTTACTATACAAATAACCTTCCTATACAATACAATAATGAGGATTCTTCTCAACAATCTTCTCAAAGTTCTGGTATTTCTGAACCTGATGAAGAAGATACAATTGACCCTATTCAACAAAAAGATAGAGAGATAATCCAAGGACAAGACCTCACAGAATACCCTACTAAAAGAAAATGGTCTGTAACAGCAACTATTGCTTTAATACTTGCACTAATAGTTGTAGGAATTATAACTTTTTTAATCATCTCTTTTATAAGAAAACCAAAAATAGGAGGAGCATAATGAAAACAAAAAAATTTAAATTAAAGATTGTTGCAATAATATTCCTAATTATGATTGGAATTTTCTCTAGCTCTAATATAGAAGCTAAAATGACTGACGGAGTGTGGGGGACTTCTAATATTAAGGTAGATATTACTGGAAGTGATAGTTGTCCTTGGAAAGGACAAGACAAATATGAATGGAAGTGGAAATTTAAACAAAATGAAACAGGATGGCAGGGTTATTCTGATAGTATAAAGAGCCACCAAGTATTTAGTTCTAAAAAAGAAATTAGTGATGAAGGTTTTATCTGCCAGTATCAGGATTGTGATATAACTTATAATTCAATAACTAATTGTACAGATAATATATGTAAAGTAGATAAAGATAGTTACAATACATGCTCAGGAAAAGACACATCTTCATATACTTTTAAAATAAAAAAACCAGAAGAATGTAAGTACTCTGATTGTACTACTCATCCTTACCATCTTTATGATGTGGGATGTATAGATAAAAATACTTTTAAATGTGACAATAAATATCAATCCTCTAGTTATTCAGATAAATCTTCTCCAAATATCACTTCATATCTTGATGGAAATCTAACTAAAACCACAGATAACTGGAAGTGTATAGGAATATATAATGGAGGATATACAGAAAAAATAGATCTCGAATCTTTTGAAATAAGTGGCATCTGTCCTGAAAAACAAAGATTAAATAGCACTTTTAGAGTTGTGATTGATTCTAATAGATATGAAGACAAGAGATATGATGATTTTCTTTTAAGTAAAGAAGACATTATTTTTGAAATAAATATAAAAAGTCCTGAAGATAATGTAGTTCCTCCAGCACCTCTTCTTCCAAGTGATTCTGAAAAAGATAAATATAATTGCTCTATGCCTAAAGAATTTGAATTAAATATAAGAAATGGAATGTGGTATTATGATAGGTTTATTTTTTTACCCCCTATAAATGTAAATATAAAAAAAATAGTCTCCTCTACAAGAGAATTGACTAGTGAAAATATATTAAAAAGATTTTATAATTATTTTATTTCGCAGACAAATAAAGAATATAGTGATTATTTTTTAACTAATGAAGAAATATTTAGCGATTTAGTAGGACATGGATTTGGAAGACATGATATCTTCTTAGATGAAAATATAACTATAAAGTTCAAATTTATACCAGGAAAAGATGAAGATGATAAAGTAAACTTATCAATAATAGATAAAGTTACTGGAAGAACATTAAAAGAAATGGATTTAGATACTAGAAAAAATCAAAATGAAAACGCAAGATTATATAAAGAATTAAGAAGTAAGCCTTTTGAAAAAGGAGGTTTGAAAAGGCAAACTAATAAAACAGGTCCTGAAATAACTATAGCTCAAGGACCAGCTGCAAAAGAATTTTATGCTGGTTTAATGCAAGAGATAGTCAAAGAAGTTCCAAAAGAAATTGAAAAAATTAAACTTTTTAAAGAGCCTGGGGAAAAAGAAAAAGCATTTACTTTTCCTAAGATAAATAAAAATACTTTAAATAATACAAGAGATTTTTTTGGAGTAGTTGAATTATGTTGTGGCAGAAGAACAGATTCTTTGAAAATTGAAAAAAAAGATACAGGAGATTGTCCAAAACATTTAATAAATCTTTATAGCAGGGTAAATGTAAAAACAAATTTAGAGCTTCTTTCAAAAGATTTTAAATTAAATAATCCTCAGACATGGAAAAACTGGAGAAATTTAATAATAGATGAAAAAGAATATCTTTCTGAATTAACAGATGGAGGATTTAGTGTTCTTTTAAACCTAGATAAGGTTAATTATACCTGCGATCAAAGTGAAGAATTATCTGATAAATATAAATGTGGAACTCCAGAAAAAGCGCTATTTATGTTGTATAGGTGGGGATATTATTATGAGTATGATGGTGAGAAAGTAAATTTATTTTCAGAAGTAAGAGATCAAACTGAAGAACAATTTCCTCCAGAAATAATAAAAAACTGGATAAATAAATTAGGTTATAAAGAACAAGATTACTTATTCACTAAAGATGAAGTGAAAAAAATAAGTGAAGCAGAAGTTATAGGAAAAGGCGATTTAAATAATAAACCTGGTAAAAATTCTAAGATAATATTTGAATATATAGAAATTGAATTGATCCACGATAAAGAAGGTATAAAACTTGAAATGAAAGACACTCTTAATGCAGTACCATATTATGAAGGCAAGGGTTATGAAATTAAAGACAATATTTATAAAAATAAGATAAAAAAAGAAACGATTCCTATGACTATTTTAAAAAAAGAACCTGCAAGTTCTGCTTTATACTCTCAGATTATTGATGCTTTAGCAAATAATGTCTATTCATTAAAAGATGATCCAAAATTGAATTCTGTTGACTTTATATCTAAAGATGCAATGGATATAGAAGTAAAAACTTTATCAAGTTTTGATGTTGGTGACCTAGAATCATATTTTGATTTAAAGAAAAAATGTTGTAATGCAGACAGTGAAGTTGACAAAGGTAGCTTAAAAACACAAAAAGAAAAAGAAAAACCAGAAAAAATAAGTAGTAGAGATGCATTAAAAAATGTGAAAGATTATATTGACAACATAGAACCTTATGAAAGGACAATAATTGATTTAATAAGATGGAAATTTTCTTAGTATTTTATTTTTTAAAAGGAGAGTCAATTAGTTCTGAATATTTTTGTTCATAAGAATCAACAGCAGTATTTCCTAATATGACCACTAATCTATACTTGTCTGCATCAGTAGGAACCTTTTTACCTACATCGTTTCTTCCCTTGCCACTTAAAATAGTTGTCAAATTCCAGTCAATTGGATTATTAGATTCTTGTTCAGCTTTTTTAGCTTGTTTTTCACTTACTATTCCTTGTTCTAAAAGGTTTAATTTTTTTCTGCCTCCTTTAAATAAATGTATTTTTGTTTTTACTTTTCCATCATAGAGAGGTTCTATATATGCTGCTTTATAAAATAATTTTCCTTGTTCTGAATCTATATCTTGCTTTTCTGCATATTGTTCAAAATCATCTTTACCATATTTAGAATCTAAGATATAACTTAATTTGCCATCCCATCCTTTTTTAAAAGACACAATAGGAGAGCCTATTTCTAATTCTGAGTCTTCTGCCTTTTTTGTTTGGCTTTTTTTTGTTTGATTTATTTTTTTATTATATCTTTCTTCTTCTTTATCTCTGAATTTTGTTTCTTTTTCATCTGACTTTTCATCTGACTGAGTAAAATCCCATTCTTTATCTGAATTTACAAATGCTGCAAATTCTAAATCCTTTTGCCAATCTCTAATTGCTTCACATCCAGGACCTATTCCAATGCATGCAAGCAAAGCTAAACCAGATAATGTTTTTTTTACTTTTGATAATCCTCTTTGTTTTTGTATATATTTCATCTTATCAAACATAAGTAAGTACTATTTATAAACTTTTGTATTATGTTATTACTTAATAGAGGTTAATATCTTCTTTTTTCACTATTTAGCTTACTTTTTATTTCCCAGAAAAATGCGTTTCTAATAATTTTAT
>CAYMES010000010.1:0-36550 GCA_964389765.1 Candidatus Woesearchaeota archaeon
TATCTGCTAATTATTTTATCTTTTTTTAGTTTTTCTAACATTTTTATTTATTGATGCCTCTCCTTTTAAGGCGAGGAGGGTTATTTTATACTCTCATTTCTGGTCTTCCTCTTTTTATAGGAGGTTCATACATGTTTCCACAAGTTATTTTAGAAACTGCCTTCTCATATTTTTCTTCATATTCTGGAATCATTTCTTTTGGAAATATAGGGTTTTCATATAATATTTTTTTAAATTTAACGTCTGAATCATTGAATCTAGCAGAACATGCATTATCATTTTCAATTTCTTCATTGAGTATTCTTAAGTATTTATCTAATTTTTTTCTTAATTCTAATTTGTTAGTTCTTAGTCTCTTCATTTCCAGCCTCCTTTTTCAGCAAGAATGCAGTCTTTTTTTGTTTGAGGAGCATTTTTAAAAAATGCTTTTCTGAATTCTTTGTTTTCTTGTTCTAATTTTTTGTTTTCCTTATCTTTTTGTTCTTGTCTTCTATCTTTTGTTCTTTTTACAAATCCTTCTGGAACTTCTTCTACTTTAGAAAGTTGTTCTGCAAATTTATTAAGAATTTCTTCTGCTTTTTGTTTTATAGCTTTTTTCTCTTTTTCTCTTCTTGAAGGCATTATAATAGAAGATATAGGTTATTTATAAATCTATCGTCGGGCTAAAGATGTTTAGGAGATTTTTTGGAGATGATTCCCTAACTTATATTTCAATAATCTCATAATCTCCACAACATCCAAGATTATAAATTGTTGTTTTTCCTAATTTTTTCTTTCCTTTTGCTTCGTGAATATGTCCACATAAAACATATTCAGGATTATATTTTTTTATGTAATTAAGAATAACTTTGCTTCCTGCATGTTTTCCTTGCCAGGATTTTGGAGCACTTGGAAAATTAACTTTATCTAAAATTCCATAAGGAGGTTGGTGGCAAACTAAGATGTCTAAACTTTTACCAAGCCAATTTAATATTTTTCTTGCTTTTTTTGTTTCTTTTCTCGCATCATTTATTCTTTTTTTATCTTTTTCTTGAAATTCTTTAATCCATGAGTTATCCACAAAATATTCTAAGAATCCAATTTTTAAACCATTTATATTTCTCATATGATTTTTAATTAAATAAACACCTTTCAGGGATTCTAGTTTTTTTCTAGTGCATGGAAGGGTTGTTTTAGATTGTTTAATATGCTGTTTTGTTTCATTCATAGTTGGGATTCCCATATTTCCTTGAATAGTATAAGTGGGAGCAATTTTAGAAAAAGTTTTTAATATAGAGATAGTTGAATTATGAATTTCATTATGTACTTTTTTACTTTCTTTTGGAGTGAATTCTTTTTTAGGCAGTCCTTTTTTTCTTCTTTCAAAATTTTCAAAACTTCTTTTTCTTGCAAAATCTGCTTTTCCAATATCTCCAGTTATTAAAATTAAATCAATATCTTTTTTAGGTAGATTTTTAGGAAGTTTTCCATGAGGATCTCCAATAGCTAGTATTTTCATAATAAGATGTTAGAAAGTTGATTAATAAATGTTTTTAAATTTCATTACATTCTTCGGTCCAAGGACAGCTCTTACATTTTTTAAATCCTTTTGGAAATTTTATCTTTTTTTCTCTTGCTTCAGCTGAATCATATATCTTATAGAGTTCCCTTATTTCTTTTATAGTTTCTTGAACTTTATCTTTTTTTTCTTGATTTATTGCCATTTCATGTTTTTGATTTCCTGCTTCTAATATTCCAAATAAGATATTCCTATCATAATTATCTTCTAATAACATTCCATAAGCTGTTAGCTGAATTTCATCAGAAGGCCAGATTTTATCACTAGTTCTTGTTTTTAATTCATAGGGAATTATCTCTTGTATTTTTCCATTTTGAATGTTTAGCATAACTCTGTCTATTTTTCCTTTTAATCCTAGTTGAGATGATGTAAGTCTAAGTTCTGATAAATATTTTGGATTGAGATTTGGCCATAATTCATCTCCTGAAAATCCTTTTTCAATAGTGTTAATAATTGATTGAGCTCTTAGAAGGATTTCATTATTCATAGCTGTTTTAATTTTATTTTTTAATTCTAAAGGCTGGATTTTGAATCTATATATCATTCTATCATTTTTTTGAAATATTCTAGAGATTAATTCATTAAGTTTTTCATTATAAAATTCAATAACTTGTTGTTTTGTTATTTCATTTGTTTGGCTTTGTTCTCCTAAGCTGTTAACTAGTTGTTTTTCTTTATTAGAGAATTCTTCCAATATTTTATGACGGATAGAACCTTCAATCATTGGACGAGTAGGTGGCTTCCTAAGTCCTTTGATTCTTTCTATATAGAATTTTCTAGGACAAAACATATATGCAGATAAATCAGTAACATTTAACATCTTTTTATACATCTTACAATAACAGTTAATTATAAGAATACGCTTTTATAATCTTTGCTATTTTTTCTTAGCTTTCTTTTTAGTTACTTTTTTTCCACTTGCCTTTTTTTGTTTTTTCTGTTTTTTAACAGAAAGAGCTAATTCGTCGAGTTGTTTTTTAGATATATGGGAAGGAGCATCTATCATAACATCCTTTGCTTCTTTATTTTTTGGAAAAGCAATAACTTCTCTTATAGATTTTTCATTTGCCATTATCTGAACCATTCTGTCAAATCCTAATGCAATTCCTCCATGAGGGGGTGCTCCAAATTTTAAAGCTTCTAATAAAAATCCAAATTTTTCTTTTGCTTCTTTTTTACTAATTCCTAGGGCTTTGAAAACTTTATTTTGAATTTCTTGATTATGTATTCTTATACTTCCTCCACCTATTTCTACGCCGTTAAGAACAACATCATATGCAAGAGAATTAGCTTTTGTAGGATTTTTTTCAAAACTTTCCATATCTGGCATTGTAAATGGATGGTGCATGCTTTTGTATCTTTTTTCTTGAGGATCATATTCAAACATTGGGAAATCTACAACCCAGCAAAAAGCATATTCATTTGGATTGTTTTTATCTTTTCTTAAATCAGGACGGTCAGAGCCATATTTTTTCATAGCTTCTCGATAAGTTATCTTTGGAAAAGGTATTTTTACATCTACATTTAAAGTTTGTTTAAAAACATCTTTCAACATTTTCTCCATAACATTAATAATATCATCTTGTTCTATAAAAGACATCTCAACATCTATCTGAGTGAATTCTGGTTGTCTGTCAGATCTTAAGTCTTCATCTCTGAAACATTTGGCAATCTGAATATATTTGTCAAAACCAGATATCATTGATATTTGTTTAAATAATTGTGGAGACTGAGGTAAAGCATAAAATTTTCCTTGAAAATTTCTACTTGGAACTATGTAATCTCTTGCTCCTTCTGGGGTTGATTTTCCAAGAATAGGTGTTTCAATTTCTATAAATCCTTCTTTGTTAAAGTAGTTTCTTATAGATTTAAGTATATTGCTTCGAAGAATTATATTTTTTTGCATTCTATTACTTCTTAAGTCAAGAAATCTATATTTTAATCTTACTTCTTCTGCAACATCTTTTTCATTAATTTCAAAAGGAATTCTAGGACATAAGTTTAAGATTTTGATATTGTTAATACTTAGTTCAACTTTTCCAGAAGCAAGTTCATTGTTTTCAGTTCCTTTTGGTCTTTTATTTACTTTTCCTTTTATAGATATGCATGATTCTTTTGTTATTTTTTTAGCTTTTTCAAAATCATCTTTTTTCTTATTTATAACACCTTGAACTTTTCCATATCTATCTCTTAAATCAATAAATATTACTTTTCCATGTTCTCTTATAGTATCTACCCATCCTGTAAGCTTAACTTCTTTACCTTCTAATTTTTCATTAATTTCTCCAAGATTATGGGTCCTTTTCATAACTTAAGATAGAAAAAGCATATTTTTAAATTTAATTACTTCTTATTATTTGTTTTTTATTAATTGCATATTTTAAATCACGACAAAATTTATAAGTAATTGAGTTTATTTTATTTTCATGGCAGCTAGAGGGTTTTTAAAAGGAACAGCAGTTGTGGGAGGGGTTTTAGGAGCAGTTGGAACGGGATTTATTTTTGGCATTCTTCTTTATATTTTGTCTTATGGAAGTACTCAGAGGCAAAGACAAGAAAATGAAATATTATATCGTGAAAGTCAAAAACCTATTAAAGGAACAGTTTTAGAAGAATCTTATGAAAATAATTTATCTTCTGTTCCAGAAAAAAGGATAGATGGTTTATTAAGTCAATCATATTCTAATGAAACAGTTAGATTAGATTCAAAATATACTCTTAAAATTGAAACTAATGATAGAACCCTAGGTATTTCAGTTATAGATGGAGGAAATATAACAAAAGAGTCTCTTGATGTGCTTATTGAAAAAGGTTCAAAGATTAGTTTTCCAGCAGGAAATATTTATGGTATTGATGATGGCCCTCCTATGCGTCCTATAGTTTATCAAGAAGAAACATGGATAAAACAAGAATCTCAGACAGGAACAAAAAGAGCTGATAGAATTAAAGTTTTAGATTAATAAATTTTTCAGGGTTTATTTCTTCTTTTTTCTAGTCTTTTTCTTTTTAGTTTTCTTTTTTTTAGAACTTATTCTTTTAACCCCTTTTTTTCCAGTTATTCTTCCATCTTGTCTTAGACGGGCTCTAAATTGTTGTCTAAAAAAGAATCTTCCAATCATAGATATAAAATAAAAAGCAAGAATCATTCCTGTAATTGGAAATATTATTGTGAATATCTTACCTAAATCTGTCTGAGGAGTAAAATCTCCATAACCTACTGTAGTAATTGTAACAACAACAAAATAAACAGAATCAAGATATCTCCACCCTTCTGCTTTTTGATAAGCATATGCTCCTAAAAATATTAATATAAGAAATATTGCAACTAAACCTAAAATATGTCTCCATAAACTTTTCATTTTTACCCTCTTTTTATAAAATATGCAATATATAGATGTTTATAAACTTTATTTTTTTAGATGTTTTTTTAATAATTCAGATAATTCTTTTCCAGATATTTTGCCTTTGTATTTTTTCATTAAAAGCCCCATATAAGCTCCTATTGATAAACTTGGTTTTTGTTTTATTAAGTTAATAATCTCTTCTTCAATTTCACTTTTATCAGTTTTTTCAATTTCCATAGCTTTTTTTAATGTTTTTCCTTTGGCAATATCTTTTAAAATATTTTTAACATTTTGTTCATTTATCTTTTTTTGAGCAAGAGCCTGGATTATGTGTTCAATAGCATCAATAGGAATTTTTTCTTCAATATTGCTTATATTGTTATGAGAAGCTATTTCATTAGGCCATAAAATAAGAGTTTTAACAATAAAATTAGGTTTATTATAGATTTTTACTAGATTTTTAAATTCTTCTAATTTATTTTCATTTAGAAGGATTTTAATCATTTCTTCATTTAATCCTGTTATTTTTAATTCTTGTTTTATTTCTGTTCTTAATTTAGGAAGGGTTTTTTTAGCTTTGTCTATCATTTGTTTTGATATGACAAGTAAAGGGAGATCAGTTTCAGGGTACATTCTTGCTGAACCGGGAAGAGGTCTTAAGAATGTTGTAGAACCATTTGGATTAGCTTTTCTTACTTCTGGTTTGCTTTTATTATTTTTAACAAGTTCTTTTTGCCTTTTTATTTCTGTTTTAATTGTTTTTGAAATTAATTTTGGTTCTTGAACCCCTTTAATTTCAATTCTTTGTCCATTTTTAATAGACATATTTACATCTTGTCTTATTGTTCCTATTCCTCTTTTAACTTTACATGCTCTTAATATTTCTCCTATTTTTAAAGCAGCTTGTTTAGCTTGTTTTGGGTTTTTTATATCTGGAGCAGTTCCAATTTCTACTAAAGGAATTCCTAACCTATCTAATCTAAATATTATTTTTCCTTGTTGTTTTCCTGTTTCTCTTGCAGCATCTTCTTCAAGATTTACCCCATCTATTCTAACTTTTCCATAATCTGTTTCTACATATCCTTCTCTAGCTATAAGAACTGTTCTTTGAAATCCACTAGTATTGCTTCCATTAATAACTGTTTTTCTCATTATTTGCGAGACAGGGAGAATTTTGCAATGTAATAATAAAGAAATCTGAATAGCTATTTCAAGAGCTTGTTGATTTATTTGATGAGGAGGTTCTTCATCTAATTCAACTAAACAGTTTGTATCATATCCTTCATAAATAAATTCTCTATCTCTTGTAACTTCATGTTTTGCTGCTATGTCAATTTCTCCGCTTTCTCCAGGAACAGCATGTAATTTTCTTGTAACTTTATATTGTGGAGAATCTTTTCTTAATAAGGAGGGACATCTGCAAAATAATTTTTCTGTATCAAGTTGTTGATGTATTTCTATCCCACTTTTTAATCCTATATTTTTGTAATTAATTTTTTCATCCATATTTTTTACAAAGAAGAAGGGTTATTAAAATTTATCTTATTTTTGGGAAATAGGACAAAATTAAGAAAATTCAAATTAAAATCTTTTGTTTATATTAGAAATCTTTTAGATTATTTATAGGATTCTGTTCTTTATTATAATAGTTTAACTATAACATTATGTAAAAATACCCCATTCTTTATTATAAAAAGAGGAAATCTATCTTAGATAATATGCCTCTTATATTAAAAATCAAAATTTTCTATTGCTATTTAACTAATAATAGAAACTTACAAGATTACGATTAACTAATGAATATTAAAGTTTATAACAATAAATAGGCTATTTTTGTCCTACTAATTTATCTTTGTTTTTCACTACCAATTAGTTTAACTTTTTATAAAGAAATTTTAAATATGGGTTTTGCTATTAGTATTTATGGTTAAGGGAAAGGAAAGATTAATAACCATAGCTGTATTATTTGTTTTTTTAATGACTATGGTAGTTTCTAGTTATGAATCAGATATAAAGGATTATAGTTTTTCAGATAGTTCTCCAGAGTCATTAGATAATTTTTCTTTAGGAGGTACTCCTGGTATTGTTGTAGAAGGAGCTTCTTCTAGTAGTTCAGAAAGAAAAGAATGTTTTAGTCACAGCTTTTATTCAGAAGGGACATCTGCTGTTTGTGAAATATGTGGAGACAAAATTGCTTTAGATTCTGGAACAAGAGATTATGTTGAAGTTTATTGTGAACAAGGAGATTTATATATTGCTCCTAGAAGATATGATCCTTGTGATGAAAATGGATGTACAGGGACATTAGTTTCTGAAACATCAGAACAAAACCCTCATAAGCATTATTTTAATAGCCAGGAAGATGAATTTCTTGCTTTATGTTATGATAGGGATTATATTGATAAAGACGAGTGGGTTTGGGCTGCAAGAATGATACAATATAGAAATTCAATTAAAGTAAGTCTTTATCCTGATTTCCTTAATGACTTAAAATATATTGAAGCAGAACAAGTAAATTATAGTGAAATATTTCCTCCAGATTTGATAGCTAATGTTAGTATAGGTAAGATGGCTTTGTTTGGAGATTATTTTGAAGAAAGTGAAAACCATAATCTTGATTTAAAAGTTAAGTTTATTAAAAATAGATATTCTGCAGGATATTTAATAAAATCTCCTGTTTCTGAAGTATTTTCAGATTGTGAAGGTAATTGTCAAGTCTCTATAATTCAGGATGATGCACGGGAAATAAATCCTGAAGACCTTATAAGTTGCGAAGTAGAAATTCAGAATAGTGGTTTAAGAGATGTTGAAAGTAACAGAGTAGAGATGCCTAGTTTTGATTTATCTATAGCAGATATAGAATTTGGAAATGTAATTTATCTAGCTCCAGAAACAGATGAAAGTCCTGATTATGATGAAATACCTATTTTAGTTAAAGAAAAGCCTTTTTTTGTTAAAATATGTCCAAATTTTAATTCAAATTTAGATACTTTAAATTATATGGATGTTCCAATTGATTTGTATTTGAGATTTAATCAAGAACATGAAATTGATTTAGATAAGTATGTAATTGGGCAAAAATATAAATCAAAACAAGAATTAGTGCAAGAAGTTAAGGATAAGATAATCCAAGGAAAAAGTGTAGAAAATGTTAAAGAGCAGTTAAAGAGATTAGAAGATATAAAATATGGGAGAGATTGTTTTTATAAAGTTGAATTGAAACAGAATGAGATTACTGGGGAGAATGAAGGATTAGGGTGGCAAGAAGTAAAAATAGATCCTCATAATAAAATAAAAGAATCAGATGGAGATAATAATTTAAAACAAAGTCCTATTTTTTCTCCAAAATCTAAAAATCTTCATCTTGTATATTTTCCAGTAATTTTAGAAGATCCAGATACTGGAGAGATGTTCCCTTCGGGAGAAGAAACTCAAAGAAAAGCTATAAAAAATGCAATGACAAGTTCAAAACTAGCTTATGAGTTTATGAGAAGGTCATGGCCTATTGCAGATGAAAGGTTAAAATTATATACTCCTAGAAAAAAACAATTTAGGTCTCCATTTGAAGAACTTGTTGCTGAGCCAGAAGAAAAAGTTGTTCCATTAAAAATTCCTGTTAAGA
Organism: Candidatus Woesearchaeota archaeon; assembly: GCA_964389765.1. Lineage (GTDB taxonomy): Archaea > Nanobdellota > Nanobdellia > Pacearchaeales > GW2011-AR1 > CAYMES01. Next base: position 8,525 of record CAYMES010000010.1, read on the forward strand.
ATCTAAATCAGCTAGATGTTACCCCTAGTTTTGAAGACTGGAAAAGTTTAAATCCAGATTCTAGTGTTTTTGAGTGGCCAGGTAAAAATGGAGGATATGATGCAGATGCATATGAAAGAGCAATAAGAAAATCTGAAAATGTGAGATGGAAGATAATTAGGATATTAGCTCAATATGGTAAAGATTTTGGAGAAGGAAGAAGTAAAGATACAAAAATAATGGCTATTGGGATGGTTCCTGAACAAGTTTTATATAGGGAAGGTGATGTAGCTCACGGAATGATATACTCAAGTGGAGGACATCCTATAGGAGATTCCATGTTAGTAGATTATTCAGCAGATTATAAGACTTATGTGCATGAATCAGGACATTTATTTGGCCTTTATTTGAATGGAGAGCAATATGATCTTGTTGAGACTTGGGGAGATATAGCAAGTGATGGAGTATGTTTAAATCCAGAAACAGGACAACTATGTTCAAGTTTTTGGGGCAAAAGGATAGTAAATATTTGGACAGAAAAAAGCAGCAATGAAGATAAAAGATATTCTTTAGAAGATGTTTGGGAGAGAGAAGATCTTATTCCTGAAGATGCTTTTGATAAAATAAGAAAACAAATAAATATGGGGGATAGGTATTTTGATTTTATGGGTTCAGCTCCAGGCCATCGTAGCAATATATGGCCTAAATTATATAGCTATAGGGAAATTGCAGATAAATCCACATATTGGAATCCAACATAAAATGATAGGTAAAATTAAAAAAACATTGTGGGAAAAAATAAGAATAGGAGTAGCAGGAGGTTTAACAGGATTAGTTTTAGGAGCACTTCCTTTAAATGCTGATAATATCAAACTTGAACAAAATGATAATTTTAATAAAAATGTAAAAAATACAGTAGAAGATAGAGGCTCTATTCAAGAATTTCTTGAAAATTTAAAACAATTTGAAGTTTATGATGCAGGAAAATATGAAACAAAACCAGGGAATTTTTATATTGATAGGATTCCAAATTATTATGAGGCTGTTCCAAAATTAAGAAGATTAAGAGAAAATATTAGTAAGAGAGATTTAAGTGAAAAGCTTTTAGATTCTGTAGAACAGGCATACAATAAAAAGTATTTTAGTACACCAGAAAGCACAAGACGTACTTGGGATTCTTGGAAAATTGAAAATAATAATTATCTTTTACAATCAAGAATTTTTAGAAGAGTTAGCGAGTCGGGAAATTCAGTAGGGGATTTAGGATTAGTTGTTATAAGGCAATCACAATATAAAGATAGTGAGAAAAGAGAAAAAGAAAATGGAAAAAGTAGTGAACAAGATATAGAAGTTTATACATTATTACCTCTACCTAAATATAGGGGAGATACAGTTCTTGACGCATTTGCAAATAAAAAAGGACAGATATTTGTTACAGAAATAGGAGGTCCTAAAACAATGTTGGGAGATAGTATAGCAGTTTTTAATCCTGAAAAAGATGGAAGTTATAATTCCTTTCCTGGTGGGTATGTTGATTTAGATAAGAAATTTGAACCTGATGAAGCTGGAGCTGTAAGAGTATATGGTTCAGAACATAAACAAAAACATCCGCAATATATTGATGGGATTTTATTAAGAAAAAAAACATTAGCAGCTTCTCTTGGAAAAATAAGAAGAAATTATTATCTTTTAGGAACAGAACAAGATAATGGAAAACTCCCATTATATAGATTAGAACAGCAGGAAAAAGAAAAACAAAGCAAAAAATATCAAGATAAACAAGCACAAAAAGAAGATAATAAAAATAAATCAGAAGGAGTTTACGAGCCTCCTTGGTAAGATGAGAGCAAAAATATTTTTTATATTAGTATTAATGTTAATATTTATGAATTCTTTATTTGTAGTAATTTATGCTTTTGAAAAACAAGGGACAAGTGTTCAGGAAGTTTTTATAAATTCTGTTAATAGTGTTGGAAAAGTTATTCATGGAAATACAGAAGATAAAGAAGATTCATATGATAATAATTATAATGAAGATAGGACAAGTATTTATTATTCTTCAAGTTCGGGGAATTCAGATAATGATGATGATGATGAGGATTCAGGTGAACAATCAGGGGCAATTTCTTTAAATAATCCTTCTGTCGAGGTTTTAAGTTCAAATCAAGAAGATGTAAATATATATTCTTTTCAAGGATTTTTTAATAATGAGAGTTTTGATTTATATATTGACCAAGCTGTAGAAATAAATGAGAGTAATCAAAATAATTCAGATTATTATGCAGAATTTTTAAATGAAGATGGAAATTTCTTGAAAAAATTTAATTTTTCTGTTTATGATATAGGGGAAAGGGATAGCTTATTTTTCAATTTTTTTTGTGATATTCCAGATGAAACAAAAAAAATTATTTTTAAACATGGTTCAGATATTCTACATGAATTTGTAATTTCAGATAATGTTCCTGAAATTAGTGATATAGATATCCAGAGTGTTGGAGATGATTTATATAATATAACATGGCAAGCTAATGATGCAGATGGAGATGATTTAAATTATGAAATTTATTTAGTTGATGTAAATTCTAGTTATATTATTGGAGCAGATATATTTAGAAATTATTTTTTATTTGACAGTTATTTTATTGGTCAAGGAAATTATAAAATAATGATTAAAGCAAGTGATGGTTTTAATTTTGTAGAACAAGAAAGCAGTTATTTTAGTATAGGAAAAAAAGAGCCTTTTGTTACGATAATTGGAATTGAAAATAATGATGAATTTGTTAAACAAGAAAGAATAGTTGCTAGAGCAGAAGGTTTTGATTCTGAAGATGGTTTTCTAAATAGCTTCTTATGGTATTTAGATGGTGAAGAGATTTCTAATAAACAAGAAATAGATTATTCCGCAGGATTAGGAGAACATAGCTTAAGACTGGAGGCAGAAGATTCTGATGGCAATATAGCTGAAGATTTTGTGAGTTTTTATATTGTAAATAAACAAAGTATTTTTTTAGAAGATTGTGGAAATTTAGATAGTGAAGGAACATATAAGTTATTAAATGATATCTTTATGCAAGAAGTAAGAGATGATTGTTTTAAAATTACAGCTTCAAATGTGACTTTAGATTGTCAAGGAAATATGATCCAAAGCAAAGCTTTAGATTGTATTTATTCTAATTCTCAAAATACAATAATTAGAAATTGCAATATTCAAGGTTCAGAATCAGGAAGTTCAAGTGGAGAATTTTATAAAGGGATATTTTTACAAGGTGCAGATGATTCTTATATATTTAATAATACTTTGTCAAATTTAGAAATAGGGATGATGTTTAGATTAACTAATAGAACAGAATTAAAGAAAAATACTATTAAAAATAATAGTCAGAGAGCTTTATCTGTTTTAGATGGATCTGTAATTAAGGCAAGTTTTAGGGATAATGAGATTGAGGGTAGTGTATTAATTGGAAATGCAACTTTAAAAGTTTTTTAATAAATTAAAAAAGAATTATAGCTATTTATTTGCTCAAGGACATTATTGTTTTAGCTATATCTCCGTTATTTTTTTCTAATTCAATAGCTATTTGGTCTTCATCCTTTACACCTGTTTTTTCTTTTATTGTTTCTATGTCTTGTTCAATTTTTTCCTGTTCTTCTTTATCTTCTTCTGCTGTTTCTTGACTTATATCTCCTGAAATCTGGAAAGTTTCTTTTCCTTGCATTTCTATTTTGGTGACAGAAGGATTATCAATTATTATGTTGCTACCATCAGTTTTTTTAATAATAACTTGTTCAGCGTCAATTTCTTCTTGGCTCATGCCAAGCTGTTTCATCATTTTTTTCATTTTTTTTGAATCTAATCCAGGTATCATTTTAACTAAAAATTTTTAAAATAGTGACAAAAGCAATAACTGCAATAACTAATCCAATTACATGCGCAGGTTTAAGTTTTATTTTGGATTCATATTCTTCTCCATATCTTACAAGTCCTCCAGCACCTGCAGGAACATTAATATTGTTTTTTGCCATGCAGAAAAGAACAAAAAGTAATTTAAAAATGTTGTGATTGAAGAATTTATTAGAGAAACATAATATTTAAAATATGCTTTTTCTTAAATTTGGAATAATATGGCTAAACAATACAAAGCTAAAGAAGTAGAGGAAAAATGGAGAGGATTTTGGAATAAAGAAAAAATCTATAAATTCAATATTAATAGCAAGAAAAAGATTTTTTCTATAGATACTCCTCCGCCATATGCATCTTCAGGGCATCTGCATGTTGGACATGCTCTTCATTATACTCAATTTGAAATTATTGCAAGAGTTATGAGGCTGTTCGGATATGAGGTTTATTTTCCACCTGGATTTGACGATAATGGTCTTCCTACTGAGAAATTTGTAGAAGAGCAATTAGGAATAAGTAAAAAAGATACAGATAGAGCTGAATTTAGAAAAATATGTAAAAAAGAAAGTGAAAAAGTTGAAAAAGATTATGCAGATAGAGTTTTTAAAAGATTAGGGCATAGTTATGATTGGAGCCTTTTATATCAGACTATTTCTTCTGAAGCTCAGAAAGTTTCTCAGACAGCTTTTTTAAAATTAGTTGAAAAAGGAGATTGTTATAGGAAAGAAGAACCTGTTATATGGTGTCCTTATCATGAAACAGCTCTTGCTCAAGCAGAAGTTGAAGATTTAGCAAGAGAGACAAAATTAAATTATATTGATTTTGATGTTGTTAATAAAGGCAATAAAAAAGAGAGAGTTGCAATAGCTACAACAAGACCAGAATTTCTGCCGTCATGTGTAGGAATATTTGTTCATCCTAATGATAAAAAAAATAAATGGTTAGTAGGCAAGAAGTTAAAAGTTCCTATATTTAATCATGAGGTAGAAGTTAAAAAAGATGAAAAAGTTGATATGGATTTTGGAACAGGGATAGTAATGGTTTGCACATTTGGAGATAGTACTGATATTGAATGGTGGAAAAAGCATAATCTTGAATTAAGAAATTTGCTTAATAAAAATGGAACATTAAAAGAAATTGCTGGAAAATATCAAGGTAAAAAAATAGAAGGAGCGAGAAAAGAGATTTTACAAGATTTAAAAAAAGAAGGAAGGTTAAAGAAACAAGAACCTCTTCAACAAACAGTTGGAAGTTGTTGGAGATGTTCTACTCCAATAGAGTTTATAGTAGCTAAGCAATGGTTTATTAAAGCTTTGAAATATAAAAAACAGCTTATTAAAAGAGCAAGAGAAATTAATTGGAATCCTGGTTTTATGAGAAAGAGGTTTGAAGATTGGACAGAAAATCTTGCATGGGACTGGGTTATTTCAAGACAGAGATTTTATGGAGTTCCAATTCCTGTATGGTATTGTGATGATTGTGATGAGATTGTATTTGCATCTTTAGATGAGTTGCCAGTTGACCCAATAGAACATGGAAAAAGATGTCCTAAATGTGGTAAGAATACAAGAGCTGAAACAGATGTTTTTGATACATGGATGACTTCAAGTAATTCTCCAGAAGTAGCTTCTAGATGGTTAGAAGCTCCTAAACAATATGAAAAAATAGCTCCAATGTCTTTACGCCCTCAAGCTCATGATATAATAAGGACATGGGCTTTTTATACTGTTTTAAAATCTCATCTTTTGTTTAATCGTGTTCCTTGGAAAAATATTATGATTGGAACTTATGTTTTAGATGAAAAAGGAAAAGGAATGTCTAAATCAAAAGGAAATGCAGTGTGGGCAGATGAGCTTATAGAAAAATATAGTGTTGATGCTTTTAGATATTGGGTAGGAACAGCTTCTTTAGGAAGTGACTTGCCATTTAAAGAAAAAGAATTAATCGCAGGACAAAGATTTTTAAATAAATTATGGAATGCGTCTAATTTTGTATTTATGAACTTGAAAGATTATAATAAAAGTAAGTCTTGCCAATTGCAAGAAATAGATAAATGGATTTTGCAAGAATTAAAAAATACATTAGATAAAGTTAGAAATTTTTATGAGAAATTTGATATTGCAAATGCTAAAAGAGAAGCTGAAAGGTTTTTCTGGAATATTTTTTGCGATAATTATTTAGAGATAGTTAAAGATAGAATATATAATTCTAAAGGTGAAGAAAGAGAATCTGCTCAATATGTCCTTTATACTTCTCTTTTAACTATCTTAAAAATTTGGGCACCTATAACTTGTTTTATAACAGAAGAAATCTATCAGAATAATTTTAAAAAATATGAAAAAAACAAAAGCATACATGTTTCAAAATGGCCAGAAATTAAGATTAAAGAAAATAAAAAATTAAAAGAAAAAGGAAATTTATTTCTTGATTTACTTGCTAAAGTAAGACAAGAAAAAACTAATGCTAAAAAATCTGTAAAAGCCCCTATAATTTTATTTATAGAAAAAAACAAGAAAGAAAATTTGGAAGGAGTGTTACAAGATTTAAAAGCTGTTTGTAATGCTAAAGATATTAAACAAGGAAAATTTAAAGTAGAATTTATAGATTAATGCATAAATGCACCTAATAAATGATTAAACCCTAGTCTTTGTAATTCTGATATTTGTTGTTCAGAAAATTGATATCCTGTTCCATGGATTCTTTTCCTGACTTTTATATCAGTAATTTCTTGTTTATGCGGAAGCTGATTTGAAGTTAAAGAATGAGTAACCCAGTATCTGTTTTCAATATTTCCTTTTTTATGAGGGCTGGAAAAAGGCTGAATTTCTGAAGGTTTTCTGACAAGTTGTTCTAATATGCTCATTGTTATTTGCATATTATAAAAAGAAACCATGTCAATTCTTGTGACGTGTTTTTTTGGACCCTCTTGAAAATCAGGAATATTAAGTTCGGTCATATATAATCTTAAATCCCCAGCATTTTTTAAATGATCTATAACCTTTCTTGCTTTTGGTGTAAGAATTTGAGAATTTCTTTTTGCATATTCTTGTAAAAATTCATGAGCTTTTTTAGAAAGCTGTTCATCATCTAAATAAAATCTTCTTAATTCTCTTTCTAAATTAGGAACAATAGATAAGGGTTCATTTTTATGAAAAGCATCATATTTTTGTTCTTCATCTTTTATTCTTTTACATACTTCTTTTAAAATTTCGTAAGGGTTGTGTTCTTTATCTTGCATTTTAAAATAATTGTATCTTTTTTTGATTGTTAGAAGAATTTTTTAATGTCTTTGAGCATAGATATTAACTTCTGTTAATTGTTTTTTATAGGGGTCCATTATCCTATATGTGGTTATATCTTTTCCATTTATAGATGGCCCTATGAATCTTGTAAAATCTCCATTTCCTTCAGTAGTTTTTAGATAAGCTTGTTTTAGAGCATGTTTAGCTTCTTCTTTTCTGCTTTTTCTTATATGTATATCAAGAGTTGTTTTTTCTTGGATAGATGGAGCATATCTTATTGTACTTTGTTGATTTGAAATATCCATTCTTGGAAAATCTAAGCTTAATCGGTCTATAATCCCTTTTCCAAGTATAGTAGCATCATCATAGTCATTACTACCTTGTTGGAATTTTCTACCAGCATCTAATAAATGATTTCTAAATTTTGCCCTCATAATTTTTTCAACATCTTCTTTTGTTGTTATCATTTTAATATATTTTTGAATGTTTTTAATTTATTTAGAGCTAGAAATTTATCAGCTCTTGCATCAAAAAATTGAAATTTTTTAGAAGCAATATTTATTAATTTTAAAGGTTTTTAAACTTTTCGGTAGTTACTTTTTTATTTAAAAAGTTTTTTTTGTTTTTTTCCATAAATCAGAGAAAAAATTTTTCATTCTTTTATTACCTAATAAAGCTAATCCTAAAAATATAAAAATCCATCCTTGCATTATGGGAAGTATTAACCCTGCTAATCCTATAAAGATTAATAAAATTCCAAGGATTTTTTTAGTCCAATCCCAGATTATGCTCTTCTTTATTTTTTTCATAAAAATATAATCAGAAGAGAATTTAAAAACATTTTTATATTTAAAAGAAAGTTTATAAACAAACTTTATTATGTATATAATAAAGAGGAAGGATTAAGATGGAAGGAGATAAATATGAATTAGAAGAATTTATAAAAGAACTGGAAGATATAAAAGGAAGGCATACAGAGCTTGTTAGTGTTTATGTTCCTGTTGGTTATGATATTAATACAGTTCAAAAGCAGTTAGAACAAGAAAAGTCAACAGCTATAAACATTAAAAGCAAGTCAACAAGAAAAAATGTTATTGAAGCCTTGGAAAAAATGATTAGGCAATTGAAATTTCTTAAAAAAACTCCTAAAAATGGATTAGCTTTATTTGCAGGAAATGCAAGTCAAGAAGAAGGAGAGTCAGATATTAAATTATGGACTTTAGAACCTCCTCAACCTTTAAAAGCAAGATTATATAGATGTGACCAAGAATTTGTATTAGAACCTTTAAAAGAGATGTTAGAAGCAGAAGAAGTTTATGGGATTGTAGTTGTTGATAGAAAAGAAGCAAGTATTGGACTTTTAGAAGGGAAGAGCATTACAATGTTACAGCATTTAACTTCTGGAGTTCCAGGGAAGATGAGAGCTGGTGGACAGAGCAGTCAGAGATTTCACAGGATTACAGAAGGAAAAGCAAAAGAATTTTTTAGAAGGGTTGCAGAATCTATGAAAAAGAATTTTTTTGAATTAAAAAAATTAAAAGGCATTATATTAGGAGGACCAGGACCTACAAAAGAAGATTTTTTAAAAGAAGGGCAGCTTGCCACTGCTTTAAAAGATAAGATAATTGCAATTAAAGATATTGGTTATGCAGATGAGCAAGGATTAGAGATGTTAGTAGAAGAAGCTAAAGATGTTTTAGAGAAGCAAGAGATAATTTATGAAAAAAATCTTCTTCAAGATTTTTTTACTAAACTTGCTCAGCAGAAACATAGAGAAAAAGCTGCTTATGGACAAGAGCAAGTTGAAAAAGCTCTTAAAATAGGAGCAGTAGAAACTTTAATTCTTAGCAGGACTTTGGATAGAAAACAAATTAAAGAATTGAAAAAAAAGGCAGATGATATTGGTTCTAATGTAGAATTAGTTTCTGTAGAGACAGAAGAAGGACGCCAATTTGAAAGTCTTGGCAAGATTGGGGCTGTTTTAAGATTTGCTATATAAATAGGCATAAAAAGAGAAAATGGATTTAACATCAAAAAGCCAGGATGAATTAGATAAAGCTGAAAATATTAAAAATTTGAAAAAGTTGGAAGCAGCTTTATTTATATCAGGAAGATTTCTTTCAATTCAAGAGCTTATTAGTCTGACAGATATTAATCCTATTTTGCTTAGAGAATTAATAGAGCAATTACAAGAAAAATATAATAATGACGAATCTGCAATTGAAATTCTTGAACAAGGAAATAAATGGAAGATGGATGTTAAACAAGAATATAGGGATATAGTTAATAGATTAGCTACTGGTTCAGCTGAATTTAGTAAAGCAGAACAAGAAACATTAGCAGTTATAGCATATAAACAACCAGTTAAGCAGTCTGTTGTTGTAAAGATTAGGGGAAATAAAGCTTATGATCATATTAAAAATTTTATAAATATGGATTTATTGAATTATAAAAAATTAGGACACACTAAAGAGTTAAGGTTAAGTGATGATTTTTATGATTATTTTAATATTCAAAAAGGAAAAAATCCAATTAAAAGAAATCAATCTCAAGAAACAGCAGAAGAAGATAAAAGAGAGGTAATAAGGGAAGATAAGGAAGATATGGGAAAACAAGAAAAATCAATAAAAGAAAGTGTAGAAGATAATGAAAATATTTAATTTTAATACAATAATTCTTAAATAGCCATATGTTATGGATTAATTATGTCGCAAAAAGAGAATATCTTTAGATGTATGAAAGATAAAGGATATTATTCTAGTTCCCTTGCTTCTGAAAACATTGTAGGAGTGAAATTTTCAGAACTTGAATTAAGAAGAACTTATATATTTGATAAAAAAGATGGGAGAAAAGTAATTTTAAAAAGGCTAGAAAATTCAGTTTTAGAATGTTTGTTAGATAAAAAAGGAGATATGGAGCAGTTGGTAAGATATGAAGGCCATACTAGGAATGAAAAAGGAGAAGTTGGATATTTATGTGTGGATTTATTATTTGACAAAAAAGATTATGATGAATCTATGGGAATTTTTGAATTATTTAAAGAAGATATAGAAAATGCAGAAAAATTTAGTTTAAATTAGATAAAAATGGAAATTTTGCCAATAATTTATTTATCATATATGTTTATAGCATTATACATGTTTTTTTTATTTGTAATTATATATCTTAGAAACAAAGATGATTTATATTATTATCCTAAACTTAGTAAAAAAGATGAGAAATTTAGTGTTTCTATTATAACTCCTGCATATAATGAAGAAGATTGTATTGAAGATACAATCAAAGCAGTTCTTAGTTCAAAATATTCTATAAAAGAAATGATAATTGTAAATGATAATTCAAAAGATAAAACAGTAGAAATTGTTAAAAGATTGATGAAAAAATATTCTAATTTAAAATTAATAAATAATAAAGAAAATATAGGAAAAGCAAGAAGTTTAAATAAAGCATTAAAAAGAGCTAAAGGAGATTTGATAGCTGTAATAGATTCTGATAGTTATCCTGATAAACAAGCTATAGGCAAGATGATTGGGTTTTTTAAACAAAAAGATGTAGGAGCTGTTACATCTTGTGTTTTAGTTAAATATAAAGATAGTTTTATGAGAAAACTTCAAGGATTTGAATATTCTGTTATAGCATTTACAAGAAAATTGCTGGAATATGTAGAAGGAATATGGGCAACTCCTGGACCTTTAAGCATGTATAGAAGAAATTTACTTTTGAAATTAGGAGGATTTGATAGTTCTAATTTAACTGAAGATATAGAAATAACTTGGAGAATAGTTTATAATGGATATAAAGCTAAGATGTGCATTCCTGCTAAGGTATATAGTATTGCTCCTAAAAAAGTTTCAACCTGGTTTAAACAAAGAATAAGATGGAATATTGGAGGACTTCAATGTGTGAATAAATATAAGAAGTTTTTTTTAAGGAAAGGAATGCTTGGATTTTTTATATTGCCTTTTTTTACTTTATCTTTATGTTTAGGATTAGTAGGAATGGGAATATTTGGTTATTTGTTTTTTACAACTATAATTGGAAGATTACTCTACACAAAATACACCATTGCAGCAGGAACAAGTTTAGTTGTTTTAGAAGATTTAGCTATTACACCTACAGTATTGAATTTTTATGGGATAATTTTGTTTTTACTTGGATTATTTTTTACTTTTGTAGGATTAGGAATTATGGGGGAAAAAAGAGGAGGTTTTAAAAATGTATTTAATATACTTTTTTATATGGCTGTTTATTTAACATTATATCCTTTTATAATGTTGGTGTCAATAATAAAATTATCTTCTTATAAAATAAGAGGAAAAAAAATAGGATGGGGAACTAAATAAAATGGTTAAAATATTTAGCAGTCAGAAACATGTTTTTTGGATAGCATTTATCCTAACTATATTTGTTTTTTCAGCAGGAGTTTTTTTAGGATATCAATATGAGAATTGGAGAACAAGCCAGATAATTTCTTTGTATAAACAATCAGAATTAAGTTTGTTAGATATAAAAATTCAGAATGAAGTTTATTCTTTATCAGATATAGATTGTGGAAATGCTATTAAAGAAAATATTAATTTTGGAGACAGAATTTATCAGGAAGCAAAAACCCTTGTGAAGTATGAAAATGCTCAAAGAATAACTGATGAATTAAGAGCACAACATAAAAAATATGATTTATTAAGAACATTATTTTGGATAAATTCAGTTAAAATAAAAGAGAGGTGTAATGCTGATTATAATAATGTGGTTTATCTTTATGATTATAATGAACCAGGAATGGATAAAAATGAAAAGCAGAGTGTTTTTTCCCAATTATTATCAGATTTAAAAAAAGAAAAAGGAAATGATATTTTATTAATTCCTATTGCCGGAGATAATAATTTTACTTCTACTAAATTGATGATGGAGATATATAATGTAACAGAACAAGAACTTCCAGTTATTTTAATAGATGAAAAACATAAAATAACTGAATTTAAAACTCTCGAAGAATTAAAAGAGTTAGTAGATTAATTATATTAAGATATAAAAATACTTAAATATCCTTTTTTATGTTTCTTGTTATGGGTCAGGGATTAAAAAGTTTAATTTTAGCAGGTATTTTAACATTAGGAGGATGTGGAATTGTTTTAGAAAAAGAGAACATAGATATGGATTTAGCTAAGAGATATTCTAAGCAAGGAATAGTTGCATATTTTCATGGGACAGATAACCCAGAAGATTTAATACAAAATAGTGAGAAAGTAATAAAAATATTAGATTCAGAAAATCCAGAGCATATTGAATATCTAAAAGGAGCATATATGGGGCTTATTACTGGATATAATATAAAGGGGCAAGAAGATAAATCTGAGCAAGCTCGGGAAAAGTTTATGTATCTTGTAAAAAAAGATAAATCTTAATATATATTTAATCACAGAAATTAATAAAAAACCTTTTTCTTATTTTATATAAAAATGGAAAGTTGTTTTAGATGTGGAAGAACAGAAAAAGAAGTTAAGTTATTTGATGCTATTCATGGAACCGAACATGTTAGGTCATGTGAAAAATGTGCAATTATAGAAGGAATCCCTTTATTAAAAAAACCTTCTACAAAGCAGTTAAAAGAAGCAGAGAGAGCTAATTCTGTTTATAATAGATTAAAAACATTAGCAGGAATGAAAACAAGAGATGAGCAAGTAGAAAATTTTATGGAAAGATTAGAGAAGGTTGATGAAACTCCTGAAGTTAGTGAAGATGATAAGCCGTTAAATCTTATTGATAATTTCCATTGGCATATTCAAAGAGCAAGGAGAAACAAGGGCTTATCTGCTAAACAGCTTTCATGGGCTTTGGGAGAAAGTGAATCTGCTATTAATATGATTGAAAAAGCAGAAATTCCTGAAGATGCAGAAAAATTAATAAGAAAATTAGAACAATTTTTCCAGATAAAGTTAAGAGAAAGAACAGAACAAGAAAAACAAAAAGAACAAGAAAAAAAAGAAAGATTAAAAGAAAAAAGCAAAATTCCAGATATAGAACAAGAAGAAGTTCCTATAAAACCAATTATAAATGAACCTGAAATTAAAGATGGAGATATTATATCTGTTACAAATGGAAAAGATATTAATGAACAAGAGTTAGATTATGAAAAATTTCCAGAGCAACAATCAGAAGAGCAAGAAAAACAACCTTCTCAAGTTTTGACATTTAAACCTAAAGAAATGGAAAATCTGAAAATAGAAGATTTAAAAAAATTAAAACAAGAACAAGAAAGAGAAGATAATCTTATGGAAACAGAAAAGCAAAGAAAAGATTCTTTAATACAAAGCCATGCTCAAAAACTTCTTGAACAAGCTGATGAAGAAGAACAGAGAAAAGAGATAGCTAAAAGAAAAGTAGTTGAAGAGATGAAAAGCCAGGCATTGGGGCAAGGATATGAATCTATTAAAGATAAAAAAGATATTTTAAATAAAAAACTTAAAGAAATTTCTGAGAAAAAAAGGCAGGAAAAAGGAGTTGAAGAATTTAAACCAGCAGAAGTTAAAGGAAAAGTTCCTTCAATAGCTGAATTAATGGAAAATAAAAAACAAGATATTCTTAGTCAAGGTATGGAGGGTCAGAAAGAAAAAAGAAGTCTAGGAGAAGAAAGTGTAGATATGGGTGAAAAATCAGGTAAAGATGACAATCATGGCAATTATTAAAAAATTATGAATAGCTATAAGATGTTTAGAAGGACTGGTTTTTGATTTTAGGAACTAATCCTTATAAAATAATAAGGCTGATTAAAAAAGGAACAAAGATTAATCTTTTTAATAGATAATTTCTTAGAAACATAAATAATAAGATTTAAAAATACGTTATTTCTAGATGATATATGGAAATTAAGATATTAAAAGATGAAAAAAATGAATTAAATGTTCAGATAGACAATCTTACAGTAGCTGAGATATTAAGAGTATATCTTAATAAACAAGATGGAGTGAAATTTGCAGCTTGGAAAAGAGAACATCCTTCGAAAGCTCCAATGTTAGATATAAAAACATCTGGTAAGACAGCTAAAAAAGCATTAAAAGATGCTATTTCTGCTATTGAAAAAGAAACAGCTAAATTAGCTGACGAGTTAAAAAAAGCTAAATAGATTTTTCTTATTATTTCTTATCCAAGTAAATCTTTATCTGAGCATCCTAATTCACTAAGTCCTTTGTAAATTGGTGCGAGAATTTTAAATAATTTCTTTTCTGCTTTAATTTTTTCTTACTTATCTTTATAATCATGCATGTAGACTTTCCTAATTTAAGATAAGCATCTATGTCAAAATTATCTTCTTCTAATAATCTGTTTGTTTTATAAGTCATTACATCAAAGGCAAGGATACCTAGGCTTTAAAGCTGAGCGAGGAATTGCCTCCCTCCATAAAATTTAATTTACTAATATGATTATTAATATAATATCTGCTAATTATTTTATCTTTTTTTAGTTTTTCTAACATTTTTATTTATTGATACCTCTCCTTTTAAGGCGAGGAGTGTCATTTCCTGTCTTAAATATGCACAGATATCATTTATAACTTCTCCATTTATTAATTTTTGAATTTTCCAAATAAATACTTCTTCAATTGAATCTTCTTTATCATGGTTTTTGTTAGTAGAATCTTCTTCTGATTTTTTAATAATCTTTTAAAATCATCATTAGTGTTTTCTGAATTTTTCCATCTTATCTAGAATTCTAAGGAGATTTCTGACTACTGTTTATTATGAGGAGTAAAGAATTTATAAACTCCCCTTTTTTATTTTAGATATGGATAAAAGATTGAAAAAACAATTAATAGATTTAGCAAGACAAGCTATAAAAAGCGAACTTAAATTAGAAGATGTAGAGATTCCAGATATAAAAGAATTGAAAGAAAAAAGAGGATGTTTTGTTACTTTATATAAAGATGGACAGTTAAGAGGATGTATTGGAATTCCTTATCCTAATTTTCGTCTTGGACAAGCAGTAGTAGAAGGTGCTAAATCAGCAGCTTTTTCAGATCCAAGATTTCCACAATTAGATCAAGAAGAATTACAAGAAATAAAATTAGAAATTTCAATATTAACTCCTCCTAAAGAAATTAAATGCCAGAATGAGGAATTTTGTGAAAATATTAATATTGGAAAAGATGGTTTAATGTGTAGGTTTAAAGGTTATTCAGGGTTGTTGCTTCCCCAAGTTGCACAGGAATATGGATGGACTGGAGAAGAATTTTTAAGAGCATTATGCCAGAAAGCAGGTTTGCCTTCTGAAAGCTGGAAACAACCAGAATTTAAGTTATGGAAATTTCAAGCAGAAATAATTAAAGAAGATTAATTGTTTATTATACAAATTTTCAAAAATATTAAAAAGTTATAAAAGACATGGCTTTAACTCCAGAAGATAGTTCAATTCTTGCAGAGAAAATTTAGAGGTATAATTCAGAGAAGCGCGAGGAACTTGGTAATTATATTCAAAAGCAGAAAAAAAAAGGTTAATAGAAACTTTTGAAAAAGATTATTTAAAAATATCTGAAGGAAGTTTTACTTATTTTCCAGAAGGGCATCACCTAGCAAATCCTCCTACAAAACTTGGAGGGATTAAATATGTAAAAGTAGGAAAAGATAATGAACCAAATCCTAATGGAGATTTTGCTTGGACAACTTCTCTTACTGATAAAGGAATGGAAATTATCAATAGTTATAGAATAGTAAGAGGAGAAAAAGATTTAGAAAGTGAGATAAAAGAGAGATTAGAAAAACTAGGAAGGGATAAATAAAGAGGTGTTGAGCAAGCGATAAATGATATTAAAGAATAGTTTTCTGATATAATAATCCTTAAATATAAAATTTTCTTGTTTTATTTATGGCATTAAGAAACAAAGTATCTGCAGGTAGTTATGATTTGAATAGATGGCTTTATGGAGGTTATGATAAAGACATAATAACAACCTTATATGGGCCAGCTGGAAGTGGGAAGAGCAATCTATGTATGTTGGCAAGTGTAAGTCAAGCAAGAAAAGGGAAGAAAATTATTTTTATTGATACAGAAGGAGGGTTTTCAATTGAAAGAATAAGTCAGTTATTGGACAAGCAAAAAGAAAAAGTAGATTATGTTTTAAATAATATTCTTCTTCTTAAACCAACAAATTTTTCTGAGCAAGAACAATCTTTTATTAAATTGTTAAAAGAAATTAAACAAAGGCAAAAAGTTGGTTTAATAATAGTAGATGGAATGACAATGTTGTATAGATTAGAATTAGCAGAAGCAAGAGAAAAAAAACAACAAGATGATAAAGAAAATAAAAAAGAAATTCAGAAAATTAATTCAAAATTAGCTAAACAGATGAGAATTTTAGCAGGAATTGCAAGAAAAAAACAGATTCCTGTTATTGTTACAAATCAAGTATATAGTGAATTTTTATCTGAGCAAGATTTAAGAGAAGGTAAGGAAAGAGGGGTTTCAATGGTAGGGGGAGATATTCTTAAATACTGGAGCAAATGTATTATTGAGTTGAAAAATGAAAGAAAAGGCAAGAAAGCTATATTGAAAAAACATCGCTCTCTTAGAGAAAAAGAACTTTTATTTGTAATTATAGATAAGGGTATTAGAAAAAAGGGTTGGATTTAAGGTTAATATCTGGCTTGTTTTAAACCTTTTTGAATTCTTAATTTATACATATTATTTTCAGCTATCCCTCTTTCTTTTTGCACTTTTTTTATGTTTTCAATTGTTTTTGTTTTCATCTCAACTCTTAGTGATTGGTATTCAGAATTTTTTTAAACTTTTAATGATATTGGTTTATAAGTTCCATGTAAATTTAATATATTTACTTTAAAATATATTTTAAAAGGTAATTTTATTTTTAAACTGTAATTTTTTGTAAATAAAATGGATGAAAAGTTAACTAAAATATTAATTGTAGGTTATGGAAATATAGGTAAAGCTGTTCATCAATCTGTTGAGGTTTGTTCTGATATGGAACTTTCTGGTATTGTAACAAGAAGACCAGTAAAAGTTGTTAATGAGATTAAAGAAAAAGGTTATTCTTCTGATTTTGTTTTTGATTTAGATACAGCTGATGATTTAGCAAGCTTAACAGATGTTGCTATTTTATGTGGTGGTTCAAAAAATGATTTGCCTGTACAAGGACCTTATTTTGCTCAATATTTTAATACTGTAGATAGTTTTGATACTCATCCTGATATTCTAGATTATTTTAAGAAGATGGATAAAGTAGCAAAAGATAATGAAAATCTATCTTTAATTTCAGGAGGATGGGATCCTGGAACATTTTCATCACAAAGAGTTATGGCAAATGCTTTTCTAAGCAATAATTCTATGCCTCAAGCATTTTATGGTTTAACTGAAAGAGGAGGATTAAGTCAAGGACATTCAGATGCAATAAGACAAATTCAAGGAGTTAAAGATGCAAGACAATATACTCATGCTGTTCCTGAAGCAATAGAACAAGCAAAAAAAGGAAAAAGTGATTTAAAAGTTGGAGAAAGAGTATGGAGAGAGTGTTTTGTTGTTCTTGATGAAACTAGTGATTATGATTTAGGAA
Organism: Candidatus Woesearchaeota archaeon; assembly: GCA_964389765.1. Lineage (GTDB taxonomy): Archaea > Nanobdellota > Nanobdellia > Pacearchaeales > GW2011-AR1 > CAYMES01. The sequence goes on from CAYMES010000010.1 coordinate 26,205, forward strand.
GAAAAGCGATTACAAAAGCAATTAAACAAATGCCTTCTTATTTTAAAAATTATAGAACAGAAGTTAATTTTGTTAGTCAAAAAGAGCTTGAAAGAGTACATTCAGATATGCCTCATGATGGTGTTGTTATTGCAGCAACACAAGATGGTAGAAACATAGAATATGCTTGTAAATGGCCAAGTAATCCTAATGGAACAGCAGGTATATTAGTTGCTTGTGCAAGAGCTGTTCATAGATTTTATAATAAAGGAAAAACAGGAGCAATTACAATGTTAGATGTTCCTCCTGCTTTATATAGTACTTATTCTAAAGAAGATTTATTAAGAGATTTTATGTAAAAATGGAAAAATTAGAACCATTAAGTCCTGTTGTTACAGAAAATCAAGTTAAAGAGATAAGTGAAAAATTTGGAACTCCTGTTTATGTATATTCTCAGGATTTATTAGAAAGACAAGCTGAAAAAGCTTTAAGATTTCCAAATGCATTTGGTTTAAGTGTTAGATATGCAATGAAAGCAAATTCTAATAAAAATATTCTTGAGATATTTGCAAGAAAAGGGTTGAAGATTGATGCTTCTTCTGCTTATGAAGCTAGAAGATGCTTAAGTTCATTTAATCCAGAAGATGTCTTGCTTACAACACAACAATTATCTGACGATAAATATTTAAAAAAACTTGTTAGTATGGGTATTGATTTTAATGCTTGCTCTTTATGGCAGGTTGCGAGATATGGAAAATATTTTCCAAACACAGATATTTCTGTTAGAATAAATCCTGGATTGGGGTCTGGGCATAATAATAGGACAAATACAGGAGGGCCATCTTCAAGTTTTGGAATATGGCATGAAGATTTTAATTCTTTAGTTGATGTTTTAGAAGGTTATTCATTAAATGTTAAAAGAGTTCATTCTCATATTGGTTCTGGTTCTGATCCTGAGATATGGGAAAAAGTAGCTGGGATGACTTTAAATTATGTTGAAAAATTTTTAGATGAAGGACATGATGTTGGAATAGTTAATTTAGGAGGAGGTTATAAAGTTGCAAGAATGAGTGATGGAAGTGATGGAAAAACAACAGATTTAGAAGAAATAGGAAATTCAGTTAAAAGGACATTTGAAGAATTTGCAGAACAAAAAGGTAAAAAATTGCATTTAGAAATAGAACCAGGAACTTATCTTGTAGCAAATTCAGGGTGTTTAATTTCTAAAGTTATAGATTTAAAAAGAACTTCTGATTATAGGTTTATAATAGTTGATTCAGGAATAACAGAGATTGCAAGACCTGCATTATATGGAGCTCAACATCCTATTAGTGTTGTTATAAAAAACTCTAGAATAAGAAAAGAAGAAGAATTTATTGTAGCTGGACATTGTTGTGAATCTGGAGATATATTAACCCCTGAAAAAGGAGATCCAGAAAAATTAGAAACAAGAAGATTAATAGAACCTGAAATAGGAGAGTATTTAGTTGTTGGAGGAGCTGGAGCTTATTGTTCTTCTATGGCAACTGGAGGATATAATTCTTTTCCAAAAGCAGCAGAAGTTTTAATAGATAATAAAGATAATTTTAATCTTATAAGGGAAAGGGAAGATGATTTTGATTTAATAAAAAGAGAAAAATGGGCAAGTATATTTTTACCAAGGTAACTAAGGATTATAGATTAAATTAGCTTTTTCTGGAAGTTCTAATTCCAGATTTTGAGAATTTGGATTTTCCATATTAATATTATCATATCTTTTAAAAGCTATATTTTTGCTTCTTAATATATCTTCAACTGATGCCTGTCCTGAAATTATTTTTCCATTTATAATCCTTATACTATAAGTTGTGTCAGTTATTGTTCCTCTATGTTTTTCTAAAATATATTTTCCTTCAATTTTTTCATCTTTTTTAATATCAAGTCCAGGCATATATCCTGTTGCATCTCTTTTTAAACTTTTAATAAGTTTTTCTAATGTTTTGTTATCTTGATATGTTTCAAAAACACTTAATTTTGGCATAATTTGTAAAATATATTTTTATTAGATTTGGTGTTGATATTCTCTTTCTTGAGTTGTTTGACCTTCTTTTTTGATTAGAGGATATTCTATTTCTTTAATTGGTTGAGGTTGTTTTTCTGGAACTGGTTGATGTTCTTTAATTGCTTTTTCTTGTTCTTCAAATAATTGGCCATATACAATTGGTTTTTGAGGCATATCTCCAACTCTTTCTTCAATTTCTCTGTTTATAAATTCATCCAAATCTTCTTGAGTTCTTGTCTTGTCATCAAAAGCTTCTGGAATCATCTTAAAATTAGATAGATAAATAGATATTTAAATATTGTTATAATAAGAAATATAAAACTATTTTTCATAATTTTATTTTGGATTTAGAAGAATATTTTTATCTATTTTCTTGATATTCTGTTTTTGGTTTTTGTTCTTTAACTAGTGGTTTATATGAACTTGTATTTTGTACCTGTGGTGTATCTTGTTCTATAACCTCATCTAAATCTATTTCTTGTCTTTTCTTTCTTCTTATAAAATATCTACTTGGTGGTCTTACCATCTTAATAACAAATAATAAAAACAGTATTTAAAGATTGTTGTGATTGAGAAAAGATTATTTTTTATTATATAAATATTTATAAATTAAACCTTTATTTAGTTAATATGGATAGAGAAGAAAAAAGAAGAATGTTTTATAGAAAAATTATGGGGAGAAGGTTTGTTCAATTGAAATTTGATTTTCCATTAATACCTGAGCAATTAAGAAAAGAAAATATTGAATCTTATTCTAAACATGTTAATGAACCATGTGCTATTGGTGTAAATATGGGAAACAATCTTAAAGCATATGAACAAATGAGTGATGAAGAGATTTTAATGTCTGAGCAAAGATATAGAAGAGGAGATTCTTTAAAAAATTATCTGAATGAACTTGATGAATTTGAAAAAAGATCCAGAAAAGTAAACTTAAGAGCAAAAGCAAGAGTAGCTTAATTATTTTGATATGTTATAGAAATTTTTTTAAACTCTTTTATATTATATTATATTATATTGGTGATGGTAAAGAATCGCCTTAGAATTCTAGATAAGATGGAATATACAGATTTAGGAAATAATAAAGAAATTACTCCTTATAATTTAGAGGGATTTAGCCCTATTATAATTGATGAAGATTTTTTATTAGATATTGGAGTTAGAGAATTTAATAAACCAATGGTTGAGAAAATTGAAAAAGGTTCTTTATTATTTAGAGAATTATATGAAGATGAAGAATTAACTGCTCAAAAAGATTATGGAAAATTTTTTATAGACTCTAAAACGGCACTGGAATTTCATAATTATACAGGAATATGTCCTAGAAATGTGTTGGAATTAACTCCTTGTATAGGATCATGTAGTATTTCTTGTTTATATTGTTTAGCACATCATGATAGTTTTGTTGACCCAATTATAGTTTATGAGAATTATCCAGAATTAGTAAGAAACAATCTAGAAAAATTTAAAGATAGAGATATGTTCTTTTATTTTTCTCCAAAAACAGAAGCATTTTCAGAGCCATTACTTGAATCAGGAGTTAGCCATGAAATTTTAAGAAAATTTATAGAGCATTATGACCAGAATCCAGAGTCAAGAACAAGGCTTTTTATTGCTTCAAAAGCAGGACCAAAACACCTGATGTATGAGGATAAAGGAGATTCTATTTTGAGTTTGCTTAGTTGTTTTAAAGATAAGATTCAGTTTAATGGAAGTATTGGAATCATGCCCGAAAAATTACAGCAAGTATTAGAACCAAATGCTCCAAGTTTGGAAAATAGACTTAAAGCTATGGAAATGTTACAAGATAAAGGAATTTATGCCAAATCTGTTTTAACTCAACCAATAATTCCTAATTATTTAGAAAAGCTAGCTGACGAATATATTTGTAAATTAAATGATTCAGGAATAATAAATATTAAACCAGAATTTTTAACAGCAAGTATGGAGAAGATAGCTTTAGTATCTCAATATATTAATTATTTTGATAAAAATTCTTTAAAAGATTTTTTGAAATTATATGTTGCTCACGAAAATAGAAATCATATAAAACAAGGACTAAGAACTGCTCCTGATAGAGGTTTTAGTTTGCAAGGATTTAAGGTGTTGCATGAAAAAGCAAAACAAAAAGGAATTAGTATAAGTATTTGTAATTGGGTTAAGTCTCAATTACCAGGAAAGCAAATGAAGGAGATTGAAAAAGAAGCAAGTAAAAGAGGATTTAGATGTTTAGGTTATCAAGAAAATATTTTTAAAAATAATTGGAAAAATGAAACATAAAATGTTTAGTGATTTTTTACATAAAGATAAAGATATTAGAAGAAATTTCACTAATATGCAAAGAAAATTTATAGATAGTTTAAAAAAGCAAACAGATTGTTCAGATAGGTATGGTTTTTTGCATGCAACTCCTTTAATAGTATCTCAAGAAAGTCAGAAAAAGTTTAAAGAAGTTTATGAGATTTTAATGAAAGCAGTAAAAAGAATAATTTTAAATTATGAAAATGATGAAGATATAAGAAGGATTATTCCTTTATCAAAATCTTCTAGGAACTTGGTTTCTTGTTGTAATTATCCTTATGATATGGGAACATTAAGACCAGATTTTTTAATTAATAGAGATATGGAATTTAAATTTAATGAAATTAATGCAAGATTCCCTTTTAATGGATATTTTATAAGTTGTTATATGAATAATTCTTTGGAAAGTATAGAAGAATTTCAGAAACAAGAAATTAGCAGATTATCAGAACTTGGTAATATTCCTTTTGAATTTGATAGATTAAAAGGAGAGATATCTATAATAAAAAGAAATGAAGCTGATTGGGATATATTGTTTTTTGTTGAAAATATGATAAGAAGAGAAAAAAAAGTTAATCATTTTTATGCAGAAGATTTAGAATTAAAAAATAAGGATAAAGAAAAGAAATTATTTATTGATGATAAAGAACTTGATTCAATTGTTATTGAACTAACTCAGCAAGAGCTTGAAAATAATTTTGATGAAGATAAGATAAGAAGTTTGAAAAACCATCCCCATATTAATGATATAAGAACAATCTTATTAGGACATGACAAAAGAATGCTTGCTGTTTTATATAATGATGAAATATTATCTAGGTATTTGACTAGGCAAGAAAAAGATATTTTAAAACCTCATTTAATAGAAACTTATTCTTTTCATAGTTTAGATAATCTTACAGATATTTTAAAATATAAAGATAGATGGGTTTTAAAACCAGCTTTAAAAGGAAAGATGAAAGATTTATATATAGGAGATAAAGTAAGTGAGAAAAAATGGAGACAAGCATTTGAAAAAGCAGAAAAAGAACCTTTTGTTGTTCAGAAGAAGATAGAGGAATATGAATTTGATATTTATTTACCTCACTTAGATACATGTAAGGTTGCTTTATCTGGATTGTTGTTAGGGATAGATGGAAGATTTATTTCTCAGGGAGTATATAGGGGATTTGCACAAGATCCTACAAGTTTATGGAATGGTTGCATGTTTATAGCTCCTGCTTTATATAGGTGATTTTAGAATAAGATTATTTTTGAGAGGTTATTTTTGTTTCTTTTTTTCAACTTCAGGAATATATTCTTCTGCTTGCTGTAATTCTCCTACTTGTTTAGCTAAATCTTTCCTTATAACTTGATCTAAATTAAATGGATTAAATTTTTCCATTCTTTCACTAAGTTCATCTGGAATCATGTTAACAATAGAAAGATATGAGGATATTTAAATATTAGGATGATGGATTCTGTATAATTAAAAGGTGATAGTTCCTAAAGACTTAATCTCACTTAATTTTAAAACCTCAGAGCTTCAACCTTCAAGCTGATTTTTTGTATTAATAATTAAGATTTGTTTTTAAGGTTCTATTAATGTTAAATTTTGATATTTCAGCCATTTCAGTATAATTTTTTCCTATCTATAGATTTTACAGAACCGGATGATGGAGAGAATATTTTTAGATTTGAGGTTTATTGTTCTGACTTATTTACAACTTCAGGATTGTCTTTTAATCTGTTGTCCATTTGTTTTTTTGTTTCTGGATTAAGATGCATTGCTTTACACATATTTAGATAAAATTCCTGCCAGATTTTTTTAATGTTTTCATCAGGATGTTTATAACCTATTATTTCTGCAGCATGAATCAAATGCAGTACAAAGTGGCTGTTATATTGTTCAAAACCTTTTTCAAATTTTCTCATAGCTTGTTTTAATTGAGGTTCATTTGGAATTTTACCTAAAAAAGAACCAACATTATGTGCAGGTTTTAGTATTACATTTCTATATCCTCTAATAATTATCTTGTTATTATCTTCATGTTCTACACCATCTGCACTTCTAATTGCTGAAAATAGGACTCCTTGTTGCATCCAGGGAATTTCTTCAATCCAATTCCTTAATGAAGTTTTCATATTTTTTTACCTTTTAGATATTATATAAATTTTTGTATGATCTTCCATAATATTTGGAAGATTTTAATAAGAATATTAAGATTGTTTTAAAGAATATAAATGCTTATAAATTAATCTTTTTTCTAAATAATAGGGATATATACGAAAGAAACAAAGTGATTTATGAAGCTTTAAGGAATCTAGGACCAAGGTATACTTCTAAACCAAAACCAGAAACTTTAGAAGAAAGAGAGAGGAGAAAGGCAGTTAGAGATTATCTGAATGAACTTGATGAATTTGAAAAAAGATCCAGAAAAGTAAGATTAGTTGCAAGAGTATCAGCTATCTAGAATTAAAGATAAGTTTAATAAAAGTGAATTTTGAAGAAAAAAGAGAATTGTTTTTAGAAGTTGCAAAAAAAGCAGCTAAAGGAGAAATAATTAGTGTTAGTTTAAAATCACTTCCTGAACTTACAGGGCAGGAAAGGGCAGATAAAGCCAGCCAAATAAGGGAAAGAAGTATAAAATTCTATCAAAATGAAGATATTTATTTTTCAAGAAACTTTGAACAATGCAGATACAACCGATACAATATCGAAGCTTACAAACAAATGACAGACTGCGAAGTTTTAATGAACGAACAAAGAAGCATAGAACTTAGACAAAAAACAATAAGAGATTTTTTAAGAGATTACAGAGAATTTAAAAAACGCTCAAGAGAAACAAACATCTTTTTTCAGGAACCAATTGGCGCAAAGGTCAATATTGTCTAATCATCTGCTAGATTTTCTATTATATAATCTTCTATAATACTCTTATTAAAATATTAAGATTAATCCTGTTTCCTTGTCTCACATTCAGGATTAAAGCAGAATTTCCATGGACGTTTTCCTTTTCTTATAGCAAGCATTAAAGGAAATCCACATTTTTCACATAATTCTAATTGTTCTTCATTACTTTGATTAGATTCAGGATCTTTTATTTTAGATGGTTTCATTAATCCATATGGAGGTAATGTATATGTATTTTTACATTTAGGATAAGCATCACAAGCTATGAAATATCTTTTTGCTTTTTTATTATACAAGATTCTTAGATTACCTTTTCCACATTTTGGACAAGTAGTAAGGGTATTTTCTTGTCTTTGTTTTTCTCTAATATAGTTAATTGATTCAAGAAGTTCTTTTCCTATTTTATCTTCATTATTGCGGAATTGTTTTTCAATTTTTAATAAAGTAGATTTTGCTTCTTCAATGACTTTGTCAGATTTTTTTTCAAGTTCTTTTTTAGTTTGTCTCAATTGTTCCATTTGTTTTTCAAATTCCCTAGTAAGAGATTCATCTATTATAATTGGAGAATTTTTTTTAAGAGTGTCTATTAAAGAGATGCCTAATTTTGTTGCTTGTATGCTCTTGTTTTTTATATACCCTCTATTAAATAAGGTATCTACAATACTGCTTCTTGTTGCTTTTGTTCCTAAGTTCTTTTTTTCTAATTCTCTAACTAGAGAAGCAGAAGTATATCTTTTTGGTGGCTTGGTTTGTTTTTCTTCTATTCTTATTTCTTTTATATATACCTTGCCATTCAAGTCTGGAAGGAATTTTTCTTTTAGTTTAGCTGGATAGACATTCATCCATGCTTTTTGTTTAATTTCTTGTCCTTTAGCTACAAATTTTAATGAATTAACAGTTACTTCAATTTTTTTATTATCAACTATTGCATCAGAACAAAAACAAGAAACAAAACGCTTTATAATTAATTCATATATTTTTTTATCTTGCCCACTTAAATCTTTGTATTCTCCTGTTGGATAGATAGCAGGATGAGCTGGGTCAGATTTTTTTCCTTGAATTGGATTAGTTCTTGTTACATTCTTTATGAGTTTTGAAATTGTTGTTTGTTTTTTTAATTTGCTAAGTATTTTTTTATAGTTTATACTTGGAGGTAATTTTTGTGAAGAAGTTCGTGGATATGAGATAAGTCCAGCAAGATAAAGTTGCTGAGCTATTTGGAGAGTTATTTTTGGAGAGATTTTATAGAAACGGTAAGCTTCTGTTTGCAATGTTGTAAGGTCAAAAGGAGCAGGAGGTTGGATGCTTTGTTGTTTTTTTGTTGTTTTTGCTTGTCCATTCTTGTCTTTTAAAGCTTTGAATTGAGCAAGTTTTTCTTTTTTTGTTATATCTTTGGGATATTTAACTTCAACTTTATGGGAATTAGATACTGTTAAAAATACCTGCCAATAAGGGGTAGGTTTAAACTTCTGAATAGATTTTTCTTTATCTACTACTAGATGTAAAGCAGGACCTTGAACACGTCCTATTGACATGATTTTGAATTTTCCTGTTTTTTTAATAGCTTGCATTAGTGCTCTTGAAAGATTTATACCGTATAGCCAGTCTAATTTATGTCTTGTTTCTCCTGCATATGCTTGCCCAAAATCTATGCTTTCCATTAGATTTTCATAAGAATTTTTAAGTTCTGTTTCAGTTAAGGTAGAAAATTTCATTCTTTTTGCCTTTTTATCTGCATCTTTGCCACAGATAAATCTTAAAACATTCCACCCTATAACTTCTCCTTCTATATCATAATCACATGCAAGGATAAATGAGTCTGCTTGTTTGCATAGTTTAGACAATGCATCAAAATATTTTTTACTCCAGGTTTGTTTTCTTACTTTAAAATTAGGCTGCCATTCAATTTCAAATATAGGCCATTCACTTTTTTTACCTTGTTTTTGTTCTAATGTGAATAAATGTCCAACTGCACATCCTATTAAGATTTTTTTGTTTTTACCATTTACTTTTTTTTCAGTTTCATAATATGCTACTTTGTTAATTTGTTTTTTTTCTGTATTTCCAAGTGCAGCAGCTATTTTAGCTGCTGCTTGTGGTTTTTCACAAATGATTAATTCTGTTTCCATGTTTTATATTTTGTTTTTCTTTTTTATAACTATTTCTATATCTATAAATTATCTAGTGGGGATTTTATATTTTTAATTGATGCTTGACTTATTTGTGTGTAAATCTGAGTTGTTTTGATATTAGCGTGTCCTAATAATTTTTGAATAATCCTTAAATCAGTTCCTTGTTCTAAAAGATGTGTTGCAAATGAATGTCTAAGTAAATGTGGATAGACTCTCTTTTTAATTTTTGCTTTTTTTCCTGCATTTTGAACAATTTTTGAAATGGTTTTTTTACTTAACTTCCCTTCACGATTAGAGGGAAATAGAATTTTTGAATCTATTAATTTACAATAGCTCTCTAATTGCTGTTTAACTGAATCTGGAATTTTGACAAATCTATCTTTTTTTCCTTTTGCTAATTTTATATGTATTAGGTTTTCATTAAAATAAATATCTTTTTTTTCTATACTAATGATTTCATTTACTCTTAGTCCACAACCATAAAGCAATTTAATAATAAGTTTATGTTTAATATTTTTTGTATTATTTATTAATTTTTTTATTTCTTCAATTGTTAATACTTTTGGAATTGTTTTGTTTCTTTTTGGATTGGGAATATTAAATTTTTGTTTAAGAATTTCTTTAAAAAAATATTTTAATGCAAATACATTATGCCCAACAGATGCAGGAGTATAAGGTTTATTTTTAGATAATTTGTTAATTAAAAATTCTTTTGCACTTTTTTGGTTAATTCCTCTGTTTTGCGCAAATTCAAGATATTTTTTAACCTGATTTAGATAAGATTTGATTGTTTCTTTAGAATAATTTTTTAATTTAAGATTTTCTTCAAGTTTTTTAAGTAGTCCATCCATTTTTATTCAAAAAAATTAAATAAAATTGATTATATAAAGTTTACTAAACATCTCTTTAATGGACATATAACCTAAAAAAGGTTAATGTCCATAGTGTTAAATCCAATAAGCGAGCGAGCTAAAAGTTAGTCCAAATTTTCAATTTTGAA
>CAYMES010000011.1:0-2950 GCA_964389765.1 Candidatus Woesearchaeota archaeon
TAGAGAGGATTTAATTTTGGAGAGAAAAATGAAAGTATATGAAAAAGAAATTTTTGTCCCATTAAAGCAAGACAATAAAGAACTATTAGAATATTTTTCTAAATATATAACAGAAAATCTGCCTGATAATAGATTTCCTGTTAGATTTGTAATTACAAAAACAGATGATAAAGGATATTATTGTGAAATAGGAGTTTTATCTGAAACAGAAGATTTTAATATTCCACGAGAAAACTCTATATTTGATTTTAAAAAAAGAACTTATGAAAAAAATGAGGAATTTACTGGAGTATTGGTAATTCCCACAGGAATTGATGCAGAACTTGGAGGACATGCTGGAGATGCTGGTGCTTTAGCAAGACTTGTTGCTGAAACATGTGATACATTAATAATTCACCCAAATGTTGTTAATGCTTCTGATATAAATGAGATGCCAGAAAATTCCCTTTATGTAGAAGGAAGTACATTATCACGATTAATTATGGGAACAGTCGGACTTCAAAGAGTAAGGGCAAATAAATTAGAGGTTATCCTAGATAAACACCGAGAAGAATACTTCACTGAATCTGCTGTTAATTCTGTATCTGCTGCACGTTCCACTTTAGGTATTGATGCTGAAGTAATAATTCCAGAAAATAAATTTAAAATGGAATCTTGTTATGCAGAATCAGGAAGAGCAGTAGGAACAATTGAAAATTTAAAAGGACTTTATGATTTATTATGTTCAAGAAGAAATAAAGATGCTGCTATAGCTATTTCTTCAGTAATTGAAGTAGCTGAAGATATACGAAAAAAGTATTATAAAGACAAAGTTGTTAATCCATGGGGAGGTATTGAAGCAATGTTAACTCATACAATTTCTCTTTTATTTAATGTGCCTTGTGCTCATTCTCCTATGACTTTTTCTTCACAAACAGAAGATATTGATTTAGGAATAGTTGACCCTAGAAAAGCTGCTGAAGTTGTTTCTACAACATATTTACACTGTATTCTTAAAGGGTTACATAAAAGTCCTAAAATTATTACTAATACAGAAACCATTAATCAGCCACATATAATAAATGCTTCTGATATTAATTTTTTAGTTATTCCTGACAAATGTATTGGTCTGCAAACATTGGCTGCACTAGAACAAGGGATTAAAATTATAGCTGTTAAGGAAAATAAAAATCTCATGCAAAATAACTTAACACAACTTCCATGGAATCCAAAACAATTAACAATTGTAGAAAACTATCCAGAAGCTATTGGAGCTATTTACTCTATAAAATCAGGTACATCTATTGAATCTGTTAGAAGACCCTTAAAACCAACTCAATGTATATAATTATCTTGACTTGCTTGCTTTTTTATTCCATCTGAATCTCCTCTGTTTCTGTGTTTTTGTTTTTCTTTTAGGCTTATATGGAGATACAAAAGTAAAATTCATCTACCCATTAGATTCTATTAAATTTTCAATTTTTTCATGTTCTAATTCTTCTTCTAATCTTTTAACACATGCTTTTTTCATATCACAATAATCGCATTTTTTTCCTCTATCAGGAGGAGGAATTGTTTTCTTATCTCTTAATTGAAAATCTTTTATCTGTTCTTCAACATCTTCTACAAACATTAGCAATTCATGAAAATCTTTATCTTTTCTCGTAGTTTTATAAATTAAATTAGGAGGATTTTCATCATCTTTTCTCCTTAATGAATCTATCATATAAAGTTCTGGTTTTATTTTCTCGCTAATTAATTTTGGATTTCCCATAAATTTATCTCTTTCTTTTTCAAGACCTAATTTTTGAGCAAATTTTTCATCTTTCCATGCAACTGAACAAACAGCCATACAATAAAGAGTTAATTGAGGATTTCCCCTAAGTTTCATACTTTCTTCTTTTAAATAAGGATATTCAGTTTTATAATCTCTAACAATAACTTCCCTATCTTCTTGTCTTATCTCATCAATAAATCCATAAAATCTCCTTCCTTCTAAAACAAAATCAAAACTAAACTCACTTTCTAATGGTTTGCCTTGTTGTAATAATTTACCAAATAAAGGAGAGCATATTTCAGGGATATAACCATTATAGATCGTCCATTTCTCATTATCAAATCTCCACTCTATATTTCTTTCTGGAGCTTTTTCAGCTGCTCTTTCTTCTGCAGAAACACGATAAAGCCACTGCCCTTTTGCATAATCAACAAATTCCTGTTTATTTGAATATTTTTTCTTTGAAGTTATCTTTCCTTTTTTATTTCTTTTAATATCTTTAGGGTTTCCTAATTTAATCCAGAAATTTTCAATTAAATCATGAATTAACTTACCTCTATGATATACAGAAAGATTAAGCTGAGAGTCATGCAATATATATTTTAAAAAACCTCTTCTTCTGCAGTAATTAAAAAAATTTATTTTTGAAGCACTCCATTTTATTTCCATAATAAAAAACAAGTATAAAGGATTTTAATATATTATTGTCTTCAAGAATATTATTCTTTACTTACTTGCCTAATTTTTCCTTGAATTTTGTAACTTTATTTGCCGTCTCAATAAATTTATCTCATCTCTATAAAACAATCTTTCTTTTAATAATTACATATTATAATTTTTAATTTAGAATAATTTAGTTATTATTATATAATAGTTACAAAACAAAAGATTTATAAACCATTAAATTCTATATTCCTTATGGCATTAGATATAAGACTTGGAATAATTGGAAGAAAAAAACAAACCAAAGGATTAGAGTTTGATATACTTGCAAATAAGACAGAAGAGGTAAAAGGAGCTACTTTTAGTCCATATAATAAACAAATAAAAAGTTATGGTTTGCAAGGTGGAGTAGTAAATGATGCTGAAGAGTCAAGAGGTTCGCAGATTGGAGTATATAATGGTGCTGGAGAATCGATAGGTTCGCAGATTGGAGTATATAATGGTGCTGGAGAATCGATAGGTTCGCAGATT
>CAYMES010000011.1:3050-31415 GCA_964389765.1 Candidatus Woesearchaeota archaeon
TGGAGTATATAATGGTGCTGGAGAATCGATAGGTTCGCAGATTGGAGTATATAATCTTGCTGAAGAGTCAAGAGGTTCGCAGATTGGAGTATATAATCTTGCTAAAGATGCGAGAGGTTCGCAGAGTGGAGGTATTAATCTTGCTGAAGAGTCAAGAGGTTCGCAGATTGGAATAGGTAATGTTGCTGTAGAGTCAAGAGGTTTACAGATTGGGCTTGTAGATATTTGTTTAAGTGAAAAAAAAGGATGGCAATTTGGATTAATAAATTATGCAAATAAAGGAGATTATACTCAATTAGGTTTATTAACTTTTAGAGGTTCTGGACCCTGGTATACTAGATTTTCTCCTTTTATTGGATGGCATCAAGAAGAGAAAGAAACAGATAAAGAATCTGGAGAAGAACAAGAACAATAAAAAGAATTTAAGTAGAATAAAATCAAAGAAAAAGACAAAATTAATTTTACAAATAAGAATTTCGAAGATAAATAATAAGTTTTTGAAATTTCTAATTCTCTTAACAAATATAAGATATTAACTTAACAGATAACTTATCAATATATCATAAAAACCAAACTTAAAAACATTTAAAAACTCCAATTTATCTCTATTATTAATCATATTATAAAATGGCTTTTAAAATTAATATAAGCAAAGATGGAAAAACTCTTAAATTAGAAACTGAATCAGAATCTCTTTTAGGAAAAAGAATAGGGGAGACTATAAAAGGACAAAGTATAAATCCTGATTTAGATGGTTATGAAATTAAAATAACTGGAACATCTGATAAAGCAGGATTTCCTGGAAAAAAAGATATTGGAGGAATATCATTAAAAAAAGTACTTCTTACCAAGGGATTTGCTCTACATAAAAAACCTAGAGGAGAATCTAAAAAATCAAAGCCACTGGTAAAAGGAGTAAGAATGAGAAGAACTGTAAGAGGAAATACAATCTCAGCTTCTACTACCCAGATTAACTCAAAAGTTATTAAAGAAGGAACAAAAAAATTTCAAGACTTACTACCTAAAAAAGAAGCTAAAAAAGGCGAAGAAACAAGTGAACAAAAAACAGATAATAAAGAACAAGAAAAACAAAAACAACCTGAACAAGACAAAGAGAAAACTGCTGAAAAAGATAACAAAGAAACTGGAAAATAAATTAAAGATACTTTAAGAATTTCTACAAAAAATAATTAATCATAAACAAATACTTTTAAAAACAACTACTTTTTCTATTTATTATGAATAAAAAAGATAACAATAAAGAAAAATTAAATATTGAAAATCTTCCTATGTTGAATATAGGAATAGTAGGGCATATAGACCATGGAAAAACAACTCTATTAAACAGATTAACTGGAAAAATGGCAGATACCCATAGTGAAGAACTTAAAAGAGGAATAACTATAAAATTAGGATATGCAGATACTATTATTAAATCTGATAAAGAAAAATCTACTTATGTAAGTTTTGTTGATGCTCCAGGACATGAAATGTTAATGGCTACTATGCTTTCTGGAGCAGCAATTATAGATGCTGCTATTCTTGTTATAGCAGCTAATGAAGGAATAAAACCTCAGACAAAAGAACATCTAATAGCTCTACAAACCAAAGATATAAAAGAAATTATAATAATTCAAAATAAAATTGATTTAGTAGATAAAGAAGAAGCTAAAAAAAACTATCAAAAAATTAAAGAATTCGTCAAAGGAACTATAGCTGAAAATTCCCCTATCATCCCTGTTTCTGCACAACAAGGTATAAATATAGATAAAGTTAAACAAAAAATTCTTAATATAAAGGTTCCAAAAAGAAACACACAAGATAAACCAATCTTTCTCCTTGCAAGAAGTTTTGATATTAATAGACCAGGAAAACAGATTTCTAAATTAAATGGAGGAGTTGTAGGAGGAATATTAAAACAAGGAATACTTAAAAAAGGAGATGAAATAGAAATAAAACCAGGATTAAAAAAAACCCAAGCTAATCAAACAGTATATAAAACAGTTAAAACAAAAATCCTATCTCTTCATAGAGGAAATCATAATATTAAAGAAGCGCATCCAGGAGGAAGTCTTGCTATAGAAACAGAACTTGATCCATTTCTAACAAAAGCAGATTCATTATCTGGATGTGTAGCTTCAACAACAGGAAACTTACCTGAAATAACTAACAAACTTAAAATAAAATACTCTTTATTCAACCAAGTATTAGGAACAGAGAAGAAAATGCAAGTTGAACCATTAAAAATGGATGAGATAATTTTATTAAGCATAAACACCTCAATTACTATAGGGCAGATTATAAAAATCTGGAAAGAAAAAAATCAAGCAGAACTTGCCTTAAAAATTCCTGTAGTTCCATTAAAAGGAAGCCATATAGGAATAGCTAAAAACATACAAGGACACTGGAGATTAGTAGGAGCTGGAGAAATTATTGAATAAATATACACAAATTATATTCATAATATAAAAAATATCATTTAAATATGAAAAAATATCTTATTTAAAATATATGATTAAAGATATATTTTTAAAAACATATATCATAATAGATATTTAGAAGTATATAATCACTTTTTCTTTGATTTCTTTTTTGTCTTTTTTTTAGATTTTTTCTTAGATGAATTTTTCCTTGTTGTTTTTTTATCTGCTTTTTTAACTAACTTATCTGCCATAGTTCTCTGATTAACTCTTAACTCATCAATTGCTTCTTTAAGTTCATCTAATCTTGCATAAATATCTTCAATATCTTCTTTTACTAATTCAAAAGATTTTTTTACTTTTTGTTCTTGCATTTTCTCCAAATATTTTTATTTATTTAATTTAACCCTTCACAAACTTTAACTTTATACTTATGAACTTTCATCTTATATCTCTTATATTATCTTTAAATTTATCAGAACTCTTTTTCCCTCTGGAGTGAAAACACAAAGAAAGTAGGCTTTATAAGGTTTATTGTAGTAAATTGAAACATAATTTTAATCTTCTTTAGGATATTTTTTTGCTATTTGTTTTAATTTTCTTAATACTTTTAACTCTACTTGTCTTGTTCTTTCTTTAGTTATACCATAGATATTCCCAATTTCTTCTAATTTCATTTCAATACCTTCTAAACCATACCTTAATCTAAATATACGTATATCTCTTTCACTTATATTGCTGTTTTTAAGTTCTTTAAACAATAAACTAACATATTCTTTACTCTCATTTTTATCAATAAACTCTTCTATACCTCCCCTACTAACTAATTGTATGCCTTTTTCTTCTGAATCACTATCTGCCTGATTAATAGAATAAATTTCTCTAGATTTTAAAGCTCCAAACATATTAAACATTTTTTCTCTTGAATATCCTTGTCTTTTACAAACTTCTTCAAAACTAATTCCTTCATTACTAGCTATATCTTTTAATTTTCTTGCTTTTTGATAACAGTCCATACCTCCTTTTATTAACCTATCATCTTCACAATATCTTTTCATTTTTTGTTTTATTCTCCATGTTGCATATGTAGAAAACCTAAAACCTCTTTTATAACTAAATTTATCAACAGCTATATTTAATCCTATATTCCCTTCTTGAATTAAATCTAAGAAATAACTCCAGCCAATAACAGGAGCATATTTTTTAGCATTATTTACAACTAATCTTAAATTGCTTCTTATTATTTTATCCCTAATCATCTCTCCTTTTGGAGTTCTCCATACTACTTCTCTAATAGATTTACCTGTTTTTTTATTTAATAGCTTCCATTCATATTCAGTATTTTCCTCAAGTTCTTTAAATAACTCAAATTCCTGTTCCCCTGTTAAAAGGGATGCAAAATCTCTCGCATACAAATCAAAAATTTCTTTTGCTTTACTACTTTCCTTTTTCCTGCCTTTAATTTTTCCTTTAACTTTCTCTTTATTCTTAACTTTCCCATCTAAAGCTACCATGAATATAATAAGTAACACTATTTAAAATAATTATGGTTAGAATATCATATATTATTAACCTAATAAATATTTATAAACCAATAATTATTTCTGCAATAATTAAAATATAACCAAAATATTTAGCAAGCATACCTTAAAATTCCAATCCATCTCTTGAATATCCTTTTTTATTGTTTTTATATTGGAAAAATAATATAATTATTTATCTTCATCTCTTCTAACTCTAACTAAATCAGTAACTTTATCTCCTTGCTGCAACCTTACTAATCTTACTCCTTGAGTAGCTCTTCCCATAACTCTAACACCTTTAACAGGAATTCTTATAACCATGCTCTTAGCAGTTGTAATTATAACAGAATCATCTTCTTTAACATAAACAGTTGTAACAATATCTCCATTTTTTTTCTTAATCTTAAGATTAATAACTCCTTTTCCTCCTCTTGACGTAAGCCTATAGTCTTTAATCTTGCTTCTTTTCCCATAACCTTTTTCAGTTATTGTTAGAACACTATCTTCTTCATGTTCTAAAACTTCAAGAGAAACAACTTCATCATCTTTAGACAGATTTATACCTCTAACACCATAACTTGCTCTTCCCATAGCTCTAACATCCTTGCTATTAAATCTTATTGCTTGTCCTTTTTTTGTTGCTAATAATATATCTTGATTTTCTTTAATAAACTGGACATCTATCAATTTATCAGAGTCATCTTTTGGCAAGTTAATTGCTCTAACTCCTGAAGAACGAGGCTTACTTAATAAAGAAAGTTCCATTTTTTTAACTTGTCCTTTTTTTGTTGTAAACATTAAATATCCTGTGAAATTCTTAACAGAAAGAACTGTCTGAATTGTTTCATCTTTTTTTAATTTAACTATATTTGTAAGATATTTTCCTTTACTATATCTTTCTGCAGGAGGAACCTTATAACACTTTAACCAATATACTCTTCCTTTTGATGTAAATAACAGCAAATAATCATGAGTAGAACATGTCATTAACTGCTTGACAAAATCTCCTGTAGATAAATTACTTCCTGTAACTCCTCTTCCTCCTCTTTTTTGTTCTTTATATGTTTTAACATCTAATCTTTTAACATATCCTTTTTCTGTTATTGTAACAAAAACATCTTTTTTATGAACTAAATCTTTTTCTTTCAATTTTTTAATCTTCTGAATTATTGAGGTTTTTCTATCATCTCCATATTTTCTTTTAATCTCAGAAACTTCCTTACTAACTACATTTAAAATTTCTTTTTCACTTGACAATATCTTCTCTAATTCACTTATCTTCTGTTCTAATTCTTTTTCTTCTTTTTTTAATTTTCCTTGTTCAAGAGAAGTTAAAGATGACAGCTTCATTTCAAGTATTGATTCTGCTTGCCTTGTAGAAAGAGAAAACTTACTTATTAATTCTGTATGAGCTTGTGTAGCATTTTTACTTGCTTTAATCAACTTAATAATGCTGTCAATATTTTTCAAAGCTTTCAACAATCCTCTGACAATTTCTTCTCTTTCCTTAGCTTTTTTAAGGCCAAATTTTGTTCTTTTTTCAACAATACCTTTCCTATATTTTACATATTCTTCTATTAACTGCTTTAAATTAAGGTATTTAGGATGTCTTCCAACTAAAGCAATTATATTAACATCAAATGTATCTTGTAATCTCGTATACTTATAAAGCCTATTTATAGTAAATTTAGGATCAGCTCTTTTTCTTAACTCAATAACGATTCTCACTTTTCCTTTAGATGATTCATCTCTTAAATCCCTAATATTTGGAAATTTTTTAGCTTGTGCTAATTTAGCTATCTGTTCTATAAGAGATGATTTATTAACATTATAAGGAATCTCAGTAATAACTATTCTTTCTTTTTTCTTTTTCTTTTCAATAGTTGTTTTCCCCCTCATATATACTCTTCCTTTACCTTTTTCATAAATATCTTCAAAATCTCCAGAAACAGAACCTCCAGTTGGAAAATCAGGTGCTTTGATAAATTTAGTTAATTTTTTTATTGTTATATCTGGATTTTTAATATATGCATTTATAGCATCACAAACTTCTGTAAGATTATGTGGAGGTATATTAGTAGCCATTCCAACAGCTATTCCTGTTGCTCCGTTAATTAACAAATTAGGCAGCTTTCCAGGAACACTAAAAGGTTCTTTCATAGTGTTATCAAAATTAGGCATAAACTTAACAGTTTCTTTTCCAATATCTTTTAAAAGCTCTGAAGAAATACCTTGTAATTTTGCCTCTGTGTTATGGTTGATAAATCCATTTGAAATAAAAGAATGGCACTTGCTTTCAACTTTTAAAGAATATACTTTTTGTATTCCTGTATTCTCAATTTTAACAACAGGTTCAAATAAATATTGATAAGTTAAAAAAGATTCAAAAATCTCAGAAAAATCAATTCCTGTTTTTTCTAACAGAATCTTGCATATCTGTTTATGATTTTTGCCCATACCTAAATATCTGTCAAAATTATTTTTATTAATAAAATTCTCATCTGACAAATTTCTAACAAAATCAGATATAAAAGGAACATAATCAGTTAAAGAAAAATCTTTTTTATAATTCAAAACCACATATTCTAATTTTGTAGCTTTTCTCTTACATAAAAAACCAATCTCTTTATAAAATCTTGTAATATTTCTTTTATTTCTTATAAATAATTTATCTATTAAATTAGATTTATCATATCTTCTAAAACTTCCTATTCCTAATCTAAGCAAAACTATCTGTAATTGTTCAATTAATTTTTTACTTTTAGAACAACAACTTAATTCAATCATTTTTCCAGAATAACTTATGCTTCCATCTCCTTCAAAATATCCTTTTAAAAAATAACATAAAATTTCTTTAGGAGATTTAAAAATTTCTTGTGGAATCGTTTTTTTATCTGATTTTACAACTTTCATTCCCAGATTTTTCAGAAATTCAAGAGTATATCTACAATGACATTCTAATCTATAATAATCTTTTTTTCCATATGATGAAGGACTTCTTTTAAATTTATGAAGAGTAGAATCAGGAAAAACATTCTTCCATTTTTGTTCAAATATTTTTATTAATTTTTTATCAGAATTACAAAATTCTAATTTATTCTCTGATATATTCCCTTCAGAAACTAATAATCCTAAAATTAAAGCAAGATCTTTATTTAATCCTTTAGGAAGAATTCTTTTTACTTGCTTTCTACTTGTTATTTTTGGATAATAAGCTATCATATTTGGTTGCTTTTTTGGCCAGAAATCATCATTTATCCTATCAAGAACCACTATATCTCCTTGTTTAATATTTTCCAATAATTTCCAGCAAAAACTAGGTTTTCCATTATCATCTTTTATTAAAGTTAATATAGGATGATTATATGTTCCAGTTAAAGAATACCCTTTATTTGTAGTTATTTTTAAAGTAGGATGTTCTCCTGAATCAAACCATTTTGATGCTTTATTTACTTTTTTATTTTTTGAAAGAAGTTTTAAATTTATATCTTCTTTATTAGAAACATCTTTTATTTTTTCTAATCCATTTTCTGTTACAACTAAAGAATCTCCACTAACACAATACCTCATTGCTGCAGCTGAATCTCCATCTAAACTTCCAAAATTTCCTTGTCCTTTAACAAGAGGGTATCTAAATGAAAAAGGTTGAGCCATCCTTACTAGTGCATCATATACAGCAACATCTCCATGAGGATGATATTTTCCTAAAACATCTCCAACTATTCTTGCAGATTTTTTAGTCTGTCCTTTTTCTAATCCCATCTTATACATTGAATAAAGAATTCTTCTTTGAACTGGCTTTAAACCATCTTCTACAGATGGCAAAGCTCTAGAAACAATAACAGACATTGCATAATCTATATATGCTTTTTTCATTTCTTCTGTTATTTCTGCTCCTAAAATCTTCTCTCCTTTTTCACTTATAAGATTTTTTTGTATTTGTTGTTCTTCTGTTTTTTCTATATCTTTCCCTATATTATTTTCTTTAGTCATTTTTTCTTTTTAAAAATCTTTTTTATTTTCTCGAGATTATTTTCATCATCTTCATTAATTTCTGGGAATATCTTATCTTGAAATCCGCAATCCTTACATAAATTTATTGGAGCAAGTGCTCCAAGATTAGGAAGTGCCATTGGAGCCATCTTTTTAATTACATTTGTAGACCTGCATACAGGACAAAATACAACTGTCTTTCTAAATATTCCTTTTTTATTTTTTTCTGACATTTTGAAAATCCAAATTTTTTAATTTCTCAATCAAATCTTCTAAATCTGAAGATTCAATAACTTCCTCTGCTAAATCTGTTAGATGTGTATTTTTAACATCTTTATTAATCGCAAGTATAACTTTCTTTTGCTTAGCAAGACAATAACCTATCTCTAATAACATTCCTTCACTTTTATCTTCTGAAAGCAATAAAACTAATAAAATATCCTTCTCATCTATTTTATTTAAAGTACGATTAAATAATTCCTTCTTGCTTTCTGGCATTGGTTTATCAAATACCTGAATATAAACTTCATGTCCTCTTTTTTTTAATGTTTCTCGTACTTTTTCAAGTAAAAAGGTTACTTTCTGTTTATCTTCTCCTATGTATTTATAAGCTAATTGAATTTTCATTTTAAATATCTAATTCAGCTTCTTTAGCATGTTCTTGGATAAATTTTCTTCTTGGTTCAACTTCTCCTCCCATCAAAACACTAAAAGTTTCATCTGCTTCAATAGCATCTTCAATAGTTACTTTTTTCAACATTCTTGTTTTAGGATTCATTGTTGTATCCCATAACTGCTGAGGATTCATCTCTCCAAGTCCTTTAAATCTTGTTATACTTAACTTACCTTTTAATTTTTTCTGTATTTTCTTCAGACCTGCATCTGTATAAACATAATGATCTTTTTTCTTTCTAACTTTATAAAGAGGAGAAACAGCAACATAAATATGTCCATTTTCAATTAATTTTGGCATAAATCTATAAAAAAATGTTAATAAAAGAGTTTTAATATGCTGTCCATCAACATCTGCATCTGTCATAATTATTACCTTATTATACCTTATTTTCTCTATATTAAAACCTTCACCAACTCCTGTTCCTATGGCTGTTATCATACTGCTTATTTCTTCATTAGAAAAGACTTTACTTGAAGCTGATTTTTCAACATTAAGTATTTTACCTCTTAAAGGTAAGATAGCTTGTATCTCTTTATTTCTTGCTTGTTTAGCACTTCCTCCTGCAGAATCTCCTTCTACAATATAAATTTCTGTATTTGAAGATTTTTTCTTTGAACAGTCAGCTAATTTTCCAGGCAATGTACCAGAACCAAAAGCACTTTTCCTTCTAACTAATTCTTTAGCTTTTTTTGCAGCTTGTCTTGCTTTAGAAGCATCTAATGCTCTATTTGTAATTTTTTTAGCTATAGAAGGATTTTCTTCAAAAAACTCACTTAAAGCTTCACTTGATACACTATCTACATATCCTCTAACTTCACTATTTCCAAGTTTTGTTTTTGTCTGTCCTTCAAATTGAGGTTCTGGTATTTTTATAGAAACAATAGCAGTTAATCCTTCTCTTGTATCATCTCCTGAAAGATTCCCTTTTTTAAGGATATTTTGTTTTTTTGCATAATCATTTACAGCCCTTGTTAAAGCTTTTTTAAAACCTGAGATATGAGTTCCACCTTCTACAGTATTTATAGTATTTACAAATCCAAATATATTATCTTTATAAGAAGTATTATGTTGAATTGCTACTTCAATAATTGTTTTATCAGTTTTCTTTTTAAAATAAACTGGTTTTTTATAAAGAACATCTTTGTTTCTATTAATCCATTTAACAAATTCCATTAAACCTCCCTTATATTCAAATTCTTGTTTTTTTCCTTGTTTTTCATCTTTTAAACTAATCTCTAGTCCAGCATTTAAAAAAGCAATTTCTCTAAATCTATTAGCTAATGTTGAAAAATCAAAATTAATTGTTGAAAATATATCTTCATTAGGCCAGAAAGTTATTCTTGTTCCTGTTTTTCCTTTAGCACTTCCCACTTCTTTAACTTTTGATTTTGGAACCCCCATTACATATTCCTGCCTATATAATTTTCCATTTCTCCATACTTCAGCAGTTACTTTTTTACTTAAAGCATTTACAACAGAAACACCTACTCCATGTAATCCTCCAGAAATCATATAAGCTTTTTTATCAAATTTTCCTCCAGCATGAAGTTTTGTCATAACTAATTCTAAAGCAGATTTTTTATATGTTTTATTAATATCTACTGGAATACCTCTTCCATTATCATCTACTGTTACACTTCCATCTTTATGAATCACAACTCTTATAGAAGTACATACTCCTGCAAGAGCTTCATCAACAGAATTATCTACAACTTCATAAACCAAATGATGTAACCCTTCCTTACCTGTAGAACCAATATACATAGCAGGCCTTCTTCTTACTCCTTCTAAACCTTCAAGTACTTTGATCTCTTTACCTGTATATGAATCTTTTTCTGTAGGCATTTTATGTTCTTGTTTTCCTCTTTTTATATTTCCTAATTTTTAGAGTTTTAGCTAAATATTCTCTAATTTTTGATAAATTTTGAGCAGAATTTTTTCTGGCTCTAACATAATAAACCATCATACTTTAAAAACTTTTCTACTCAAATTATGTACTTTTAGAGCCTGTAACCTCTATTTTTTATTTTTGTTTGATTCACTTTTTTTATTATCTTTTTGTTTTGATTCTGATTTTTTTTCTTGTTTATTATCTTGTTTTTGTTTTTCTTCTAATTGTTCTTCAGCAGATTCTTTTACCTGTTCCATAGCTTCAGCTTGAACTTTTTCTTGTTCACTTTCTTCAGCAGCTTCTTTAACTTCAGCAATTTGTTCTGCTCTAGTTTTCTTTATTTTTCTAATCCAATTTACTTTTCTTGGTTTTCTTCCTTTTTCCCAACTTTTCCTACATTTACCAGAACATAGATGGAGGATAGAACCACTATCTAATATCAAAGATAACCCTTTTGGAAAATCATAATACTTGCTACAAAATGAACATTTTGGCATTTTAATCTCTCCTCCTAAAAATAACCTCATGATATCCTTCTTTTAATTGAGCATCTATAACTACTCTACTTTCAAATTCCTGAATATTAAATCTTCCATCTTCAGTTCTTAAACTAGGAAACAAAATACTCATTTTAACTAAAAGCTCCCTTAGTAACTTTAGATTTAATTCTTCTAGCTTCAATAGCTGTTTCTCTCAACATTAAAACATCTTTTAATCTTACAGGTCCTTTAACATTTCTTCTCATTACTTTTCCTCTATCTCTTCCCTGAAGAACCCTACATTTAACTTGAGTTACTTCTCCCCTAAAACCTGTTCTTCCTACTATGTCTTCAACTATTGCAGGAACAACTTCACCTGCACTTTTATCTGCTCCCTTACCTTTTCTCAACTTTCCAGTTTTTTTTCTTGCCATTTTATTTTATAACTGGACAAATATTATTTAGTTTTTTTAGGAATATCTTTTTCAGCTTCACCTGGATTGATTATAGCAATACTTGAACAAGGAACATTAATACCAGCTGCTACTCCTAATTTTTGTTTGCTATCAGCTTCTTCGCAAGGAATTGATTTTTCCTTGCACAACAAAGGAATATGCTGAACTATCTCTTTTGGCTCTACATCTTTAGCTACAGCTACCATCTTAGCAGTTCCTCTTTCAATAGCTTTTGTAACTTCATTAGTTCCTTTTTCTAATTTTCCAGTTTTTCTTGCTTTTTCAATTATATCGTATAAAGAAGCCATATTAGCCTCCTATTATAATTTAATTAGTCATTGGCTAGAAAAATTAAAAAACATGGGTTTATAAACTTTATTATAAAAACCTACAAATACAAATTATATTAAACAACATAGATATTTTTAATAAACAATAATTTATTCAAAATATAAGTGAAGAAGTTGCAAAAGAGCTTGAAAATTTTATTGCATTAAATAATAAAGAACAAATTGATAAGATAAATTAGAAAGCTGTTGTAAAATTTAAATGAAAAAAATAGAAGCAGGGTTAGAAGCTTTACGAGAACAAAAATAGATGAGCTAATAATTTTTTAAAAAAAATATTTTAGCATATGCTAAAATATTTTTAATGTTATTAGTGGGAGTGTAATTAGATGTGATGTAGTATCAGATTATTCAATAGCAGGAGTAAATTTAATTTTACAAATTTAAAAAGAGCAGAAAAATACCTTTCTTATTCAGACAACTCTCATGGAAAAAAGCAAGTCCTTTTCACATTGTTAAAATTTTAAAATAACCATTATCTCCATCCAACTTCTACATCATCTGTTCTTTGTCTTGGATTAATGTCAAGATTTTCAAATTTTTTTGTTCCTGGTTTATAAAAAATTCCTGATTTAAAAATTATTTCTCCAAGATAAGCTATCATTGCTCCATTATCAACAAGCAAAAAATTAGGAGGACAAAAATATCTTCCTCCCCTTTCTTTACACATAATTCTGCACATTTCTTGAAATCTTTTATTACAGGCAACTCCTCCTCCAAGAAGCAATTCTTTTTTGCCTGTATGAGCCATTGCTCTTTCACTTGCTTCTACTAACATTGCAAAAGCAGTTTCTTGAAGTGAAAAAGCTAAATCTTCTAATTGGTATTTTCCACTTTCTAATAACTGATGCAATTTTGTCAACATTCCTGAAAATGCAACATCCATTCCTTTTATAGAATATGGCAACTCAATATAATGTTGTTCTTTATTTTCTCCTTTAATCTTATCAGCTAATTCCTGAATTTTTGGACCTCCTGGAAATCCTAATCCTGCAAATCTTGCAAATTTATCTATAAAATTTCCCATACCCTGATCAAGAGTTTCTCCAAATATCCTATATTTTCCAGATTCATATGCTATTATCTGCGTATTTGCCCCACTAGCATATAACAGGATAGGATCTTTTGCTCCCGTCACTCTTCCAATTTCTAAATGAGATATACAATGATTTACCGGAATAATCAGCTTTTTTAATTTTAAAGCCAGATTTTTTGCAAATTTTAAACCTTCAACTAAGCAGGGAGCAAGTCCTGGAGCTTGAGAAAAAGCAATTGCAGTTATATCTTTTTCATTAATGCCAGAAATTTTTAAAGATTTGTTGTAAATTTTTTCAGCTATTTTTTTATGATGTTCTGCTGCTTTTATAGGTATGATTCCTCCTTTTTTTGTTGTATAGCTATCTTTTACATTTGCCAATATCTTGCCATTTTTAACTATTCCAATTCCAAATGTATGGGCAGTTGATTCTATACCTAATATTGTTGCCATATATTTTAAATCAAATAAATCCTTATAAATTTAATCTCTTAAAACTTTAAAAAATTCTTATCTAATCAGCTATTGTAATGGAAACGTAACATTTTAAAATATATTATAAACTTTAAGAATTCTTATAAACTTTAAAATATAAATCTTGATATGAATTTAGAAGAGACAATACAAACAAATCAAGAAAAAAGTATGGGAAAATCTAATAAAATTAATTCTATAAAAAATACAGCTATTGGTTTAATTAGTGCAAGTATGGGTGGAATTTTAGGATATAATGTTGGAGGAATTATAATTTCTTCTATAGAAACACAAGAAGATATTGAAAGAGGAATTGCAGCTTTACTAACTGCAGGAGGAACAATTTTAGGATATAAAACAAAAGACATGGTCAAGAAACTTAAGAGCAAATCAAAAAAAACCAAAGCAAGAGCCAAAACTTTGGCATCAATATCAAAAGATGAAGAATTTCAAAAAAGACAAGGAATTAAAAAAGGAGACTCTGGAAAAATAAGACAAAATCTAAAATACTTATTAACAATTCCATTTGGAGGAGTACTTGGATATGTTCCTGGAATGATTGCAGATGCTCCTTTATGTGTTTATTTTGGAAAACACTATGATTGGGAGTCAATTACTTTTAGTGGACAAATAGCAGGACCCCTTGTAGGAGCATATGCTCTTACTAATATGGCAAGGAAAAAACAATATAAAAGACTTGCCACAACATCTTCAGCTTTAGCAGCAGCATCAGCAGGATTTTTTTTAATAAATGAATTAAATTTAGATATATATGACCCCCATAATGGTTTATGGCCTTCTGTAGGAATAGAGATTGGATTAGCTGCAATTGGAGGGATAATAGGGAATCAAGTTTATAAAAAAATTAAAAATAAGAATAAAAAATAAATCCTTCTTAAAATATAGTAAAAAAAGATTATAAAATCAGAGAATATTCCCACTATACAAATTATCTTCATCAGGAAAATAAAAAATAAATGAATTCTTTTATATTAGAAAAAATTAACAAAACTCTTGATAAATTATTTCAACAAGATTTAATAAAGTGGGATGAAATTCAACTTATAGATAAAAGAATGAGTAAAAATTATGCTCCTTATTATTTTAAATTTCAGATTCTACTCTCTTAAAATTAAGAGAACAAATTAAAGAACAATTATAAAATAAATAAACTTAGAAAAAATCAAATACTAGATTATTTCTTTTTTTTGCCTTTTTTTGCTTTTTTCTTTTTATTCTTTTTCTTTTTACAAGCCATTCTAAACTCTCCTTTCTTAATTTAAATTCAAATAAACAATATAAAAATTAGAAAATAAAAAAATAAAAATTGATTGACCTTTACCTTCTTTTTCTTCTCTTTGTCTTTTTCTTTTTTGCTTTCTTTTTCTTTGTCTTCTTCTTTTTCTTTCTTCCGCCTCTAGCCATTTTTGCTTCGCATACATTCCCCTTACTGTCTACATAATAAAGGTACCCTGGCTTTCTTGTAACGACTTTTTTAGCAATAACTCTTCCCATTTTTACCTCCTTTTAAATTTATTAAAATAACATAATCAGATTAATATTTAAATCTTTCTATTTTTCGACGATAATAATTTCTGGCTGTCTTTATTCTCTAGTAAGACTTCAACAAGAATATTGAATCTATCTTTAGGTTTAATAAATACTTTAAAAGGCTTTACTATTTTTTTATCGACGATTTTTCCATTATTTAACCATATAGCTAAAAAAGGTTTACAAAAAAAAGAATGTATAGATTGCCTTGTTAACTGATTAAAATTAAAAACAAGAGGCTTTGAATCTTTCCTAAACATCAATCCTCTAGCTTTCTCCCATATAGTTCTGCATTCTTTAGCTTCTATTACTTCATCATTTATTTTAATTTTCATCCTGAATCCTCTATTTTTTTCAAGGTTTCAAATAATTCATAATGATTCTTCTCTTGTATTGTTTTCTCGAGCTTTTCTACTAAATCCGAACCTGGCTTTAAAACATTCAAACCAGGAATATCAAATATTGTTCTTTCCCCATTTAAATCTCTAATAATGGTTTCATTTATCCTTTCCAAATAATTAGGGTCACTATAATATTCAAGAAAAAAAGGTTCTTCTGAAAAAGCAAGAGTTCCTCTTCCTTGAAAAAAATAATAATGTCTTTCATCTATACTAAATGCAAAACATCTTATATTTGGAGCCATTTTATATTTTTTCATTTTTACATTTATTTCTTATTTTTTAATTTAAATACCTTTGCATAAACTATTAAAAGAAGAATTAGAAAAACAGGAATAATAAAAATTAATATCTTTCCAAAAACTTCTTGAATCCCAAATAAATCAACATAAAACCCTATAAATACTGCAAATAAAGCAACAAATCCTTGTTTTAATAATGAAACAACTGACAATACAGTAGCTCTGTTTTTTGATACAACTTTCTTATGAAGTTCATGTTCAACTATAACTTTTAAAAAACCTTCAGCTAATGAAAACAAAAATATGCCCATGATTATTAAAACTAAATTTCCTATATAAATTGAAAAATAACTCAAAAAAATCAATAAGATAATAAAAACAAAACATGTAAATGGCTTTAATATCTTTTCTGAAAGATAAGAGATTCTTGCTCCAATGCCTAATATAAATCTTTTTCCCAGATAAATTATTCCAAATAAGGATATAGCAAAACCAGCATTTTTCATTAATGGCTGATAATAAGGAGAAGTAATCCAAATCATGGAAAAACTAAAAGATAAAAAAAACATCAGTAATAAAATCTTCTTATTTGATAACATCTTTAAAAAAACATTCTCCTTAATAACTTGTTTTTCTTGTTTTGGTTCTACTAAAAATAAACTAAGAATTAAAGCAGAAGAATAAAATACGCCCATGATGACAAAAGGAAAATACTGATTAAAAACATAAATAACTGGAATTAATAAAAGAATCAAACCATTTACAATATGTGAAAAAAAATGAACTTTTCCAATCTCCTTTTTATAATTTTTCTCTTCTCCTAATTGATTTAAAGAATCATAAAATAAAGATATTCTGCTGCCTGATATAAATGAAAGAGTAACTCCTATTAAAAATGAAGCAACAACAAAATAATTAAAAGTTCCAAATAAATAAGATATAGAAGCTAAAATACCTGAAACCATAGCTATTAATATTGATTTTTTCCTTCCATATTTATCAGCAAAGATTCCTGTTGGTACTTCTAATATTGCTATAGTTAAAGCAGATACAGAAGCTAAAATACCTATCTGATAAAAATCTAAATTATTAAGTAAAAAATATAAAACAATTATAGGCATTGTAACTCTTTTAATTAATATGCTTGTAATTTTTATTAATAGTATATTTCTTTTAAGATGCTTCTCTAAAACCATTTTTTCTCTTTATTTTTCAAATTTTTTAAATATATCTTATAAAGCTTATTTACATTTCTTTCATTTACAATATTATGATGTTTAAAGCCTCCTCCAAAAGACTTGGGGATATGCATTAATTCATGAATTAAGGTTTTGTCTTGTTCTTTACGAGACATCTTGTCAAATTCTTCACTTATAACCTCGATTATATACACAGCTTTAATTCCTAAAGCTTTTTGCCATATTTTAGAAAGAGCATGGCATCTTGCAACTGTATTTCTTGCTGAAGAACCATAACTTCTTATAGCATAAACTCCTGAAAACTTGACATGCTTCATATCTACACCTATAGCTCTTGCTAAATCATATAATCTTGCCATAATATCTGGAGCTAATTCATATCTTATTGCCATTTTAAAATATTGTCTTTTTAATTTCTTTTTATTTCTTCTATAACTAATCTAACAATTTTTTTTCCTAATGATCTTTTTCCATATCCTGATATGCTTTCGTCAGTTTCTCTAAATTGTTTTAAATAATTTCTAATTTCAAAATCTGGAACATCTAATTTAACTATGTTCCCTTCTTTAATATTTTTTTCTACAGTTTTTTTATTTTCTGCCATATATAAAGTCATTTCTTCTAAATGTGAAGGATTATCATCTAAAGCAACATCAGTTCCTCTAATTAAAATTAAAAGATTAAAAGGTATAGAAATAGCTTCTATTTCTTTGCCTCCAAGTTCAAATCCTTTTTTAAAATAATAACATATCATTTTATCCTATTTTTTCTGCTTCATCAAAACTATTATAAAAAAACTTATCAATTATTTCTAAAATTTTTCTATTTTTATCTAACTTTTTGGTTCTTTGCTTTATCTTTTTAGCTTGCAGGATTAATTCCAGACCATATTCTTTTGTTTTCATTATGAATCTATATCTAATTTAATTACTTTTTTTCTTGATTTTTTGCCTTTAATTATTCTGGCTTGTTTTCCAAATTTTCTTTTTAATAACTTTAAAAGTTCTTTATTTGCTTTATTATTTTCTGGTAAAGATTTTAAATTTGCTTTATATTGTAACTCTGAAATTTTTTCAATCTTCTGTTTATCAGAGTTTGTTTTAACATTAACTTTTATTATCATATATATTTAAAAATAAAAGGTTATATAAATATTAAGATGGAACATGAAAAATCTGCTGGAATAATCATCTTTTATATGGATAAAGAACCATACTTTCTTTTATTAGAATATCCTACTTATTGGGGATTTGTAAGAGGAAATATTGAAGAATGTGAAAAAGAAAAAGAAACAGCAATAAGAGAAGCAAAAGAAGAAGCTAATATTGATAATATAAATATCATGCCTGAATTTAAATATATTCAAAGTTGGTTTTATAGATTAAAAGGAAACTTAAGAAAAAAATCTGCAATTTATTTTTTAGGGGAGATTTCTAAAAAAGAATCTAAAAAAACAAAAATAAGTCTTGAACATAAATCTTTTAAATATTGTAATCTGCAAGAAGCTCTTAATTTAATGAGAATAAAAAATGAAAAAACCATGCTCAAAAAAGCATATGAATTTATTAAAGAAAATAAAAAACAAAAAAGCCTTTCTTCTTTTAAATAAATTCCAAATATTTAAATAGAAAATATCTTCTTTATCTCTTTAATAGATTTAGCTTTAATAAGTTCTTTTCTTAATTTTTTTGCATTTTTTTTGTTTTTTGTAAAATTCATTGCTTGATATTTTATCTGTTTATATTTTAAAGAATATTTTTTAGCTAGATTTAGATAATTTCTAAAATCTATATTGCATCTCGTTGCTAAAATTTTAGAAAATATACAAGGATTTCCTATTGCTTTTCTTCCTATCATGGCAAAATCAAAATCTCTGAGGATTTTTTTATAATTTTTTTCATTTACATTTCCAGAATATATTAAAGGACAAGAAGTTAAAGATTTTAATTTTAAAGCAAATTCATAATCAGGAACTCCTGAATAACCTTGTTGCTTTGTTCTTGGATGGATTCCTACAGCATCACAATATTTTTCTGCAATCTTAACTATCTCGAATATATTTTTTGATTTTCTTAATTTTATTGTCAGAGGTTTATCTGTAAGTTTCCTAATCTTTTTTAGTATTTTTTCTATTAATTCGCAGTTATCTGCCATATATGCTCCATAACTTTGTCTTTTTGCTTGTTTAGAAGGGCATCCTAAATTAAAATCAAATAATGAAACCTTTTTTTCATATTTTTTTACAAATTCTTTAATACCTTTATCTGAATTACAAAATAACTGAATAGCAGGTTTATCATCAAGAAATAAGGTTTGTTTTGAAAGACAATTAACCATTCCTGTATAAGTTAATCCAGTTCCTGCTTTTTTACATAACAATCTAAAAGCAATATCATTTGGCTCTAACATAGGAGCAAGAAAAATCCTATTCCCTAGTTTAAGATTTCCAATTTTATTAGTATTCCTCATAAACAACATAAAGAAAAATATTTTAAAGAGTTTTTCCTTTATCTAAATATGAAATCTTTTACAAAATATCTCGTAATACATACAGATAAAGAAAAAGAAATTGTGAATATAACTAATAAAGTTAAACAAGCTGTTAAAGATTCAGGTATTAAAGAAGGCATCTGTCTTGTTAATTCAATGCATATAACTTCTTCTATATTTATAAATGATGAAGAACAAGGCTTAAAAAAAGATTTTTTAGAATGGCTTGAGAATCTTGCTCCTGAAAAACCATTTTCACCTCCAAAAGGATACAGACACCATAAAACAGGAGAAATAAATGGAGATGCTCATCTTAAAAAAACAATTATGGGCAGGGAAATAGTAGTAGCTATTACAAAAGGAAACTTAGATTTTGGACCTTGGGAAGAAATTTTTTATGGGGAATTTGACGGACAAAGAGATAAAAAAGTTCTTATAAAAATAATTGGAAAATAAAAAACAATTTTTAAAAATAAAAATGATAAAAAACATAAAAGAAAATATCTTTCAACTCTGCTTTAATAAATTTGGTTCTTGTATTTATTTAATAAAACATAAAGCAGGAAATATTTTAATTGATACTTCTACAAAAGAAAATAAACAACAACTTATAGAAGATTTAAAACAACTTGATATAAATCCCAAAGATATTGATATCATATTATTAACTCACAGACATTGGGACCATATCGGAAATCTTGATTTATTTAAAGCAAAAATTTATGATTCAAAAAACATTAATAAATTAAAAGAAAATATAAGTATTAAGATAATAAAAGTTCCAGGACATACTTCTGATAGTCTGGCATTTTTATATAAAAAAGTTTTATTTTCAGGAGATACCCTCTTTTTTCAAGGAATTGGAAGAACTGACCTGCCAGAAAGTCAGCCACAAAATATGAGAAAAAGCTTACAAAAATTATCAGAACAAGATTATGAAATTTTATGTCCTGGACATATTTAAATATTCAGTGTTTTAAGTCTCTTTTCAATTTGTTTTTCACTTAAAGCTACTCCTTGATCAGTTAAAACATCTTTTTTAATTCTATCTGCAAGACATTTTCTAGAGATATCTTTTCCTTCTTCTTTCATAGCTTGACGAGTTTTTTCTAATCTTTTTTTAGTAACATATCTATCTATAGGAGGCAATCTTCTATTGTTAGCTACTTCTGAAAACTCTGGATGAAGAAGTTTTGCAAATCTCTGTTTTTGATAATCTTTAATAACTATTCCCTCTTTACAACCTTTCCTATAATCACTTTTTTCATCTAACATTCTATCTAATTCTCCTCTATGAAATTTTCCTTTACCTAAATATCTTACAGTATTAAGTTCTATTCCCATCATTTTAAGATAATCCTTACCTTGTTCATATTCAACAAACCTCTCTCTTTCCATATCATACACATCAATAAAATAAAATTGATCCATATTTTCAGAATTATATCTTATATTATGCAATGCCAACCACTCTCCAAAAATAACAAAATTAGGATCAAGCCCATATAAATCCTGTTTTGTTTTATTTCCAACCCATCTAACAAAATCTTCAAACCACCATACTTTATTTACTTTATTTCCTTCTAAATAATTAGACCTGCTTCCAGGAACTATTCTTCCTTGAATTTTTCTTATCTGGCAATTACCTCCATCAAGTTTTTCAAATAATTCAACTTCATTATCTAAAATATCTGGAACTGCCTCTAAATAAGGGATGCTTGGATATTTGATATATTTTCCTTTATTCATTTTATCTATCTAAATAAGCTCTTAAATCTCTTCTAGAGGGTATAGCTTTAATCCCCCCATATTCCATTTCATTTAATTTTTCAATAATTTTTTCAACATGGCTATCTGGAGAAAGGACATTAGCAGAAGTTATAGGAATCCCTTCATATTCTCCTCTACTTAACATTAAAGCTGTTGTCACTAATTCTAAATCAGTATCAGATGGTTTGTCATTTTTACCTTTTCTATAATCTTCTTCAAAAGCAAATTTACTTGCCCAATAAACTGCATATCTAATTCCATCCTCATCTTGACAAATACCCGAGTCTTCCATAATATTCTTAGAATTTTCATAAAGTGCTTGTATAAATCCACAAGTTGGTTCAGATATCTCTCTTCTATTTCCTATTCTAATATGTTCATAATGGTTCTCAACTTCATCCATAACTCCTTTAGTTATAACCAAAGGATATAAACTTGCTATTTCTCCTAACAAACCTGAACAAAAACATCTTCCATCATTTTTATGATTATTTTCTAAATCAATTATTGTACCTGTATCTAATAAAAACATAGGATTTCCTCCTATTGCTTTTAACCTATTCAACAACCCATTAGTTGCTATCCAATCAAAATCTTTAGTTTTAGCCATATTATTATAGATTTTTCCTCTTATTTAAAACTTTTCTTTATAACTACTTTATAGTTACAATATAAATCTTTACTATCTCCATACTTTTATAAATAATTCTCTTTTGATTAAGATATGAAACTAATATTCATAGGTCCTCAAGGAAGTGGAAAAGGAACTCAAGCAAAAATTATTTCTAAGAAATTCTCAATTGCTCACATATCAACAGGAGAATTATTAAGAAGTACAAAAGGAAAATTAAAACAACAAACAGATAAGTATATGAATAAAGGAAAATTAATTCCAGATAAATTAATGATAAAAATACTTGAACAAAGAATAAAGAAAAAAGATTGTAAAAAGGGTTTTATTCTTGATGGCTTTCCAAGAAATATTAAACAAGCAAAAAAACTAGATAAAATAACTAGTATAGACAAAGTTATTGAAATTAAAATATCTGATAAACAAGCAATAAAAAGATTAGAAGGAAGAAGAATTTGCCCTATATGTGGAGCTAATTATAATATTGTAACTTCACCAAAACCAAAACAACAAGAAAAGTGTGATAAATGTGGCTCTAAACTAATAAAAAGAAAAGATGATACAAAAACTTCTATAAAAAAGAGATTAACTATTTATCATAAAAAAACAGAACCTATTTTAGATTATTATAAAGATAAAGTTATAAAAATTAATGGGCAACAATCAATAGATAAAGTTACTAAAAATATAATGAAAAATCTAAAAAATTAAATTAATTCTTTTAAATAAGCATAGATACACTCTCCTAATTTAGAAGAATATCCTCCTTCTAAAACTGAAAAAACAGGCTTATTAAGCTCGCTAATTAACTTTCCTATCTTACTATATGTTTGTATTTCGAGATTTATTCCAGATAAAGTATCTTCTTTATATGCATCAAAACCAGCACTAACTGCTATAATCTCAGAATTAAATTCCTTAACTTTAGATATAGCTTTTTTAAATACTTTTAGATATTCTTTTTCTCCTGTATCTAAAAATAAAGGATAATTAAAACAATTATCTTCTGTTTCTGAACCTGTTCCAGGATAATGAGGATATTGATGCAAGGAAACATATCTAATTTTTTTATTATTCAGAAATATATCTTGAGTTCCATTTCCATGATGAACATCAAAATCAATTATTCCTATTTTTTTAATCTTATCATATTTTTCCAAAATTTTAGAAGCAGCAATTGCAATATTATTAAAATAACAAAACCCTCCTAATGAATTTTTTGTAGCATGATGTCCTGGAGGCCTCATTAATGAAAAACTATTTTCTCCAAGTATTGAATGTTCTGCTGCTTTTATAGCAGCTCCTGCAGATAAACTTGCATAATAAAATATGTTTTCATAATTTGGAGAATCAGGATTAAAAAAATTCTGAGATTTTACATCATTTAACAAATCTTCTGAATGAACTCTTAATATATCTCGTTTTCCTGCTTGTTCTGGTTTTATAAATTTAATTCCTTGTTTAGCTTTTTTCTTTAAGAAATCGTAACTTGACTTAACTCTTTCAGGAGATTCAGGATGTCTTTTTTGTTTATATTCTAAACATTTATGAGAGAAGATTATTTTCATTTTTCTGATTTAAATATCTCTTTAAAAAATAATATCCTAGTCCTCCTGCAGTTGCTCCTCCTATAGATCCTAAACTAATTAAAGTTGGATAAACCATAGGATAGATTATCATAGAATAAACAACCTCACTCATTGCACCACAACATTCGTTTATTTCATAAATTGATTCCGTACTTTTAATTAATCTATATTCTTGGAGATTGGAAATACAATTTCCTACAAAACCTCCCAAAATACCTCCTCCTAAAACACAAGATGTATGGGCAACAATATTTGTTAATTTTTTCATTATAAATTATAATAATAATTGCTTTTAAATTTATAGATATTATAGAAGTTATTTTGCCATAATCTTAATAACATTTCTATTTTTTAATATTGAATCTTTTGATAATTTCCTCTTTGTTCTTGCATCTAAAGCAGATACAAAATTATTTCCAATATCACTATGTATAGCATAAGCTAAATCTAATGCTTTAGAATTTGGAGGCAATAAATAAGCATCAGGCAATATATTTCCTTTTTTAGAACTAAAGTGGTTTTCATTTTCAACAGGAAAAACAACTATATAATCTAAATAAGAAAATACAGCTTCATTTAAAACTTTCTGAACTCCAGTATTTTTATATATATCAAGAACATCTTTTTTAATAGTTTCTAAAGCTTTTTTTTGTTTTTCATTAATTTCTCCTACAATCTCAAAATTTTTATCTCCTGGAATATATTCTATTAAACCTGCTTTAGCTGCTTCTCTTAATGCTAATTCAGAATCAGCTGAACAAGGAACAATAAATAAATCTGGAAATTCTTGTTTTAATTTTTCTATATTAGAT
Organism: Candidatus Woesearchaeota archaeon; assembly: GCA_964389765.1. Lineage (GTDB taxonomy): Archaea > Nanobdellota > Nanobdellia > Pacearchaeales > GW2011-AR1 > CAYMES01. The sequence continues at coordinate 27,027 of CAYMES010000011.1, forward strand.
TTTGCTTGTTTTGTATCTGCTTTATTAGCTGCTATAATTATTGGCTTACTTTTTTTTCTTATTTCTTTTGCAAATTCTATAATTTGTTTTTCTTGCCATTCTGGCTTTTCTTCTAATTGTAACTTATTCATAATCTCTTTAATATCTTCTTCTTTTATTTTTAAACCAGAAAGCTGATCTGTTAAAACTTTAGAAAATTTTTCTGCTCTTGCTTTTCTTTTTAATGACTGCCAGTTCTTTTTTAATATTCCTGCAATCCACATATTTATTTCTTGGACAAGAAAAGATACATCTTTATGTACATTATGATCCTGGGTAGGGTTTCCTTGAGCATCTGTTGTTCCACTTGCATCTAAGATATGAACTAATAAATCTGCTTCCCTTAAATTATCTAAAAATTCATTTCCTCTTCCTTTTCCTTTATGTGCTTCTGGAACTAATCCTGCAACATCTAATAATTTTAAAGGTACGAATCTCTGCCCTTTTAAACAAAAACCATGTTGAGGATTACATTTTTTTCCTTGTTGTTTCAAGGTTTCTACATCATTTTCAGGACAATCAACTCTTACAAATCCTACTCCTTGATTAGGTTCAAGAGTAGTAAAAGGATAAGATGCTATTGCAACTTCTGCTAAAGTTGCAGCTTTAAAAAATGTGCTTTTTCCACTACTTGGCTTTCCTACTAATCCTATTAACATAATAACAAGTAACAAGGAGATTTTTTAAATATTGTTAAAATCTTTAATTATAAAACATTTATACCTGTCTACCTATTAAACCTTTAAAAAAAGTCTAAATTCCTGACTATTGTAATCTGTCCCCTCCTCAAGATATTTTTTTAATTCCTCATTCCAGAAAATTGCTCATTATATAAATCTATTAAGGTTTTTAATCTTATCATATTTTCATATCTAGAAAATACTAAATCTATATTAACTTTATAAATGCCTCCAAAGCTAATAAGCTCCATCATCTCTTGTATAGAAACTGCATCTGAATATGCTTTTTCTATTCTTTTTCTTAAATCTTCTTAATAATCTAACCTTAATTAAAACAATAGAACTAATTTATAAAGGTAATTATAATTAAAAATATATAAAAAATTATTAAATAAAAAAAGAAAAAGAAGTTAAAATCAAATTAACTTATTTAGTCTTCGTCATCATCATCTTCGTCATCATCGTCATCTGAATCATCGTCATCATCAGAATCATCATCGTCATCTGAATCTTCATCATCGTCATCTGAATCTTCATCATCGTCATCATCAGAATCATCATCGTCATCATCTGAATCATCGTCATCTGAATCTTCATCATCAGAAGATTTGTCTTCTTCAGATTCTTTGTCTTCTGTTTTTTCTTCAGATTCTTTGTCTTCTGTTTTTTCTTCAGATTCTTTGTCTTCTTCGTCTTGTTGTTCTTCCTCTTCTTCTATTTGTTCTTCTTTCTCAGCCATTTTTAAAATACCTCTTATTTAATTAATTTTAAACTGAAAATAATTGGTTTCACAATTTATAAACCTTTCTGAACTACAATATATAGTTTTAATAACCTGTTTACAAATCTTTTTTCAGATGAGTAAACTTTAAAAGCTACAATATATTTAATGGCTCATGAGCCTGTAGCTCAGCCTGGTTTAGAGCACCAGTCTTATATGGCACTGTTTCATTAGAAACAGAAAAGACTCTAAGAAAGCTGGGGGTCCTCGGTTCAAATCCGAGCAGGCTCATTAATCTTTTTAATCAGATATTTAAAAGGAAACTTTTAAAAACATCCCTAGTATATTAATATAAATGAGGTAAAAAATGCCTAAGAAAAAAAAGAAAACTAAAAAAAGAAAAATCAAGCAGACAAAAAAAGAACAAGACAAGACTTTATATGCATTTTTAGCAACTTTTTTATCTATAATAGGATTTGTAATAGCAGTAATAACAAAAAGAGATGATAAATATGTAATGTTTTATGCTAAACAAAGCTTAGTTATATTTATAGCTTGGATAATGGTGATAATTATGGGATATATCTTTATCTGGATTCCAATATTGGGATGGATAATTTATTTTGGTTTATATGGATTAGTTACTATACTATGGATAGTTAGTTGGATATTTGCATTAAGTGGTGAACAAAAAGATGTTCCTATTGTTGGAGATTTTGCAAAAAGAATAAACTTATAAATTTCATAGCTATTTAGATACTATGAAAATTTCTATTTTATGAACTGGAGATAAATGCAAAATTCTAAGACATACAAATATTTCTAAACAAAGATTAGAAAAGCTTTTCCATGATATAACTTATTTAATAGCTAAAAAAATAACAATATAATTATTGTTCCTGATAAAGGAATTCCTTTTAAAATAGCAAAACTATATAAAAAATATATCTCTAAATATATAGAAATTTTGAAACAAAAACTAAATAATAATTGGAGAGATATTTCAAGTGGAATAATATCAACAGGAGGTATATTTATAATTTTAGGAATGTCTTATGGAATTATGAGGGAAGTATCTGCTTTTAAATATAAGATTAAATATCATAATTCTAAAACAAAAGTAATCTGATTTAAACCTAACTTCGCCAATACATCCAGCAATACAAGAAGAAATTCCTATAAGTTATATCAATAAAATTAAAGAATTAGAAAAATATCTATAATTATTTCTTCTTATTTTTTCCATTACTTTTTCCGTTACTATTGCCATTTCTTTTTTGAGATGAAGTTTTTTCTTCTGCTCTTCCTGGTCCTTTTAATTTAAATAATATTAAAACTAAAACAAACAAGATTAATAATAATGTTACTTCTAATAATACAAATAAACTTCCTGTTTCTGAAATCCTATCTCGAATATCTTCAATTATTCCTCCAGTAGGAGGAACCTTTTCATCTGTCATATTCTGATCTACAATAGTTTCATTAGTCATATTTTGTTCTGTTAAATTCTCAGGCTCTTGAACTACTACTGGGGCCAAAACAGTTAAATCTTCAAATGAAAACTCTCCAAAATCTATCATATCTCCATCATTATTTTTATCTATACAAACATGATATGTATCATTTTTTTCAGCATCAAATTTAACACTACATCCTTGTCCATCTTCAATTTCACAAGAATCTACTTCATTCATTATAGAAGAACCACAAGGAGATAATCTTAACCTAATGGTTTTATTTTCACATCCTTGTAAGTTATTCATATTAGCTATAACTTCTTGTCCTTCAAAAGCAGGATTTGGTATAAGAGTGAATGTTAATTCTCCTAAACAAGATTTTTCTTCAAGAACAGTTTTTATTCCTGAATCTATTGTAAGGCCATTAAATTGAATTTGTCCATCTGAAAATTCACCTAATCCATAAAGGGAAAGTACTTCTAAACTATACTCTCCTTGACTAATATCTTCTTGCAATTGATATACTATTAATAAATTCTCAGAAATATCTTTATTTAAAGTATAATCTAAAAATATAGTTATCAATCCATTATCTTCTAAATAAGCTGGTTCAGCTGCTCCAATAGAAACATCATCTATATCTAAAATTCCATTATTATTATCATCTAAATATATTTCTAATTTTTCTATTTGTGTGTCATTTCCTTTGCTACCAGCTTGTATTGTGATGTTACTTAGAATAATATTTTCTCTTTCTGCTGTTAATTCTAATTGTAACATTTCATTAGATAATACAGGATTTTCAGGATCATATCTCCAAGAATGATTTCCAATATCACTTTTACCTCTAGAAACTAAACCTGAACCTTTTACAGCTGTTATATTTAAGAAATCAGAAGGCTCGTTTGCATCTATATCAAATTCTTGATTATTATTACAATCTACAAAAACATCATAATCTCCAGGAACAGGATTTGACCAGATGTCTCTGCATGAAAATTGTGAATTTGAAATATTTTGAACTTTTAAAATTTCTAAAGCTATTTCCTCTTTATCTTCAACTATATATAACTTAACTTCTTGATCTTCTGGTTGGTTAAAACATATTCTTGCATTACTTTTTAAAGTAATTGGTTCTGTAGTTCTAAATTCTTTATCTCCGCAAATCTGAATACTTGCACTAACCATGCTAGTTATAAACAGCATCAAAGCCAAGATAAAAAACACTCCTACAATTGTTTTCCTCGTTTTCATATCTACTTAAAAATGGCTTTGTTTTTAAACATTATTACAATAATAAATATATTCTTAAAACTATAAGAAAATTTGTAGAAAAAGAGTGGTGAAAATAAATTTTGTAAGAATTTTATAATAGTTACAAATAAAAAATTTAAAAACAACAAAAGATAATTATTTTTAGTTAATAAATATATTAATCAGTATCTCCGAGCGTAATTAACCATTCCAAAATTAATCCAAAAAGTTTATAAAC
>CAYMES010000012.1:0-28084 GCA_964389765.1 Candidatus Woesearchaeota archaeon
TAAAACATTTAGCTGCTTCTTCTTTTTGTGATTCATTTAATTTATTACAAAAACTTAGATTTTGAATTTCTATCATAACCCTTATATAACAATCTCCATCTGTTCCAGGATCTCTTGTTTTTTCACACCAAGAAACATCTTTAGTAGCAATTGCACATAAAGAATAACAAAAAGACTTATCCTGAGAAAGGAAATCTCTGTCAGGAGATAAATATTCGCAGATAGTGCAGTTTTTCTTTTTACTAGCGAGATTTCTATAACACCTTTCTTGGTAATGTTTAAAATCTATTTTGGAACAATCAGATACCGACGTTGGTGATTTAGAAATTTCAGAATACTTATCCATTATGTAGTTTTTGTATTTAGATGAAAAATAAAAACTTACAAAACTAGAAATAACAACAAGTATAATTAATATTATTGCTAGAAATATTATCCAATTTCTTGCTATTGGTTGTACATCTTCTTGTTGTTGATTAAAAAAAACCTGTCTTTTTTGTTTGATTTTTGAAACTATTACTCCAATTAATAAAAGAACAAAAGAAGCAATATAAATAATTATTCCCCCTATAATCAGAAATAAAAGAAGAAGGTAATCTACATCCCAATAATCAGTAAAACCTACAAATGAAAAGGTTAACATGATGAGTGATATAATAAGGATATAAATTGAGATATTAGTTAATTTATTTAGAATAATTTTTCTAAGTCCAATACATAATATTAATATGGAAGAAATTAATGGCAGGGAAATAACTATAAACAAAAAACGGAATGCCCTAAACAAACTATCAACATCTTTGCTTGATAAATTAAATTCATAACCAATATCTGCTGAAGGAATTATTATTGTGAGGAGTAAAACTAATATTAAAAAAAATCCTGTAGATAGATAACACCACTTTTTCATAGATTTCTATGGGAATAAAGGTTTTTATTTTTTATGATTAGAAAAAATATTTTAAAATATAATTATATCAGGCTTTTATAAACTAGTTCTATATTTACACCAAGACTTGAAAATAGATAATCTTCTTTTGATTGTCCTAGCTTTTGTCTGATATTGCTGAGTATGTCTTCTCTGTCTCTATTTTTTAAAGAGTATTTTTTTGAGATAATTTTTTCTTTATCCTGATATCTTGTATGCCTTCCTAGATCACTTGGATTTATATCTAATGCTCTTGCCAGATATTCTGTCAAATCTTTGCTAAATTCATCTCTGTCTTGTTTATTTAAACAGACAACCATGCTTACAGTTAATCTTTCTTGGTCTTCTTTTCTGTCAGCAAGCATGCAGGTAATTTTTTCTTGTTTTTCTTCCCTATATTCTACTCTTTCTTTTAATTTAACAAAATCATCATAAGTTCCAGTTAAAGATTCTAAATCCTCTCTGATTCTTTTTTTCTCTTCAAATTCTTTTTTAACTTGTTCATATTCTTCTACATCTTTTCTTGCTTGTTCTTCACCTAATTGGATTTTTATAATTTCAGGAATTTCGCTTTCTTTTTCTGCCTGAGAATCTAGATATCTTACTATTTCTTGTTTTTTACCAATGTCTTTGTTTTTAAAATCTACATATTCTGATGTTTGTTCAAATCTATCTGGAAGGGTTCGTAATACTTCTAAATTAACACCTTCAGATAATTCTGTTCCAGTTCTTGATTCAAGATATTCTTGTTCATCATTAACTTCCTGTAATTTGACAAAATCTTCTTTTTCTAATCCTAATTCATCTAACACTTCATAATCTTCTTTTAATGCATCAAGTAATTTTCTACAAGTCCTAATTGGAGCAGCTGTTTCTTGTTCTGTGTGTATGTGTTCTATTCTTTGTTCTAGTGTTCTTATATTATTTTTAAGTCTTTCATTTGTTTTTTCTTGTTCTTCTAACATTTCCAGAGCATCATCATTTTCATTTTGAAGTTCTTTTAATCTTCCTTCATAATACTCTTGCATAGCAGTTTGAGCTTTTTTTAAACTGTCTTCAACTCCTTTTATTTCAAAATCTGGTTTTTCTTGTTTTATTTGTTGACTCTCAATACTAGGACCATAGTCATTTATAATGTCTTCAAAAATAGACTCCTCTACTCCTCTAATTTCTAATATATGTTTTTCTAAATTAAGAGTTAGATGTTCTGTTGAATGTTCTCCTTGTTTCTCAAGTCTTTTTGCTAACCTTCTTTTAGAAGCTACTGCTGCTCCTGCTTCTTTAAATTCTAAAGTATATAATATTTCATTAGCCATTTTAATCTTATCAGAACTCTTTTTCCCTTTAAATGGATGAGATATATAAAAAAGATGTCTTTATAAATTTTATGTCAATAGATGTTTATTCCCAGTATAACAATATTTATAAGTAATAAAAAACTTAGATTAAAATGTTAGATAAAAAACAATTACATTCTATGAGAGATGAATATTGTGGTAGAGTATTTTCACTTAAAGGTACATCTGACAAGTATCTTATAACTTATATAGGTGAACCAAATGACTATATAAGGAATTGTGATGGGAATTATATTGAAGCAGTTAATCTCTCTTGTAAACTAAGAGAAAATCACCTATTTAAAGGAGAAGATGAACAATATGCTCCAATTGAAGTTTTAAATCATCTTACTCTTATTAAAGATTATAATGATTTAAGTTTAGAAGAAGCTTGGGAAGCAGCAATATATGAAAATGTTAAAAGAGATGAAGAAAAATACCTAGAAAAGATGATTGCTGCTGAAAATACTCCTCAAGCTAAAGCAGAAAGATCAGAATTAAAAAGACTTTCAGAAATACCTACGAGCAGCAGAATAAGGAGAAAAAAAGATATTTTTTAAAGGAGTTTTAAAAAATAAATTGGAAAATATTTTAGAAATATAAATTAATTATCTTTGATTTTTTTTATAATTTCAAAATTCCTCTTCAACAACATTAATACAAGAATTTAAAAAATCATAATCCTCATCAACTATAAGAATTTTTCCTGACTTTCCTTCACTTAGTCTTGATTTTTCTGGCATTTTTATTTTTAAAAATTTATATTGTAGGATATATTTATCTAAAATTAATTGAAGTTTCTTTATTTTGATTTTGGAATAATCTGGGTTTTTTCAAAATCTCTCTGATATTTTAAATAGATGCATGAATCAATATATTCTTGATGAAGTGTTTCTAAATCTCTTGGAAGTCCAAATGCAAGATACTCATCTGTTGAAAAAATTAGAAGTCTTTTTGCCCTTTCTGGCCATTTTAATTTCCCCATAATCTCCAGGTTAATTTGCCTTATTCCTTCTAAAGTATAATTTTTAATATCAGCAATTTCCTCTAATGTATGAATCATTTCTCCGCTATTATCATATCTTAATTTAAATATTTCTTTTACAACTGGCTTAAATTCTTCTACTAAATCAAAAAATACCTTTTCAAATTCTTTTTCTTCTATACTTTTTTCTGGATTCCCATAATCAGAAAGCATATTTCCAAAATCAAAACTATCTACCCTATTATATCTGTCATAGATATCTTGAGAATTTCTATTTTTTTCTTTATAATATCTTTTTATATTTTTAGGAAAAAGAAATTTCCTGCTTTTTCCTAATATTTTTGCTATTTTTTCTTGTACTTGTGTAGGAGGATAGCGTCTTAAATTTTCATAACTATAAAAAGTAGGGGTTGGAACTCCTACTAAGGATGCTATTTTATCTCCAGTTAGATCTTTTTCAATTCTTGCTCTTGCTAATCTGAAATTTTTTAAAGGAATCTCTCCTTTATGGCTTTTAAATCCTATTAGTTTGCTTGCTCTTGTCATTTTATAGAATTATAAATGATTCTTACCATCATCCCAGAGATTTTTAGAATTTAGAGTTTATATGTTTTATTGTTTAATCTAAATTATCTACTATTGATTCTAGTTCTGCTTTAATATGTGGAATTTGTGGAGGTAAGTCAGATCTTATCTGCATTTTATTTCCTATTGGATCTCTGAAAAATTCTATATAACCTCTTCCTATTTCATATTCTGATTTAAGAATTATTTTCCCCTGATCTAATTTTTTATTAATCCAAAATTCAATAGGGATTCCTTTTCCTGGAGTAATATAACTTACTGTTAATGCATAAGTGTTAAGATTAGAAGGATTTAAAGATACTTGAACATAGCTTTTATCTTCTATTGCTTGTTCAGATGAAATTAGGAACCTTCTTCCAATTGCTTTTTTTAATTCATATAAATTATTCAGCTTTTCTTTATCGAGAATTTTTAAAAGTAAGTTTATATCTTGTTTTAATTCTTGTTTTGTAATTGCCATTTTAATCTTTATCTAGAAGGAACAGCAGAAGTAGGATGATATTCCCAGAAATTATCTCTTTGTTTAGTTAATCCATAACCCTGTTGTCTAATTATTTCTTGAACTTTTCCTAAAACTGGCATGTCTTGATTAGCTTGTTTTTGAATAGTTATCCATTTTTGTCTTTCTTTTAATAGAAATAGAATATAATTTATATCTGTTTTTTTATCACTATTAATTGAAATAACTGTTCTATATCCTAAATCTTCTTCTCTACAATTAATTGATTCAGAATCTACTTTGATATTCTGATTGTTTCCAGGATATGTTTCTGCAATATCTTCAAGATGCGCATTTATAATTTTTTTCCCAATTTCTGGAAATCTTTTTTCTTGCATTATAATTTAAGATGTTTTAGTTTTTTAAGAATTTATATTCTTACATTCTAAGGTTTTCATAAGTTTGTTTATAGATTTGTAAATCTTTGTCACTAAAAAGCACAAATCTTATTATCTCTAAATTTGATAATTCTGGTAGGGCTTGTTTTATTGTTTTTAAAGCTATATCTGCTGCTTTATTAACAGGATAATGAAATGCTCCTGTAGAGATGCTTGGAAAAGCTATAGAACTTATGTTCTTGTTTTCTGCAATTTGTAAAGCATTTTTATAACAATCAGCTAATAATTTTTGTTCTGGTTTATCTTTTCCATAAACAGGTCCTAGACAATGAATAACATATTTATTTGGTAGATTATAAGCTTTAGTAATCACTGCTTGTCCTGGTTTAATTGGACCAAGAGGCATAGCTTCTTTTTCTAACTCAGGGCCTGCGGCTTTATGTATTGCTCCTGCTACACCTCCTCCTATTTGAAGTTGAGCATTTGCAGCATTTACAATTGCTTCAATATCTGGTTGATCAATTATGTTTCCTTTTTTAAATTCTATTTTTGCCATCTTACTTTATGGTTTTTTCTAACTGATTAGTTTCTGCTCTCCTTCTTAATATCTCGTACATAAAAGCTGCTCCTTGAAAAAAAATTCCTTGTTCAAGATTTCCTTGTTCAATCCTTTCTCTAAAATATCCATAAAGATGAGGATTATCAGAAGATATTCTCCTCAGAATCTCATCTTCAAAGGAAATTAATGATTCATCTCCTTCATATACTCTTTGTTGAAAATCTCTAAAAAATATTCCCACAGTATCTTCATCTAATAAATATAAGCTGCTTTTTGTCTTTTTTTCAGGTGAAGATATCTGATAACCTTCCATTTTATATGTTTGTGCTTGTCTTCTTAATAATTCATACATAAAGATTGTTCCACCAACCATATTAATGCCTAAGTTTCTTTCATTTACACCTTCTATATTAAAATTACCAGGTTGGGCAAGATTATCTTCTGGATCATCTTCCATAATATGACCAATTAATGCAAAAACAAGTCCTGCATTATTATCTTCATTAATAATCCTTTCTCCAAATTCTTTATAGAAATCTGCAAGAGAATCTATTCCTTCAGAAGTTCTTTGAGATAAGTCTCTGTTAAAAACATCTATAACTTCTTGAGTTACTAAAGGCAACCCTTCAGAGGTATATTGAGGTTTAGTCATTTTATTTTTTCATTCTATTTTAAAATAGCTTTTTCTAACTGATTAGTTTCTGCTCTCCTTCTATAAACTTCATATCCAAAAAAAGAACCTGTTTGTGCAAATAAACAGGAATCTTTTCCAGCACCCTGGTTAAGAATAAGATCTCCTGCTAATAATATATTATAGAGCTCTATCATGGGTTCTTCTGATTCTATTCTATTTTTAAAATCTCTTGAATAACCTATTGAATCTTTTTCTATTTCTGAAAAATCTTTTATAAAATATGCTAGATCTGCTTCATTTATATCTGGCAAATTTAGTCCATAAGATTCATGACAAGTTTTTAAAAATTTTTTCATAATAACTGCCCCATATGCTATATCTCTTGCATCTTCTTTTTTTAAACATCTTTTAAAAATATCTAAAAAGCCCATAAATTTTCTATCTTTCTTTGTCTCTTGAATTAATTCTTCATTAAATTTTGAAGTATTTTTTTGAAGTATTTTTTCTTTAAAAAAATCCATAACTTGTTTTTCAGTTAGGCAGATTAATCCACTTTTTGTGTACCTTATATTGTATTGATTCATTTTTATAGGTTTTTTATCTCTACTCCATAATTCTGTATTAGTTTTAAGTCACTAACTTTAATATTTTGATAATGTTTTCCTATTCCTTGTTCTGCTATTAAGCTAAACAGATTTTTACGTTCAGCTAATCCTCTTTTTTCTGCATAATCTCCTAATTCCCTGAATTTTTGTTTTCCTGTTTTATTTAGTTCTCCACCAGAAATATAATCTATATGATTAATTCCAAGATTGTGAATCATATCTAAAAAATCTCCTCTATCTGCTCCAAGCTCTCCTAATGTCTGTTGTGGATTGACTTTATCTACTTCTAAACTTGTCATTACAATCTCATTGATTTTTTCTTGTTCTAATTGTTGTGCCATTTTCTATAAGAACTCTTTTCCCCTTTAAATGGGTAAATAAGAGATATTCTTAATATTTATAAACTTTATGTTAATAAGGAATTTCTGCATTTATGGGATTTTTAAAAGAAGGGGTAGATAGGTTTGATAAACAAGGAGATCCTTATTATCTTTTCTATAAATTTCTTTATAGGTGCCTATTTGTTCAAATCCCAATCTTTCAACTACTTTTCTCATAGATTGGTTATAAGAATAAATTCCTGCTCTAATCTTTATGATTCCTTGGCTTCTCATTTCTTTTAAAAATTCAAGAACAAGATTTCTTGATAAGGATGTTCCTTTTCTTTGTTCTGAAATTCCAAAAAAATAAATATATTCACTTGATCTGTAATCTATAGACTCGTGCCAATAAGATAACATTCCCCCAATATTTCCATCTTTATCTGGATGCATAAATATCTTACTAAGATTTCCAGAAATCATTTCAACAACTCCTTCAATTCCTTTTTTATCCCATTTTCCTATACTTGGAACAATATTATCAAATGCCCATTTACAAAAATAATCTACTAATGCGTGAGTCCATTTTAAATTTTTTAATCTTTTTTTGTTTCCTCTTCTTCCTTGAATCTGGATTATTTTTATAGTTTCGCTTCTTAAATTAAATCCTAAAGAAGCTATCAACTTATCACCATATGTCAAACAAAAGCTGAATTTCAAATCATAACCTGCATTTTCAAATATACGATTTCCGCAAAAACTAGAAAATAAACCTTCATTACACCATATGTCTCTTTGTAGTTTATATCTACATAGATCTAAAATTTGTTTTTTCTGATAATTTTTTAAAAAACCTAAAAAATTTTTTCAATATGTTCTTTCTGAAATTTTTCTAATCCTTTTGCAAATTTTTCTGATGTTCTTCCTACAACTCTTGAAGCTTCTTGAGAAAAATATTCTGGAGAATAATTTAAAAAAGTAACTTCCCGAATCATCTCATCTACTTTATCTTAGATTTTTTTAATTAAGTCTTGTTCAGTCATTTTCAACAGAACTATTTTTCCCTAAGGATAGATGGAAGGATAAATAAGCATTTATAAAAATTGTTATTTTTTATAGTTTATCACTCACCTAGAAATTTTAGTATTTATATTATCTATAATTTTATACCTCTTTTATCTTATTTTCAGGACTTAGCTAATAGTGATAGATTATAACTATTGAACTGTATATAAATTTAAATATTCTAAATTATCTTTAAGAAAAATGGCGAACCAGATAAGAGAAAAATTAAAGGAAACATTCAAAAAAGCTTTTCCTTGGTTATTAGTTCCTTTAGTAGGTGTAGGTTCATATTTTGCTGGGATGGAAAACTACACTCCTGCAAAACTTTCAGTTCATAATAATGTGGCTCCCCCATATGAGAGTACATGGTTATTAACAAATTATCTTCAGAATTATCATGTTCCAGAAAAAAAAGATGGAACTTCTTATAGAGTTCACCCTCAAGGCCATATATTTTATGCATCTAAAGGCGACTCTTATGGCGATGGTTTTAAATATGAATTAACTAAAGAAAGAAAAGAGCATCTTTCTTTATATATAGGAGGTATTCCAATCTACATAAATAGCAATGCGGAACAGGGTGTTTATGATGTGAATATAGGAGGAGGACTTTCTGATTTAGAAAGAATATCTCTTGATCATTTAGATAATCAAGACAATATAGCCTCTATTGAATTTAATGAGAATAAAATTGATAATTCGTGGTTTAATCATGCCGAGAAAATTTTAAAAAAATTCAGAGCAAGATTTTCAGAGCAAATACCAGATAAATGGCAATTAGAAAAAGAAAAAAAATAAATTAATTCTGAGTAAGAAATTTAAAATGGAAAAATTTCTAGGTGAGTTTTATCATAATACTGTTAGGGAATATACAATAGTAGATCATAATTAAGGTATAATTTTGCCCCAATTTCATATGGAAAAATAGTTTTATCAACCTTGCCAACAACTATATATTCTATTTTCTATTCTTTTTATCTTTAATATAATAACCAATTGCTCCTAAACAAAATCCAATTGGTATGCCTATTCCAGAATAAGTCAATAGATCATCACCTGCTCCTAATGCAGCTAATCCAGAAACATCTTTATACTCATAACATACAGCTGCAGAACTTGCTCCAAATCCAACTATGCTTCCTACTAAACCAGCACCAAGATATTTCAAAACTCTTTCAGATAGACTTTCTTTTTCTGGTTTTTTTGTTCCATATCGAACTGTATTTTTATTATCTTGTTCTTGCATTTTTCTTAAATGTTTTTTTTCTAATCTTCTAAATTAATTCCTAAATCTTCTGATTTATATGGTGATAAAACATCTTCTAATTTTTGTTGTATTGATGGAATTTTTATAAGTGGAAGTCTTAAACCTGTATTAAAGATATGTGCAAGAGGAATTGGATTTTTTACAAGAAATACTCCTTGTTTTACAAGAGGATTTATTTCTTGTTGTAATTTTTCTGCTTTTTCATAATCTTTGTTTAAAGCTGCTTTTGTAATTTTAACAAAATATTTTGGAGCAATATTTGCACTTGCAGATATAACTCCATATCCTCCTAATTTCATTATCTCTGCTACTTGGTGGTCTTCTCCAGATAAAACCCTAAATTTTTCTGAATCTGTTTTTTGAATTATTTCTGCTACTTGTTCTAAATCTCCTGATGCTTCTTTTAATCCTATAATGTTTTCAATTTCTGATAATTCAGCAACACTATCTGGTTGGAGATTGCTTTTAGTTCTTCCTGGGACATTGTAAAGAATAATATTTCCTTTTATATTTTTAGAAATTTCTTTAAAATGAGAGATAAGTCCTTGTTGAGGAGGATTATTATAATATCCAGTAACATGTAAAAAAGTAGTTGGACCTATAGCTTGTTCAATTGATTTTGAAAGAGAGATTGCTTCTCTTGTACAATTAGAACCAGCACCAACAATAAAATCCAATTCAAGATTATTGTCTTTTATATGATGATATGCTTCTTTTACTAATGCTATATGTTCATTATGACTTAAAGTTGCACTTTGTCCTGTTGTTCCTGCAATAAGAATTCCATTTATACCTGCTCTCGATTGCTGATCTATTAATTTAAACATCTTATCATAATCAATAGGATTAGTAAGTCCATCTCTAGCATACATAGGAGTAATTAAAGCTGGAAATGTTCCTTGCAACTCATTTAATTGAATTGGTTTGTTGCCCATTTTAGATATTGTTTTTAATTAAGGAAAATTTGTTTTTAAAGATTTTTATTATAGAAAAAATATTTTAGAGATAAGATTGAGCAAAAGATACAGAAACTCTTTCTCCTGATAAAATTGATCGTTGACTATAAGCTAATAAAACTGATTCTGGAATTTTTGAAGATTTTTTTTCTAAATTTCTTTTTCCTCTTGCAATAGGGTCTTTTTTGTTATTATCATTCATTCTTTTACACCAAGACATCTCTGTATAAATCTTCCATAATCTTTGTTTTTTTCTAAATCTTCTTCTTGATATGTCCTATACAAAGCTTGTGCTAATCTCTCATCTCCTATTAAATTATAAATTAATTCATATGTTTTATCCATGTAAATTTAGGGGGCTAGAAGTTTATAAGTTTATTTATTCTAACTTATAGATTTATGTAGTTATTAGAATATATACAAATTACCAAAATTATGTTTGAAAATTAAATAACTTTCATAAGATTATGAAATACTATTTCCAAGCTGAGGTTCAAGAAGAATTTTATATAGATTGTGAAGGAGATTGTCATAAAGTATATAAAGAAAAAGGGAAATAAAAAACAAGATGTTCTGATGGGAAAATTGTTGATATTGTTGAAGAAATTCAAGAAGATTTAACTTTTTCAGATAGCATCATATTTATCCTAAAGCTGAAATTGAAAATTGGGAAAAGAAAATAGAATTTTTAAAAATAGCTAATTAGAATGTTTTTATTTTGATAAGTTCATTTAAAGAATCAACTTTCTCTAGGTTTCCTTTAGTTATTTCATCAAGATTACTAAAACCATATTGAAATTTTAATTCTACCATTTTAAATTTTGCTCATTTTCATTAAGATATCATAACTCTGAACAAAAACTTTCTTTCTATTATATTTATTTAAATTATCCCAATTATCTAATTGTTTTCCTAAAATTTCAAAAACATCAGGATATTTTTTAATTTATCTGCAATAAATTTTTGCTCTTTTCCTGGAAATTCTGTTATATTTGCAAATTCTTCTTTAGAAATTCTAGGGAATTCTATTGTTCTTAAAGGAATTAATTCATCTTCATCAGCTTCTTCAATTATTTTCAGATCTTGTGCAAGTTTTTTAAATTCTGGTAAATCTTCTAAATTTATTTTAATCTACTAAATTTATCAGAACTCTTTCTCCTTTTAAGGATATTTTCTACATTAATAATCTATATTTAGATATTTTTTGGATAGCTTAATTAATTTCAGAAACAATATAATCCATTTTAACTATCATTCCAAAACCTTCTGAATCAAGATTAATATAATTTATTCCTTTTTTGATTTTTAGTGTTTTTTTATCAACCCATATTTTTGATAGATATCCTTTAATCATCTGAATATATTGTTGTTTTTGTTCATCAGTCATTGTTACTTGCTCACTTTGTTGCATAGATTCTTCTAATAATTTTTCTTTATTTACTGATATATTTATAACATAACAATCTACACCATCAACTTTTTCATCTTGTAAAAATTGAAATTCGGAATTTCCAAAATAATCATATGATTGTTCTACCCCATCATATTGGTCCCATATTTGTTCCCATTCTTGGTCTGTTAATTGAGTTGTATTTGTTGTTCCATTAGAAGTTATTTGAGATTTTTTATCTTTTAATATCATCTCAAAATCTGTTTTTGTTTGATTTTCCATAGCACTTAAAATCATATCTCCTTTTAATGACATTTCTTGATTCTCTCTATCTATATCTCCTTTTAAACTATAATTCATTTCAGTTTCAATACTTTGTCCTAGAAACACCATATAGAAATATGTATATGTATCAAGGTCAATATTATAATTGCTTATGTTTGAGTTAGCATCAAGTATTTTTTGTTTAGTTTGTGCATGAGAAAGGTTTTTAATTTCAATTATTTTGGCACCAGTGTTTTGTTTTTCTATTTTATCATCTTTATTAATTAATAAAAAGATTAGTGAACCTATAATTAATAAAAGTACAATTCCAATAATCAAAAACCATAACCAGAGCATACTTTTTTTATCTGGACTTTTTTCTTGTCCAGATTGTCCTGAAGGTGATTGAGGTGGTTCTTGTGGCTCATTTAATGGATCTATTTTTTCTGAAGGTTCTGATCTTTGAATTTGAACTGGTCCATTATTTTGATTGTTTTCCTTGTCTTGCAAATCTTCTCCCTCTTTTTTTAAATCATCCATATTAATTCATAGAATCATACTTTAAAAAATTAACTAAAAAATACTAAATAAAGCTATAGCTGATTTGCCTGTTCCGCATTTTCCTTTAATAAAATAACTTTATGTCATTGGTTAATAGCTTTAATTGTTTCATTAACAACATCTTCCTAAGTTTTATTATTAAAAAAAATCAAAGGTTTTAGATATTTTTTTACTATCTTTATTGTCATATAAACTCCTCATCTTAATTCTTTTAAAATAGAAATAGATTACTTTTAAAGATTGTTATTTTATCTTTTATTAACAGAAATATAATTATCTTTAAAAATAGATTTCAATTTGCCCCCAGGCGACAGAAAGAGAAAAATCGGGCTATTTACTTGCTAGCTCCAAACGGAAGAATAAAAAAATAATCTCTTTGTTTTTTTCCAGAGCAATTAGTCTCTTCTTGTTTCATTCCTAATCCTTTATCAAACTGACTTATGCGGTGAAAAACAAGCAGTCCTCCACTATAATGAAATTCATCTGCTTTGAAATTTGGATTATATCTCATTTCTCCATCAGTTATATTATAGACATCTATTCTGGCTTCAGCAACCATCTTGTTATTATTATCTACTGAAACTGCACCAACAAGATCAAAACGATCATAAATAAAATAGTTACTAAAATCCCTAAATTCATACTTTAATATTTTGGAATGAGTTTGGCTTAAACCATGTATAGTCATTGAGCTTTTATATTTTAAAGGCATTTGGCCATTATAGAATTCTGGTTTAACATTAAGCTGTTTATCATAAACTGCTGCAGGACCCTCATATTTATTTAATTCTAAATCAGTAGGTCTCCATATTGGCCATTGTTCCTGAAGTTTCTCAGATATCCCATGAGCTTGTGTTTCTACTCTAGCTCTTCCGGATGTTCGTCTTTTCGCTTCATCTCCTTCATCTTTATCACACCCACTTAAAAAAGGACCCACAGTCAATGCTCCAACTAGTAAAGATGTTCCAAGAATCTTCTTTCCTATGTTTATTATATTTTCTAAGTTCATTTTACATTATAATCTATGAGTTCTAATTTATAAATCATTTTTTTATCTGAATCAAACTGGGCTTCTTTAACTAATCCAACATCTTTTGCGAAATAACGAATTATTTTTGTGTCTTCAAATTCAACTCCTGCCACATAATCGAAAGTGTTTTTTATTGTATTATCAAAAACACCTGCAGGAACTTTAATCTCCCCTGCTTTTTTTCCCATTACTTTTTTATGATATGAACCTTTAGGACTGATATTTATCTTATAGCTACCACTAGTATTCAGGGTTCCAATCATTTCCGAACACCTAACTTTACATCCTAATTCTCCTCCTTCTCTAATTTCATGAAACACAAAATTATTTCCCCATTTATTTATTCTCCATATCAACTTATCAAGAGACATCAATTCATAAGGCCAGAATCCTTGAGCATCCTTATCTTTTCCTTTAACTGACCCTTCAATCTCAAAATTTTTTCCTTCATTATCTACAACAGTATAGGTTTCTATTCTTGAATTGATCTCTG
The DNA here is from genome assembly GCA_964389765.1 of Candidatus Woesearchaeota archaeon. GTDB lineage: Archaea > Nanobdellota > Nanobdellia > Pacearchaeales > GW2011-AR1 > CAYMES01. The sequence continues at coordinate 13,817 of CAYMES010000012.1, forward strand.
GTGAGATTCCTATCATAAGGATACGATCACCTTTTTCTCGGTGTCCAAATGGGTGATCTTGCAATACAGTAAATACATATCGGTGTTTGGGATTTCTACCTTTCATAATTGTTCTCTCATATGTCCATTTATTTCCAACAGCTAAAGGAAAATATCTTTTCATTTCTTCTTTAGATACATTTCTTTCAACAACTTCTGTATTTTTTCTTGAAGTTTCTTGGGTTTCATCTGTTCCTTTATCACATCCACCCAAAAAAGGGCTTACAGCCAATGCTCCAACTAGTAAAGATGTTGAAAGAAATCTTTTACCTGTGTTTATTATATTTTCTAAGTTCATTTTCTATTTGATTTTTATATCGTCAAGATAAATAATAGAGCCTTTTCTATTTTGCTGTTTATTAGTAACCCAGCAAAATCCTCCAATAACACTCTCGAGGTTTTTTCCAGCTAAGTCTATTTCATATTTTTCCCAATGCTCTGTTAATTTTGTTATTCTCTCTTTTGTTGTTAATGGGCCAAAAGAATCTTGATATTTCTTATCTTTATTATGCTGTATCCCTCTGTTAATTCCACCTATTTTAAATTCTGCTCTTTCTCCACCTTTTTCTCCTCTTGCCCAGAATGTCAATTTAGATGCCTCTGAAATATCATAACCAGGATACTCTCCCCAGTTATTTATTGGATATTGCCAATATACACTTGCCCAACTATTAAATTTTTTAGGATCAAAAATCACTTTAGTACATGTTTCTCCTGTATGGGGATTTTCCTTACAGTCTCTTTTTACAGTTATACTTTTTAAGTCACCCATATAGCCTGTTGGTTGAAAATGATTATTCTTAGAACCCCCATCCTGGTATATTATTAGAGGAGCTTTAATTGGAATTTTTTTTAATGTCCTCGGAGATCTTTTTATTCCTTTTCTGACATTATCTTGAAAAAGATTGTTGTATAAGGGATTTAAAGAACCATCTGAATTAAAAATTCCCCAGTGCGCTCCCATTTCTCCCTCAAACTTATTTTTCCAAGACTCATCAAAAACTTCAAAATAAAAATATGGGATATTATTTTTTTGAGCTAGTTCGGTAAATCTCTCAAAAAATTCTCTCTGATTTCCTTCACTTGGTACAGCATTCCCAATTCTTTTTCCTTTACTTGGCCATCCAGTTTCTCCAATTATAATTCTTGTATTTGGAAAGGACTTCTTAATTTTATTATAGGTTTCAATTACTCTGTTTGGAGCTTCCTTAATATCAATACCCTCCCAATAGGGATGAATGTGCACTAATAGAAAATCAGAATTTTCTGCAAGATCTTTATTCTTCAAAAGAACAGAGGAGATTTCTGCTGTTCCTACAGGGATATCTGTAGCTTCATTAACTTCTTGGATATAATCAGATAGTTCCTTTTTAGTCAGATCTTTTCTTAATAAAACCTCATTTCCTACAATTAACCCTTTAACACCACTAATATCAGAATTTGCGATTTTTATTAAATTAGAGATTTCTTTTTTATTTTCTATATCATGCTTCCCTAACCAAGCACCTGCGTAACAATCCAATTTCTTTTCTTCACATAGAGAAGGGATTTTTGACAGAGAAGATGTATTTCCATATGTTCTTATTTTATTAGTAAATTTAGATAAAAATTTGATATCCTCTTTTAATTCTTGTCTTGTGGGGTAAATACCTTTGTCTGGATTTTCATTTTCTCTGAACGGTCCGTAACAGAATCCATCATATTTTTTTACTAAGGGTATCTTTTGATTTTCCCTATTCGTATCTACGACTTGGGCCCTAGTATTGTTGCCCACAAGAGAAACAGCCAATGCACCTGCCAGCAAAGATGTTGAAAGAAATCTTTTACCTGAATTTATGATATTTTTTAACTCCATTCATTTATATTTAATCAACCAAACTATAAAAATTTATCGCTTTATACCATTCCAAAGTTAATAATATACTTTTTACAAAGCCCAATTTTTCTTTAGATTTAGTCTGCTTCGCCGAATGTTGCACTAAAATCCAACCCCTCTAAGTATCCAGGAGAAACTAACAGTAATTAAAGAGTTCCGAGGTCTTGCAGACTTCTCCACCCAAATTTGCTCAAACATCTCTGAATACTCGCAAACTTTCTTTACCCTCATAATGATTTCAAGCTTTTAAATCTATATTTATTGTTTCAAAACTTTTCCAGATTGCATTTCCTTTAATTATTTCAGTTGGTTTTTCCTGATTTTCACTTAAATCAAAAACTTTAAATGATATTTTTTCTCCAGAAACAGCCCCTTCATCTATATCTGTTAAAGAATCATCTCCATAAACATGTAAAAATCCATATTGTCCTCTATTTTTCACAAGAAAAACTCCGCATAAATTCCCATCAGAATCATATGCAGCTATCTCATCTCCTGGCTCTGCTAGCTTATTATTTATTTCTAAATTTCCATAGAAATTTGCCCATTTTGTTGTTGGATTTTCTAACTTAAAATGTTCTGGTTTTATTTTTTCTTCATCTTGCTCTTCATCATTCTGTTCATCTTCTTGATTTTCATTATCTGAATTACCAGTATTCGAACTTCCTCCACCTCCTCCACTACTTGAACTCCTACTACTCGAACCTGAACTATAATCTGAATAACTACTACCTGTTTCAATATCTGTTTCTATATCTTTATTATTTTGATTTTCTTTATTTTCAAAAGAAGTTTCAGAAGGAATATTTTCTAAAATATTTTTATTAGAATCTGAAATAGTTTCTCCTGTTATTGTTTTTTTTATAAAAAAAACTAAAACAAACGAATTTATAACTAGCAAAATAGCTATTAAACTTATGACTAACTTTTTAGAACCCATTTTTAATACTAACAGTTAAAAGTTTTATTTTGTTTTTCTTTTTCTTCTTTTCAATGCAGATAATCCTGCAAGTCCTGTTGCTAAAATACCAAGAGTTGCTGGTTCTGGGATTGGTTCTGGATTTACCAATATATTTGCTTCATATCTTCCTTTATCTGCTTTAAAAGATGGTGGTGTTATTGGGGCATAATTATTGCCTACAAAATCTGCATTATACATATCTCCTGTTGCTATTTCTTCTACATATGGTTTCATAACATCTCCTATATCTGCTCCTTCATCAATATTTGGTGTTAAAGAATCATCTTCATAAGCATGTAAAAAACCGTATTGTCCAGCACCAAGCTGAGGATTTGAACCCATTTCAAATAATCCACAAGGTTTTTTGTCTTCATCTAAAATCCAAACTCTATATCCTTCTGGAACATCACTTTTAGATGCATTATCCCATTTTACACTTCCATAATAGTCATCCCAGTTATTTGTTTTAGGGATATTATCATAATTTGCTAATTCCTGTATTTTTGTATTGTCAGTTGCAAAAAAATCTCCTGGAACTATACCTGCATTAACTCTGTCAGCTAAACCAATTGAAGCTATACTAGCTAAACCTCCAATAGCAATTTTTCTTGCAAGTCCTTTAAATTTTTCATTTGTTTTCATTTTTCCTTATATTTATTTAATTAATATTTCTTTTAAGCTTTGTTATTTTCTATTATATACAATTTTTAACAAATCCCATTATAATCTAATATTACAGATTTGTTCATCTTAATCCAATATCCAAATTTGGTTTTTAATTTTTGTAAATCTGAAAATTGAGGAATTTTAGGGTCATAAGTTTTGGCTCCATTATCAAATCCATTAATAACAATAATTTTATCCATTATATTGGAAAATATATCTGTAACATCTTTATCTTGCTCACATAAGTAACTAACAAGATTCCATCCTTTATCTAAATTGAGAGTTTTATTTTCAGGAACAAATCCTGATACACTCAGATTTCTTGAATTATTCATCTTAATCCAATATCCAAATTTGGGTTTTAATTTCTGTAAATCTGAAAATTGAGGCAGCTCAGGATCATAAGTTTTAGCTCCATTATCAAATCCACTAATAACAATAACATCCTGCATAATATCTCCAAACACATTTTCAACAGAATTATTTTCTAATTCTAAAGGTATAGAGATGAGGTTCCATCCTCTTAACAAAGTTAAATTAACTGAAGAAGATTTTTTCAAGATTTCAAAAGAATTAGAATCAAATGAATTTAAATAATTTTTATTTCCTGGAAAAACTACATCTAAAGTATAATTTCCAGAATTTTGTTCTAATTCTAAATTTGCAGAAGCTATTCCTTTTTTATTAGTTACTACCCCTATCTGCTGTTCACCTAAGTTAAAGATAATTGTTTTATTTGGAATAGAAGAACTATTTAACATTTTAAGTTTAGCTTTTAAATTAATAATATCAGAATATTCAGCAGTTAAATTTCCTTTATAAGAAATATTTGTTTTATAAATCTCAGATATATCTGCTGCTTTATTTTTTTCAAATTTTCCATCTCCATCAAAATCTATTTTTATTAATTTATCAGTTTTCCCATAATTAATAGAAAGATTAGCATTAGTATTATTATTAACTGGAATTTCTTTAAAAAAAGTTATAGTTATACTTTCATTTTTAACTGGAGAAATTGTTTCTAGAGTAAAATTTCCTAAATCATATGCATCTAATTCTACTAAATAAGTTAAATTTAAAGGGAGATAAAATGCTTTTTTTCCATTTTCTTCAACAAAAAATGCATTAGGAATTTGGGTTATCCCTTTATTATTTATCTGTCTATTTTCATTATCTGTAATATTAATATCCACAGGAGAATGTATGCTTAATCTTAACCAAGGAGATGTAAAAGCATTATAACCTATCCAATCATCTTCTTTTTTTGCATCACTTACTAAAACTTCAATAGGGTCTCCACCATAAGTAAATTTATGGGTTTCTTTATTGTAAGTTATATAATATAATCCATTAAAAGTATTTAAAGAAGAGTCATAAGGAAGGTCATTATCATAAATAAAAATATAAGATTTATTGTCTTTTTCAACTATTTTATAAGCTACTACAGAATGTAATTTTGCTGACCAAATAAATTGCATATTTAAAATCATTGGATTATTGTTTTCCAAATTACTTTTAAGTTTATCATATTCTTCTTGTTGATTAATTTTCCAAAAAGAAAAAGAGCCTAACAGTCTGCCAGTTAAGCTAAAAAGACTCTCAGTCCAATGGTATTTTTTTATATTTTCTTCTGCTTCCTGCTTTGTTAATTCATAAGTATTGTCCTTAGGCAAGACAATATCATCCCTGAAATAAAGAATACTTGTTCTTGACATTCCATAACAATAACCCATTAGCTCAATTTCATGTCCAAATCCTGAAATATCAATTGGTGGCCAGTTTGGAAAGTTATAAGAATCTTCTGCTATATCAAAATCTGTTGCAATTAGATTATCATAATCAAATTTTATTGGAAGAGTTATATCTTTGCCAAAAGGAAAATCCCCGATAGAAATATTAAATTCCCTGATATTTTGTTCTGAAGTTTTTGGATCAAAAATTAAATTTATTTGTTTGTCTTCAGAAGGAGCTAATTCAACAAAATCACTGCTTGTTTTTACATAGTTTGGTGCCCACATGAAAAATTCGTGTTCTTCTGAATCTGTATTTTTAAAATACATTCTTACTCCAAAAAAACCATTATCTGTAAAACCCCATGTTTTAATAGAGTAAGAAGATTTTGAATCACTATTTTGTGATTCTGCAATTATCTTAGTTTTTTCTGTATTTCCTTCTACTAAAACACTTAAATAAACAAGGGTAGATTCTTTAGGAGCTAATGTTACAGTGCCTTGAGATAATTCTGCATCCCAATTCTCTTTACTAGATACATAAAGATTGATTGTGTCTTGTATATTCCCCTTATTTTTAACTTCAATTATATAAGTTAAAATTGTCCCTTTATGTGCTTCTTGTAAATAAGGAGCATAATAAGGAATAGAAATTTCTATATCATGATTAATTGCTGAACAAACTCCTTTATAGCATAATCCACTCTCACAATCAGAATTAGATAAACATGATTTTTCATTTGCACATTTAGAACAAGAGCCCCCACAATCTATATCTGTTTCATCGCCGTTTTCAATCCCATCTGAGCAAGATGGTTCTTGATTACTTCCATCCCAAAAACAGTTTAATTTTAATTCATATTTATTGTCTTCTGTCTCTTGTTTTGTTACAAAATAAACATCTCCATATTTTCCTATAGAAGGTGAATATTGAAAAGCTCCTGTAACATTATTTTTAAAAGAAGAATGATCTTGTCTAAAGATTTCTAATCTTCTTCCAGAATAATAGTACTTCCAGCTTTTATCATATATATTTCTTAAGGAAAATATTTTATTCTTATTATCTAAAATTATCTCACCATTATATCTTGTAGAATTTTGTGTTTCTGATTGCCAGAATATTGAGCCATCTGGATTATAAATCCTCATTTTAGAAACCGGTTGATAAATTTTCGTCCCCCAAGACCATCCCCTAAATTCTCCCCAACTATCAGTAATAATTATTTTTCCATCAGAACTAAGAACTGGCATTTTTATACTTCCATCCATAACTTTGTTATTTCTCCATAATTCGTCACCTGAAGAATTATAAGCTCTGAGAGTACGAAATTCATGTCCTGCCCAGCGACTTCCTGCAACAAGGTATATATCACCATCTGCTTCAACAGCAGGAGCTGTAGCATCATGGTTAAGATAAGTGTGCCATCTCTCACTTCCGTCTTCAGGGTTATAAGCATATAAAGCCCCTGTCCTTGCATCTTGAAAATTCTTAAATCCTGTCCAGCTTACATATATTGTTCCATCCTTTCCAATAGCCGGACCTTCATTTGCTGAACCTCCTCTTGTTACCCCTGTATTACTCCATTTAAGATTTCCATTAAAATCAACACTATAAATATATTTATAATCTGTAAAATAGAGATTATTATTTCCTATTGTGATTGAAATGATGCCTTCTTCTCTTCCAGTATTAAATTTCCAAATTTTTTCTCCATCTGAATTTAAGGCATAAACAGAACCATTTGAACAAGGAATATAAATATTCTCATTAGAATCTATAGAAGGGTTATAAGGATATTCATTATTTATCTCATAATCCCATATTAAAGTTCCATTAAAATCAATTGCATATACTTCTCCTTTTTTTTGTTTGTTATTTCTAAGGGTAATGTAAATAGCTTTTTTTCCGATAATCGGCTGATAACTAGTATAATAATTTATACTTGAATTATAATCTTTAAGTGAAAATGTCCATTTTTCTTCTAGATTTCCTGAAACCTCATAATCTGCTCTTCCTGTATGCTGTGCATCATGCTGGAACATGGGCCATGGAGCTGTCTCTGCATATGCAACACCCACCCCTAAAACCAAAATTAAAAAAACCAAAACCAATAAAAATAATTTTCTTTTTTTCATTTTCCCTCATCTTTATAATTAATAAATTTTAATTTAAATATATTATTGTTTTAAATTATGTTATTATTTAGCTTATGATTTATAGTTTTTAATTAAAAAAATCTCTTAAAAATTTATTTAGTTCATCAGATGAGTCCTCTATATCTTCTATAGCATCTTCTATATCTTTTTCCCATTCTTCATCTAAATTTCTATTATTTAAATTCCATCTCCTCATTCTTTCTTTTCTTTGATTTTTTAGATTAATCTCCCAAGTTTTACCATTATCAAAACTATTATAACAAATTCCATTATTTAACAATACTTGCAAATATCCTTGATCTGACAATCCAAAATCTTGTATTGACAAATTTCTATCTCTTCCATATCTATCTTTCTCAGAAAAAACTATTTCTTTCCAATTTTTTCCTTTATTTTCTGTATAAAGAAGATAATCTGTTGTAGCAATCCAACCCTTGCTTTTATTAAAAAATTCTATTTCAAAAGGATAATTACTATTTTTAGATGCCCATTTAAGTGTCCATATCTTTCCATAATCAGAACTATAAAGAATTCTTCCATAATCTCCATCTTTAAGTAAATTACCTGCTATCCATGCTTCTTGTCCAAAAATTTCATAATCTTTTATAGAAAAAGTAGTTCTATTTTCTAAAGCCCAATCTTCTAAATTTCTTTTTGTTCTTTCTCTTTTGTTTAAATTTTTATTACTTTTATCTATATTTTTATTTAAATCTTTTACATTATTTACAATATCAGCAAGTTCTGATCTTGCTGTTGCTACTTCTTTTTTATAACTTTTTATTGCTGTTTCATATTTATCAATTTCTCTTTTATAATCTCCAAGTTTATCTCCATATTTGTCAATTATCTCATTTTTTTCTGATAATCTTTTTTCAAGAAAGCTCTCTCTACTCTTAAATTTTAATTTTAAATCTTGTATTTTATCTTCTGATTCTTCTTTAAATTTAAGCAAGGTATTTTGTTTTTCTTGAACTTTTTCTCTTTCTTTTTCTAATAAATCAAAATATTCTATAACACTATTAGATGTATTTTTAACTGTTTTTCCAATTTCTTCCTTATAAGTATAACCAATTCCTGCAGCACTGCCTACAATAGATATAGCTAAAAAAATCTCAGGAATTTTATATCTCATATACCATGGTTTTCTGGTTTTTACTTTTGGTTTTTCCAATTTCTCAATTTTCTTATCAATATCATAATTATTCTGACTCATTTTCTCTTTTAAAATAATTTTTTAAAAAATATCCTGCTCCTTTATTTTCTTTGAGAGCGAAATATAATTCATCAAAAAATCTGATTGTTTCTGGAGATATGGAAGAATTATTTAAAACTTCAACTTTCTTTTTATAAACTAAACTTAAAATCCTTGTTGCATTTTCTTCACTTTTAGAAAAATACTTTCTAAAATCATCTAAATTATCTCTATTTATTGGGCCATTATTTAAAAAAGAATAAATTCTGCTAAAATTTTCTTCATTATTAAACCAGTAAAGTTCGTTTTTGGAAATAAATTTAAAATGTTTTTTCAGATTTTCTAAACTTTCTATATTTTCTCCTTTTTGCTCATTTTTTAAATCTGAAACTTGTTTTTCCCTAAATATCTTTCTAAAATTGTAAAAATATAAACAAACATTATGCAAAGATTTTTCTAATTTATCTAAAACTTCATAATGTTTTTCTGATATTTCTTGCTTTCCAAAATATTTTTTTCTTTGTTTTTTCTCCTTTTCTAAAATTGACTCAAGATTCTCTTCTTGATTTAATTTTTGCATTTCACTCTTTGGCAAAAGATCTTCAGATAATTTCTGGAGAGTATCTCTTGCTGCATTCATAGCTTTTTTATAATTTTCCATAGTTCTTTCTTTTAAAACCTTATTTTCTCTAATACTCTAATCATTAATCATTGTTTTCAGAAATCTTACTTAAAGGATCTATTTCATCTAAAGATATTCCTTTTTCTTCACCAATATAATTTCTAAGAGAGCCTTTCATATAACCTTTATAACTATCAAATACTGGCTCTTGAATCATATTGAAAATATCTCCATAAGCTATTCCACTTTCTTCATATAATTTTAGTGAAGATTCTCCTATATCTCTTATCTGTCCTTCATGTATCCTACTGATTTTTCCTTGATTACTTATAATTTCTAAAGAAGGTTTAGTATTTTCAATAACTCTTGATGTATGAAATCCTTTTTCAAGAAGCTTTCTAAAATAATGTGTTGATATTTCTACTACTCTTTCAAGTGAGTCAATAAACTTGCTCTCACTTAAAGTTTCCATTAATGCATCTTTTTGTAAGTCAAGTTCATGTCTCTTATCATTATAAATGTATTCTACTCCTTTAGCAAGAGCTATCCTAATCATATCTTCTTCGCCCCAAGGATTTTTTGGAATCTGTCCTCTAGCTTCTTCTAATAACTCTTTGATATTATTTTTTTCTTCGTTTGTTCGAACAATTAGTTCATGACTCATTCCCATTTCTAACAATCTTTCTATATTTTTACTTCTAAGAGCTGTCAATACTTCATCAGAATATCTTGCTACATCGCTCATTGCATTATTATAGGCTTTTAAGTTTTCAAGCTGCTTGTTTAAAACTGTTTTCCCATCATATGTTTCAACTTCAATCCCTAAAGATCTTTTAACATAATCTCTTGCTTTTACATAAGTTGAATAAACCTCTGAATCTTCCATCCTCATTAGTTCATTAAATCTCCCTGCCAACATTACTTGTTGTGTCTCAAGTCTTCGCATCAAATTAAAAAAATTCTTATCTATATTTGTTTCTTGTTTTTGTTTTGGTCTCTTTATAATCAGTGCATCTGGAACACCTATATGTTTTTTTATTTCTTCAATTCCTTGTGGAGAAAACAAACGATTAATTTTTTCTATAGGATCACCATCATCTGTGTTTCTTAAAACAAGTTCTAACCTTTCATCAATGCTTTTTCCTGATTCTTGATATTTATCTTGCATTTTTTTGTCCTCCTTTCAAATATTTAAGATTTTCTAAATCCTGTATTTGTTCTAATAAACCAGAGATTTTTTCTTCTTTTTCCAAACCAAAAGTGTCTGTAATTTTCTTTTTTTGATTTTTTTCTTTATCTATAAGGTAATATTCTCCTTTTTGTTTTTCAATCTCATATCTATAATCCGGGCTTGATGTATTATATCCTAAATTAAACATGACCACTCCTACAGTGCTTATTACCAATCCTTTCCTAATTATTTTCATTAATCCCATTTTCTTTCCTGAACTTATTCTGGACTTTGCTCTGAAAAATCATCTAAAAATTCCTTTAAGCTTTGCAAATTTTCATTTGCTTTATCAGAGAATTCTCCAAAGTCTTTTTTTAATTCCAGATATTCTTTTTTTATCTCTCTATACTCTTTTTGAATTTTTGCTTTAATAGCTTCTTCTAAAATAGGCTCTGTTAATCTTATTTTTTCTTCATAAGGGATTCTGTCCCATAATTCTTCATAATATTCTCTATCTATTTTTTTACTGGTATCTTTTGGCAGATTATGCTCAACTTTTTCTGGATTTTCTTGGATTTCATATTTATCAGCTGTTTTCTCTAATTCTGATCTTTTAATTTGGCTAATCTCATTGAAGTTATTTTTAGATAATTTTCCTTTTTGCTCTTCTGAACATCCTTTAATAACTCCATATCCTGTAAAGGCCATAGCTCCGAGTAAAAATATAGATAAAGCTTTTTTCTTTAAGCCATTACTTTTTGCTTTAAGATTATATTTATTATTTTGACGTCTTGTTTCCATTTTTAAGTTTTATTTAATTTAGTCTTTTCTTTATTGGATCAATAGGATAATTATCTGCTTTTATGAAAAATATCCTATCATCATGAAAACCATAATAAGTAAAATGATCTAACTGATTTGGTTTAATCCTAATAGTAGAAGGGACAATTAGTGAATCTTTTTTTCTATAAAATACCCTTTCACCATTTGTTTTTTTTCCAGATTCTTGTTTTAGTTGTAGATATAATTTTTTACAATTTCTTGAATTTCTCATAAATTTACCTCTTTCTTTCTCTTTAGTTTTAAGTTTTTCAAAAGAAAAGAGATAAGGTCTTTTATAATTTTTATAAAATAAACCAACGCCATCTATTAATGCAGAATCATCTAAAGTTAAATCATCTAAAACTTCTCCAAAACTTTCATAATCAGGATAATCTATCAATATTCCATATCCTATTTTCTTGTCTGGCAAACTATATTTTTTCTGAAAACCAGCTCCCTCAGATCTTCTCCCTTCTATCCAAGCATTATATGGAACTTCTTGCATCACAATATTTGAAAGACTCATTTTAACTTTTGCTTAATTCTTTTCAATCTTTATTTCTCTCATATTCGTGGCCTGCTTTCCTTCCAATAGTATAATCTTCTCCTCTTATTACCTCTTCTATATCTCCTGCTGCCTCGCTAATTGGAAAAGATAAAGGATGATCTTTTCTGTCTTTTTCTTCATCAACTCCTCTTGCAAAACCTTCTGCTTTATCTTTCTCTTCTCTATACTTATCAGCTTCTTCAAAGATTCCCATTTTTCCTCCATAAAATTTAATTTATATAACTAAATTTAAAAATATTATATATTTTTTCCTTAAAGTATATATATTACCTTATAATATATAAAAATAAAAAGATTTATATACTTGGAGTGGTTATTAAAAATATGAAAAGAAAAGCAATCCAATTAGCAAAGCAAACCCTTGTTATAAGCCTTCCATCAAAATGGGTAAAACAGCAAGGAATAAAAAAAGGGGATGAAATTGATGTTGAAGAAAGAGAAGGAATGTTGAATATCGGAGGGATTAAAAAAGATATCCCAAGCAAAGTAGAAATAGATATTTCTAATTTAAATGAATCAATAATCTGGCGTTATCTTATGTCATCTTATAGAAAAGGATTTGACCAAGTTAATGTAAAATTCTCTGACCCAAAAATTATCAGAACAATTGAAAAAGTTATTTCAAATTTAATCGGATTTGAAATTGTATCTCAAAAATCAAATGAATGTTTGATTAAGGATATTTCTGGAATTAAAGGAGAAGAATTTGATAATGTATTAAAAAGAGTTTTTTTTATATTGATTTCTATGTCAGAAGAATTCCTTGATTTTATAAAAAAAGAAGAATTGGAAAAACTTGGCACTATAATAAGATCAGATTCACAATTGAATAAATTTACAGATTATGCACTCAGACTTTTAAAAAAATCAGATACCAAAAATAAAGAAGGGTTTGCATTATATCATTTAGTAGTTACATTAGAAAAGATAGGAGATATGTTAAAACTTTCTTCTAAAAAAATAATTGAAGCTAAACAAAAAAAGATACCCAAAGGTTTTATAAAATTGTCTGAAGAATATTTTAAAATTTTGAATTGTTTCTTTGAATTTTTTTATAAATTTAATTTGAATAAAATTGAAGAGATATACAAAAGAAGAGATTCTGCACAGAAGATCTATAAATCTTTCTCAGATAAATTGAATGAAAAGGAGATATACAATCTAATAATTCAATCTATATACTTTATAGTAGATCTTACTGATGATGTTTTTTCACTTTCTTTTTAATAGTAAAATCTCTAATAAACTGTAAACCTTCTCCTAATTCTTTATAACTTTCAGGATTAGAGTAATAAAAATCATTTTCTTCTATTATATCTATATTTCCTTCACTACTTAGAGTTCCTACAGCATTAAACAAATAATTAAGAACAAATTTACTCCAATTAGGAAATTTTAAATCTTTTTTAGAAAGATCTTCTGGAAGAGTTCTTGCTACTTGTGCTGCTCTTTCTAAACTCAAATTTAAATAAATTGCTTTTGATTCTTTTGGATTTCTAAATCGCTTTCCTGAATATTGAGAAAAAAATTCTCCATATTTTTCTATTAATTTAAATTTTGTTTTCAAACTTAAAATACTCCTTGGCATTGGTCCTAATAAGCATACTAAGTCATACTCTTGTACTGCTTTTCCTCCTTCAAAATCAAGAGCATCTATTGAATTATTTGGAGTTATAATCCAGTTTTTGGGCTGGGCATCTTTATAAAATGTTATATTATTATTTTGAGCATATATATCTTTTACAATAGATTCTATGTTTTCTATTACTTGATGTTCTGCTTTTTCAGCTTTTTTAGAATCTTCAAATTGATCTCTGAATTTCTCAAAAAAATTACTTATATTTTTCTCTCTATTTTTTTTAATTTCTTTAGAAAAATCCTCTTTTTCAGATTTTTCTAAATCTGCATTAGCATGAATCCATGCTAAAAAATCAACTACTCTTTCCAAACATTCCTCTACTATATTAGGCTTACTTTTTAATTGATGGATTTTTTTATCTAATGTCTTCCCATATATCAACTGCATAGGCAAACAATATTCTCCATTTTTACTATCTGTCTCTATTATATCTAGTGGTTCAGGAATAAAAAATCCTTTTTCTTTAAATTCTTGCTCTTGACCTGCTTTTCTTTTTAACTTACCCACCATATCTTCCATAACTTTTTTTTCTCTTCTCAATACTTCTCTATCATCATTTTCTTTCCAAGCAAAACTATATTTTAAAATATCTTCTTTTCCTTTAGGAACATATACTGGATTTGTACTTTCAGATAATATATCATAACCTACTTGTTCTTTATTATTAACTACTGTTTTTACAAATATTTCAATAAATTCTTTATGCTCTCTACTATTTTTTCTATAGTGTACTTTAGCAAGTTTTCCTAATTGATAAAGAAGAATAGCTCTATCATTTATGTCTTTTGTTTTTTCTAACTGACTTAAACATTCATCTAAAGATGA
>CAYMES010000013.1:0-467 GCA_964389765.1 Candidatus Woesearchaeota archaeon
TTAAAACATCTATAGGATCTAGTCCTGCATTTTCAGCTAAAGTTACAGGAACAAATTCTAAAGCTGATGCAAACTCTTCAATAGCTAATTGTTCTCTTCCTCCTAAACTAGTGCTATATTCTCTTAATCTTTTAGCTATTTCTACTTCTGTTGCTCCTGCTCCTGGAAGTATTGCTCCGCTTTTTAATGTAGAAGCAACATCTCCTAAGCCGTCTTTAATTGATCTTTCAATTTCATCTAAAACATGTTCTGTTCCACCATGTATAAGAATGGTAAGGGATTTAGGATTCTGACATCCTCTTACATAAGTAAAGACATCATCTCCTTTTCTAATTTCTTCAACAATATTTGATTGTCCTAATTGTGAAGAAGATAACTCATTTAAATTACTGATTACTTTTCCTTGTGTAGCTCTTGCTAATTTTTCTATATCACTTTTAGCTATTCTTCTGCATGCATAAATTCCT
>CAYMES010000013.1:477-27875 GCA_964389765.1 Candidatus Woesearchaeota archaeon
ATATTGAGCTATGTCATCTATTCCTTTTTGACAAAATAAAACATTAGCTCCAGATGCTTTAACTTTTTCAACCATTTCTTTTAATAATTTTTCTTCTTGTTCTACAAATCCTTGCAATTGAGTAGGGCTTGTAACAGAAATTCTTGCATCTGTTTCAGGATTTTTTATTTCTAGAGCTACATCTAATAAAGCTATCTGAGCATTTTTAATTTTAGAAGGCATATCAATAGATGTTCTTTCTTTATCAAGAACAATTCCTTGTATTAGTTCTGTATCTTCAAATCCTGCTCCTTTATTTTTCTCTATTTTAATATCATTTAAATTAACATTAGTGTTTTCTGCTACTTGTTTAGAAGCTTTAACAATAATATCTGCAAGTTTTTCTTTAGCTGTTTCAGCTCCTTTACCTGTCATAGCTGTCATAGCTATATTTCTTAAAACATCATCTTGTTCAGGAGTTATTCTTACAGCTATTTGCCTTAATATTTCTTGAGCTTTTTTAGCAGCAAGCCTATATCCTTTAACTATAACAGTAGGATGTATTTTTTGATCTAATAATTTCTCAGCATTTTCTAATAGCTTTCCTCCCAACATAACAGCAGTAGTAGTTCCATCTCCTACTTCATCTTCTTGAGTTTTTGCAATTTCAACCATCATTTTAGCTGCTGGATGATCTATATCCATCTCTTCAAGTATAGTGACACCATCATTAGTAACAATAATATCTCCTGTTGAATCTACAAGCATCTTGTCCATTCCTTTTGGTCCAAGAGTAGTTTTGACAGCATCTGCTACTAATCTTGCTGCCATAATATTGTTTCTCTGAGCATCTTTTCCCATTGTTCTTTGCATACTATCTGATAATATAAATATTGGTTGTTTATCTTCTGCCATTTTTAATTCCTCAATTTTATGTATTAAAAATTCTTAAACTGTATATTTAAATTTTATTGTAATATAGTATAAGATTAATTATTATATTTTATGATGCAGTTTTTGTTTTTTCCATTTGAGACTCTTCCAAAATCATATTCGCTTCTTAATATAATAGCATTGTCTCTGTCTCCATCACTAAGTCCAAATCTTTTAGGATTATCAATAAAGTCATCTAATATAGTTTTAATATTATTTACCTGAGCATAACATTCTTCAAATTTATGACTTGTTTTGTTTTTTGCTATTATTCTTAATGAGTGATGTAAAATACTTGCATATAAATCAAAACAAGTTCTTTTTTCTCCTTCTTCTGTTAGGTGGACATGAGGTTCTAGATTTAATAAACCATTAGATATTCTGTCCTTTATCCATCTGCTAAATGGTCTTTTGGCTTTTCCAATTCCAGGTTTTCCTCCTTCAAAAGCTAAAATAGCATCAAGTTTTTTTTGTTTAAAGGTTTTTCCCAAATATTCCCATCTTGGTTTTTTTATTTTGTCTCCATAATAAGCAATTAGAGAACCAATATCATTAATATCTCTTGCTATTTTTAATTCAGGATCTATAAACACTACTTTTTCACAAGGAGTTATTAAAATATTTCTTGGGCCTAGGTCTCCATGAGTAACATCTCTTCCTTCAAATGCTTTTCTTACTAAAGATGAATATGCATTCACAAAATTATCTATCCTATCCTCATTAGCGTCAGGACAAAATTTGGTAAAGTAATCTCTTGCTTGTTCATGTTTTTCTCTAGCTACAAATATTTTATCTTTTTCACTATCTGATAATTGTTCTAGGTTTTTAGAAGCTTTATATTGAAATTCAACTAAAGCATCAAGAACAGGGTCTAGAAATCCGTTTAATCTTCCATTAGAAAATTCTCCGGATATTTTTTCTAAAGTATCTCCTAATATATATTCCATAATAAGAGTCTGTGAACCTTCTGGCATTATAGTTTTAGGAATGCACTTAACTTTTGCTTTTTCAAGAAACGAATAAGAGAAGGCATCTTTAATATAAGGGGGTGTATTGTTAGAGAAAGGATATGCTTCTGGAGTTCTATCATAATGTTTTAACATGAATTTATATTCTTCTCCTTCTAAATTTTCAGATATTATATAAAAGCTTGAAACAGGACTTCCTATACTTTCTCTTGGATATTCTATTTTTAAATCCCCTCCTACTTCTTCGAAATTTGCTTCTGGATAAAATCTTCTAAAAATTTCTTCTCTATTATTTTCATAAATATCTAAAATAATTCCATGCTTTCTTTCACGGTTTTCTTCTGACATTTTAATACCTCATATAAGCTATTAATTTAGTGTTTTGATATGAAGATGTTTCAATTTCTTTTAATCTCAAGGCGATTTTTGAAATAATAGGATCATCTGATTTAGATTCTTTATTAAGTTCTTCCCATATTTTCTTTCCTTTTTTTGAACTTTCTAATGCCAGATTTTTATCTTTTTTATAAAAAGATTCCATTGAATGTACATAAATCTTTTTTACTTCTGAAGTGAGAAAAGATATTTTTTTACTATTTTTTACTGAAATTTTTGAATTTTTCAATATAGTTGCAATTGATTTAATTTCATCCCCAATATGCTCTAAATTAAAAGAAAGCCACCAATCCATAAAAAGGATTTCAGCATCTGTTTTTAAAACATTTAACATTGCAGGATTATCTAAACCATGATAGAATATTCTTGACATTAATAAATAAAACTTGTTAATATCTTTATCTGCATTTGCGATATCAGAAAGATTTGAGTTAGTTATTTTATTTTTATTATTATCAATAATATAATCAATCATCTCCCTAATATTGTTATCCATTCTTCTTACAAAATTCAGGAGATTTATTTCTTCAATATTAAAAAAATCTTTTACAACTATCTGATCTTTTGTATTTTCAACTATTTCAAAACCAAGTAATCCTTGTATTGCTTTTTTAATTATATCTGCAGATTCTTTGTTTTGTTTATTTACAAATTTGAGAGTAGTATATCCTTTAACATAACTGGCAGTTATTTCTGACCATAATTCAGGAAATTTTTTCTCTTTTAATTCTATTTCTATTTCTTTTTTTCCATTAATCCCTTTAAATTCAGGAGATATAATTAATTCTCCATTAGAATTTTTTGTTATAAAAATTTTATCTCCTTTTTTTAAACCTGATTTTTCAATCCATTCTTTAGGAAGAGCAATTGCAAAACTTGAATTTCCCAGTCTTATTAATTTTCTCTGGTCCATTTTATCCTTCCCCCATAGGAAACAGAGGTTAGATTTTATTTAAAAAGAATATTATTATCTAATATATATTTCATACCATATATATTAGTATATATCGTATAACTTGGTTTTATTTATCCTAATTTTATCGTCTATAAATTATAAAATTTATTATAACTTATTGCAAGATAATCTTATCTAGATAAAGATAATCTTAAATATACTAATATATAAGATATATACCATATATCCCAAATTTATAAGTATATTTTTTCCGAAGTTTTTCTACAGCAGGGCCTGGCTCAGATAACTTCCCTGCTGTTTTTATACTAAGGGAATATTTGGAAGTTTAACTAAATAAATTAAAATATCTTTAAAATGCAGCCTCTAAGAACAAGTTTTCCAATACAAAGTTTTATGGATAAAAGTTTTCCAATATTAGATTCAGATGTTTCAATAAGAAATTGTATTAAAAGACTTAACAAAAGACATGAAGCATGTATTGTAACTAATCAAGGATATTTTTACGGAGTTTTAGGAGTAGATGATATCTTAAAAGGACTTATTAAAGAAGGACTTGATAAAAAGATTAAAGATATTGAAATAACTAACAATTATTCAATTGTAGGTCCAGATTCAGATATATTTGATATAGCAGAATTAATGAGAGAAGAAGATGTTGAATTTGTTGTTGTAAAAGAAAAAAATAGATTTTTAGGAATTGTTACAAAAAAAGAAATGACTTCATTAGAATCTAAGTTATTTGACATGATTGGGAAAATTTATTAATTTGCAACTTTGAAGTTATTAAGATATTTTATAAACTAGTTTTGCTATTTATGGAAATGAAAATAGGAGTAAAAGTAGGGGATATTATGACCCGTAATTTTGTTTCAGTTACTCCAGATACTTCTTTATTAGATTGTGCAAAAAAAATGATAAAAAAAAGAGTTGGTTCATTAGTATTAAAACAAGGAGAAAGATTAAAAGGATTAATAACTGAAAGAGATATTATCTGGGCAACTACAAAAAAATCAAAACAAGATTTAAAAAATATTAAAGCTAAAGAAATTGCTCCTAAAAAGTTAATAACTATTCGTCCAAATGCTGATTTATATGAAGCTCTTAAAAAGATGAAAAAAACAAAGTATAGATGGTTGCCAGTAACAATTAAAGGAAAAGTAATAGGGTTATTGACATTAAAAGATATTTTAAGAATAGAACCAAGTTTACTTGATTCTGCATATGAAATTCTTCAGATAAAAGAAGAAAGTTCTAAATTAAAAAGAGCAAAATCAGGAAAAAATATTAAAGAAGGAATTTGTGAAGAATGTGGAAATTATGGTTTTTTATTTAAGATAGATAATAGGGTTTTATGCCAGAGTTGTAGAGATGCTATGTAAAAATTTCCCATATAATTTTTCAAATTTTTCTATATCTTTTTGTCTGCCAATTGCTTCATATATATTATGGCCTCCAGAAGGATGCTATTGATTAAAAACTATTACAATAGCAGGATTAGGTATTGAATAAACAACTGAGCTAGGATAAGAAGAAAGCAATTTTTATGCATTTAGTTTTTCAAGAAGTTCTGACATTTTATTTGGTGAACTTAGATTTTTTTTCATAAATACAAGAATCTGGAGTATTTTTTAAAGATTATTATACTAAAGGTTATAATTTGTTTTTACAAAAATATTTAAATAACCTATTTGTATTATAATTAAAAGAGAAAATTAATTATTGAAATGGCAGAAAAAGATAAAATATATTCCAGTAAAATTAAACAGAAAAATGTATTTGATTTTAAAGAAACTTATCGTTTTGTTTATGATTGGCTGGTTGATAATGGGTATTCTGTAACTGAAGAATCTTATTCAGAAAAAGTAGGAGCAGGAGGAAAAGAAATTGAAATTAGTTGGAGTGCAAAAAAGAAAATATCTGATTATTTTAGATTTATCATAGCAATTGATTGGAGAATTTTAGGGATGACAGATACAGAAGTTCAAAAACAAGGAAAAAAAGTTAAAATGAATAAAGGGCAGATAGAAATCAAGGTTTCTGGAACTCTTGAAAAAGATTATGAAGACAGATGGGAAAATAATCCTTTTTTTAAATTTTTAAGAGGAGTTTATGATAAGTATATTATTAAAAACAGGGTGGAAAGTTATGAAGATAAACTATCAGGAGATGCAGAAGAACTTATTGCTCAGATTAAATCATGGCTTGCTCTTGAAGGAAATCATTGATTTATAAGTTAGTAGAGGAACGTTCAGAAAATTATTATACTTTTTAATACATCTTATGGGTAATCAAAATATTTAAATATAAACTATGTCTTTTTTGAACATGAAGATAAAAAGAGCAGGATTCTTATTAAGTATGGTTATTTTAGGAGTTTTTTTAATTAGTTCTGTTTATGCTATTGATTTAGATATTAAAAAAGAAGTTGTAAATGATGCTATTATAAAAGAACTTGGCCAACCAGCTGAATTTGAACTTACTATTACCAATAAAGGTGCAAGTGACAGTTTTATTATTTATTCTCTTGTTGATGTAGAAATTTCTCCTAAAGGTTCATTTAGAATTGATTCAGGAGAAACTAAAACAATTGATATGCAAGTTTGGGCAGGAGATAGTGTTAAAGAGAATAATGGATTTTATACTTTTGTTTATAAAATCAAAGGTTCAAATACTGGAATTCAAGAACAGAGGCTTACTGTGAAATTAGTTGATTTAGAAAGAGCTTTGGAACTTGCTTCTGAAAGTATAAATCCAAATAGCGAGCAAATAAATATAAAAATAAAAAATAGAGAGAATTTTAATTTTGATAATATTGAAGCAGAATTTGTTTCTACGTTTTTTTCAATTAACAAGAATTTTTCTTTACCTGCATTTGGAGAGAAATCTTTTTCTGTTCAGTTAGATAAAGAAAAACTTGGAAAAACAGTAGCTGGACAATATATTCTAGATGGAAATATTAAAATTGAGAATACAGAAAAAACTTTAAAATCAACTATAAAGTTTTTAGAAAGAACTGGGATAGATATTCAAGAGAGCCAGGAAGGATGGTTGTTATCCAGATATGAGATAGTTAAAGAAAATGAAGGAAATCTCCCAAAAACAGTAGAAATAAATGTCGAGAAGAATATTATCTCTAAATTATTTACTAGTTTTAATAAAAATCCTGATAAAGTTAAATCTCAGGGAACAAGAGTCATATATACTTGGAGAGAGGAATTAAGGCCAGCTCAATCATTAGAAGTTATTGTCAAAACTAATTGGATGATTCCTATTGCCATTGTAATTGTTATTATTTTGATAATTATATTTGTAAAAATCTATATGAAGTCAGATGTAGAGCTTAATAAAAAGATTGGATTTGTAAAAACTAAAGGGGGAGAATTTGCATTAAAAATAACTTTAAAAGTTAGAGCTAAGAAATTTGTTGAAAGAGTAAATATAATTGATAAACTTCCTGGAATAGTTAATCTTTATGAAAGATATGGAGCTATTACTCCAGATAGAGTTGATAGGAAAAATAAAAGATTAGAATGGAATTTAGAAAGTTTGGATCAAGGTGAAGAAAGAATATTTTCATATATTATTTACAGTAAGATAGGAATTGTTGGAAGATTTGAGCTTCCTTCAGCAAAAGCAATATATGAAAGAGATGGTAAGATTAAAGAAACAACCAGCAATAAAGTATTTTTTGAAAGCGAACCAAAAGAAAAAGAAGAATAAATTTCTTAGGTAATATAAGTTATATTTAATTCAATATTTTAAAAAAAGGTAAAGCAAATACTTTTAAATAAGCTTTTTCTTTGTAATTTTATCCCTGCATAGCTCAGTGGCTAGAGCGTCCGGCTGTAGAAAAATCTAAGGTGGATGATTCTGCTTAATGCAGATAATATGAAACCCCAGAAGCAGACGCTGTAACCGGAAGATCCCCGGTTCGAATCCGGGTGCAGGGATGCTAATTTATTATTGTTTATTAAAATAATTTTTGCATAATACTTTTCACAATATTAAGAAATAAGTTTTTTAGTAGCTAATGATTTAAAAATATTAAATAATCATTGATAAATAATTTCTTCCTTTTTCTGATGTAAGATCAGCACAAGCATCATACATTCCAACTAATTCTTCAGGAGATATGCTTTCTAAACGCCTTTTCTCATCATCATCTAAATTAAACCCTCTGAAAAATCTTCTTATACTCCTGTCAATTTGAGAGGATATCTGTCCTCTTGAACAAGGTGGAGATGATATTTGCCCTGCTAAAACTCCTCTAAAAAGGGCACTAACTTCAGGAGTCAAAAAATCTTTTATAGATGCATCATATACCATTTTCTATTTTGTCGTTATTTAATTAGTGAATACAGAATATATTCTTTTATAAACCTTTCTTTAGTAATTCCTTTTTGATGACTAATGATAAAAACATATTGTTTATTTAAAAAGATTTAGAGCCTTTAAAAAATATATAAAGATCCTAAAAATAGAAATTATTTTTTCCAAAATATTCATTAGATAATAATATTCTTTATAAGTTAGAAATATTTTGGATATTAATGGATGTGGAAAGAGAGTTAACAAAGAGATTAGTGAGCTTAGTTATTGGGGTAGGCATTTCTTTATCTGCTGTTGGCTGTTTACATAGGGATTTTAGAAATTATTCTTTAGATAAGCCATTAATTGTTGTTTCTGATGGGTTGTTTTCTAGGGAAGCTAGAAGTTTTTTTAGTGATTTTTGTAACAGGAAAAAAATTCCTTATGTTGGGGAAGATAATATTTGCTGGTTTAATAATAAAGATGATATTGAAAAAGCTAATAAACAAGGAAGAGATATTCTTCTTATTGGATATAGTTCTGGATGTGATCAGGTAAGACTTACTGCAGAATGGTGTGATAAAAAAGGAATTGATGTTTATGCAGTATTTTTTGACCCTACTTATCTCTCTTTTACATCTAATAAACTCCCAGATAATGTCATATCTCTTAGAAATTATTTATCACAAAGAAATATTCCAGATATTGTAGAAGTAGGAAAAGGAAGGAGAATTAATTCTAATGATTTTCAAGATTATTGCCTTTATGAAAATATAGAATTAAAAGGAACCCATCTTCAGATTTTTAATAAAAACAAAACAAGAATTGAAAGAGGTATTGAACAATATCTTAAATCTTTGGAATGAAAAATATATTTTTTCTTGCAATAATACTTAAATAATAACTAAAATATGATGGGATATGAATGGACAGAAGGTAGTTTATATAACAAAAGCAACAGGAAATAATCCTTATGAGATTTTTAAAAAACATCCTAATGGAAATACTAGAAAAAGAGGAGAAAGTGAAGAAGAAAAAATAGGAAAACTAATATATTGTTCAGAATAAGAATTAAAAGAGAATATTAGATTAAGTAAAGAAAGAGCAAAAGATGATGATAGAACTTCTAAACAAATTTTTAGAGAGCTGATGCCTTTTATTCAGCAATATGGAAACAATCCTGGAGGCAAAATAGTATATTTTGACATTAATGACAAAGATGAAGAAGGAAAACCAAAAATCAAAATGAGTTATAGTGTAGCAGATAAGGTTGAAGAAATTGAAGATTAATCTTTTTTTAGTATGTTAATTAAAAATCCTTTTGTTTTTATAATCTTAGAATAATAAATTTTTTCCAAAACATTTAAAAGTTAGCAAAGTTATGTGATTTTAATTAAAAATGGTGTTTAAAAATGGATGAAGAAGAACAAACACAAGAAGCTGAACAAGAACAAACTGGAGATAGTGAAGAACCAGTAAGTGAAGAAGCTCCAGAATCAAGTGAATCTGAAGAAGAATCAACTGAAGATAGTGAAGAAGAATCAACTGAAGATAGTGAAGAAGAGAGTAGTTCAGAAGAAGAAGCTCCAGAATCAAGTGAATCTGAAGAAGAATCATCAGAAGAAAGTTCTGATGAAGGGAGTGGAGATTCTGAAGAAACTAGTGATGAAGAATAGATCTTGTTTGAATTTTAATTTTATTTTTTCTTTTTTATTTTATAGTTAGGATTATATCATTATTATCCTCATAATATTCTTTAATCTGATTATTTGAATCTATGGAAAATTTTATTTTGTCAGTATTTCGTGAAGGAAGCATCATATTTTTAGCATAAAGTATTCTTCCAGTACCAAATTCTGTTTTATTTATTTCAAATGTTTTAATTTCTTTATTATCTTGAGAAGAGATAACTAGATCTGTTTTTGGAGCATCTTTTAAACCTCTGTTTCTGATAATTGTTTTTAAATCAAGGTATCTTCCTCTTTTAGTTGCATTTATTTCTGTAAAATATAAATCAGGAAGAACATCTTTAGAATATAAGGAATCTAGAGTTTCTATAATCTCGTTATTAATTCTTTGATCACATCCAGAATAGTTATGCATTATATCTTTAGGATTTTCTGAATGGTCAAATCCAAATACATGTAAGAGTTCATGCAGTTCTACTACAGGATATTCGCATTGTTCTTCTTTATATAATAATACTTTTCCTTTTGTAATAACATAGTATAAAGTAGTGTTTATGAATCTAGTTGGACCTCCTTCTCCAGCTCTGAATGTATTTTCTCCTTCTGTTATATAATCTTGAGAACATCCTACTAAGATATCTGCTTTTTCTTTTGGTTTAGAAAAAAAGTTTAAGTTTTGTGTTTTATTTTCTAATATAGAAAATGCTTTTATCATTATTTGCATTCTTTTTTGAGAACAAGATGGTTCTATATAATAAGTTATATTTGCATGGTTAAATCTCATATTTGGATAAAACATTTTTGCAGCAGGATAATTTATATTTTCAATTTTATTTGCCTGAAGATTTTTTATTTTAAAATGTTCTGGTTTTCCAGGCATATTTTGATATAAAAACCAAGAAGTAACTCCAAGTAAAGAGATTAAAATAATTAGTAAGATAATTTTTCCCCACATTTTTAAAAATTTCCTATTTATTACTCTTTTTTATTAAGATAATAGGAACAAGATATTTAAAAATCTAATGAATTTAATTTAAAGAAGAATTTATAATTTCTGTAATAAGAAATGATAATTTTGTTTTTCCAAATTCTGTATCTGCTCTTATCTTATATTCTCTACCTCCAAAACATCCCATATTATAGTATTTCCCATTACTAGATACAAAGGCTTCATAATTTTCTCCTTTAATTTGCTTTTGTTTTTCACCATCTAAATACATATCTATTGAATGTCTTACTATATCTACTCTAGTAATATTATCTAGTCTGCTGTCTGTATCTGCAAAAACATATTGCCATATTTTTTGTCTGTGTTCAAATATTAATCCTAGCATTAGAAAAGTATAAAGAGATATTTTATAAGTTTTTATATAATTGAGAATATCTATATTTAGTTAATTTTAAATATGTAAGGGATTTAAAGAATTTGTCTCAAAAAAGCAAAAAGAGTTCTATGTTAAGATGGAGATACAAATGCAATATGAACCAAGATTAGCATATATTGATTATTCTATGTGGGCATCTGGTTTATTTGCCATGAATTTAAGAGATATGGGGATTGATATAAAAGCATCAGGTTCTTTAGAAGAATTTGAAGAGAATTATGATTTAAATGAATTTCCTGTTTTGCTTTTTCATCTAGGGCTTGAAAATCAACATAAGTTTTTAGAAGTAAGAGAAAAATATCCTAATCTTGTTATTGCAGGAATAACAAGCCCCGGTTCTGATAAAGATTATAATATTTTTAAGAAAGGTAGAAAACAAAGAAAAAGTTTTGATTTAAGAATATTTACATATCTTGATGTTGAGGATATTGGGGAGTTTTTGAAACAAATAATTCATGATAAAAATGCAAGATGAAAAAGCAAGAATAATGATTGTAGAAGATGAAGTTTTTGGAGAAGATATTGTTGATGAACTTCAAGATGAAGGATTTTCTGTATTTAGATATCTTGATTCAAAAGATGTTCTTGATAAATTAGATGAATTAGATTATGATTTAGCTATTGTAGACAGAGCAATACCAGATAGTTCATTTAAAAGAATTCATGGAGACGAATTAATAGAACATCTTAAAGATAAATATCCATATAGACCAATTATATGTATTTCTGCATATTCTAAAGATGAAAGATATAAGTTTTCTCAAGAAAGAAGATGGTGGGAAAATTCAAAACACGGAACAAAACTAAAACTAAGAAAAGAAGATAGATATATTCAAAAACCAATCTGGATGGAGGATTTAGTGAAAATAGTTGAAGATTTATTGGGTAAAGGAGATTAAAATAATAAATAGAAAATCCAGTATCAAAGATGATTTTAAAACATTTTTATTAGTTAGGACATTATATAGAAGAGGGGCTATTGAAGCAGAGCATGCAGATGGACTTTTTTATTATTGTGTAACAGAAGGAGATGAAAAGGCAATGAAAAGAATACTTAGAGGGCTTAGTTCAGAAGGTCGTAGGAGCAGAAGAGCTTTAATGCAACATCTATATCATCCAGGATTTACAAAAGAAATGAAAGATTCTTTTTATAACCATATTTCCCCATATATAAGAAAGGCGAGCTTTTGCAAGATTTTTAGAGAATATAGAAAATCAAAGAAATTTATTGAAGATGATGCAGGAGAAGATAAAAGAAATTAAAATGGCAAAATTAAAATTAAGTTTTTTAGAAAGAGAATTTTTTGCAGAATCTAAAGATGGAAAGCATGTAAAAGGATATGAACCTGCTATAATTGAAACTCCTGAAGAAACAAAAGTTGGAAGAGTTATCAATTTAAAGAGAATAAAACAAGCACAATTCTTAGATAGTGTTTTATTTGAAACTGAACTTGATTTTGTTCTACAAGATTTAGAGCTTTCTGATTTGTTAATAGATGAAGATGCAAGAAAATGGTTAGAAGCATTTAGACAACTTCATAAGAATTATTATTTGCAAGAAGTTTCTATGAGATTTGCAATAAAACCAGAACCAATGCCTTTTCTTAGATATAAAGTTTATCCTAGTGAAATCATAAAAGGAAAAAAGCCTTTTGAAGGTGTTGTTTCTACTCTTCCAGATTCTTGTATTTTTGGAGTTATTGAACCTCCTTTAAAATTAGAAGATGGCTCTTGGATTTCTAATGTTTATTATAAAAGACAATCTTTTTTATCAAATGGAGAATTATCTAGTTTTTCAAATGCTAAAAATCCTAAAAATAAGTCAGGCAAAAGAATAGGATTTCTTCCTCAAACAAGAGCAACTTTATTAGGACAATTAGAAAATAGAGATATTGATTTTATACAAAGAGGATATTGTTCTCCTTTTCCAGAAGATGTTTTTCCAATAAAGAACTTTTTAGAGATAAGTTATCCAATATCTTTAAGAGATAATCAACACAATCCATTAACTATTAAAGTAGAATTATTAGATGAAAAGAATTAAGAAGGATAAATTGAAAAAACCAGAAGTTGAATATTATTTAAAGAAGAATTATGGGAATAAAGAGTTAAAATTTTGATTAAGGTAAGATTTATAAATGATTTTTCTGTTGATATTTCAAGCTTAAACAGCTCGCGTGGTGTAATGGCTAGCACTTAGCCCTGTCGCATGTAAGGAAACTACGTTTCCTTAACAATCAACCTTCCTAAAATGGTTTATGACTGATAAATACGAAACATGCAGAACGGCTACAATCCGGGTTCGACTCCCGGCGCGGGCGCTTAGAAAAAGTTATACGCTCTTACCCTACCTTAAATATTCGATCGAATCTGGGTATATATGGACCAGACACAAAAAACACAGGATTATCAAAGAATATATGAAAAAACTGTTGAAATAATAAAAGAACTTAATTGCCTATTGAATTCTACTATAATAGAATATTAAAAAATAAAAAATCTCGATAAAACATAAATTTTTAAACAAAGCTCGCTTCAGTTTATCATTATGAATATAAAAGAAAGATTTCTAAAGGCATATGCAAATGTTCCAGAAAATCTTAGAAGTGAGATTATTGTAACTCTCAACGATAAAACATATAGCTGGAATAGTGCATATTTTGAGATAAAGGAAAACACAGAACTTGGAAGAAAAATTTTAAAAAAACTTGAGGAACTTGGAATAATATGACCGAATATAAAAAGTCCAAACAAGAGATAAATGAGGAAATAAAAAAATTAGTGATAGCAAGAATTCAAGCAAGCATGTCTTCTAATATGAGATTATCTATAGGTGTGGGTGGAAGATTAGATAGCGAGGAATTAATAGACCATGTAAACAAGGGAGATGAAATAGGGCAACAAATAGTTCAAGCCCATTTAAATTTTTTAAGGGCGCAATCCTCTGGAGAATTAACTAAAGTTTTAAATACAGTATAATGGGAAATTCTGTCTTAATGACTCTACCACAATCAGATGTGGTTACAGAATATTTAACTGCTTTTTCAAAAGAAATATTGGATAGCGCTGAAAAAAAGAATGTTCAAATCACCTCTCTAAAAAAAGAAAAAGCTTCAAAAAAAGGTTTTGAAAAAAGAATAAGAGGTTCTCATAAATTAGTAATTTTTAATGGACACGGAAATACTCAATGTATTAGGGGACATAAAGATAAAGAAATTATTAAACAAGGAGAAAACGAATTTCTGTTGAAAGATAAGATTACTTATGCAAGATCTTGTTGGTCTGCTTCTGGTTTGGGAAAATCAATATCAGAACAAAGTAAAAAGACTTGTTTTGCAGGTTACAATATCCCTTTTATGTTTTTAAGTGACATTACTCGAGACACGAACCCTATAAAAGACAATCTCGCAAAAGTTTTTTTAGATACTTCAAACAGGTTTCCAATAGGAATAATTAAAGGACAATCTTCTTTAAAGGCTCATGAAAACTCTAAAAAAGCAATATTAAAGGAGATAAATAAGGCCATAACAAAAGGCGACAAAGATTCACAAGCAATTGCAAACACTCTTTGGAATAATTATTCGGGTCAAGTTTTATTAGGTTGCAAGACTGCAAAATTATAAATGTCTTTGGGAAACTAAGGTTTTAAAAAAGCCATTCCCTTAATATATCATGATAAATAAAAACTGGCATTAAACTTATTCTAATTGTTCGGCGCGGGCGTTAGCCCATTTTAGGGTTTTTATGAGAATGCACCCAGTATCAATAGAAAGATATTTAAAGCATTAATACTTAATTAAATCAATTAACACCATGGGCTCTGTAAAAGGATCCCATGATTTTTTAAAATGAATTCTAGAAAAGAAAAAGCAATAATTTATATTGATGGAAGTAATTTTTACTTTTCTGTAAAAAATACTTTTGATTGTAAGATAGATATTGAGAAATTCTGTAAAAAACTTGCTGTAAAGGATAACCTAATATCTATTAAATATTATATTGCTTCGGTTATTCAGTCAAGTAACCCTAAAATGTATGCTGAACAACAAAGCTTTTTTGAAAAATTAAAAAAGATAGATAAGTTAAATATTATTTTTGGAAGATTAGAAAAACATAAGAAAGATGGAAAAGAATTTTATATTGAAAAAGCTACAGATGTAAATATTGCTCGGGATATAATTTTTGATGCTGTGGACAATAACTATGATAAGGCATATCTTGTTTCAAATGACGGAGATTTTTCAGAAGTTGTTTCTTCTGTTATAAGAAGATTTAATAAAAAAATTAATTATATTGCAATTGGAAGCAGAAAATCAATTTCTTATCATTTAAAGAAAGTATCTTCTAAAACATCAAGGATTAACGAGAATTTTATTTCTGATATTAAGATTGAATAAAATAAGGCAGAAGTTATACCTTTGATTTTGTTTTTTGTCAAGCAACAATGCAATATATTTCAGACAGAGCATTGTTTATAGAAGAAACAAATAGAATTTCGACAAAAGAAGGGATAACAGTTTTAGAATTTAAAGAGATATTTATTTAGCAAACTTTTGTTAGGTTTGAAAATAATCTAGTTTATTATTAATCTACAGAGAGTCTAATCCTATCATACAGTTCTTTAGATATTTGGAGTTTATGCTCTAACTCTTCTCTTCTCTCAGAAGAAATATCTTTTTTTAGCATATTTTCAGATGCAAAAATATCATATTTAAGTCTTAACATCGTGTAAATATTACCTGATTTTTCTAAATTGTGATTCTTTGTTAAAACACCATAAGTATAATGGCCTGCTTTTTTAACAATCCTTGCTTCAGCAACTTCCCCATTTTTTTCAGCATAAACATCCAGCATATTCTCTTTTTTCTTACTCCATCTAAGATTTTCATAACCCATTTCACTAAAACATTCTTTTACAATCTCTTTTGTTTCATTAAAGTTATAAGAGGGTCTTAAAACTCCATTTGTAATATCCCACTGTCTTCCTGAAAACTCTTTAAGAACAACTAAAGAAGAATATCCTTCAAATCTCTCATCAGGTTTATTTGAACTTGTCCTCATACCTCTCTTTTGGTTTCCGCATCCACTTAGTATAGCGACCAAACCGCCAACTATTAATGCTTTCTTTCCAACATTTTTTATTGATTGATACATGCTCATAAATTTAGATAATATTAGAATTCTTATAAATCTTTCTGTTACTAATATAAACTCTTCTTTTGCTTATTTAACTTTTGATAAGAATTTATATAGTTTGTCCGAGATTTAAGATTTTTATTCTGAATATTGGTGAGGGCGTTTTTCTTTTTTGTCTTAATTAGATAATATATATTCATATGTATAAAAATTAAATATCTTGTAGTTTCTATAAAGGATTATGAATAGAGAGAACAATCCTATATGCAGTGATTTTAGAGTTTATAAAGTGGAAATATATTTTCCAGAAGAAGTTGAGGAACATTATTTTTTGGATTATAAACATGAAACAAAAACTCATGAATCATATCCTGAGAGAATAGACCTTCATCATAATGATATTGAAGGGTTAGTAGATTCTCTTATAGAATATAATGCGAGGGATTTTAATTACGGTAAGCCTGAAAATAAACCTTATGTAACCTTATTATGTGATGATGTTCTTGGCCCTTTATTTATAGAAAGAATCTGTCTTTCTGAAGAAGAGAAAGAAGAATTAAGAGAAAGATGGTTAGAAGCTAGCCAATAATCTTTCCATTTATGTTTCTTAACATCTAATAATTCATAATTCCCATATAATTTTTCTTGCTTTTTTTAGGAAATAGGTATCCTTCTACAATAATTTTTAATTTATTAGAAAATTTTTTATATCTTTATTAGGAAACTCAGAAATAGAACCTTTGAATAACCTTCTTATTATTGGATAATCTAATAATATCTGCTTTTATAGGAATTAATTTGCCCATCATTCTAAATCAGGTGTTTTCCATCTGCTAATTACAGGATTAGCTATAATTAAATCAGTATCAAGATTTAAACCTATGATTTCAGGAGGTTTAGAAGCAAATTCATCAAGATTTTTTGTTGTTCTTCTGTATCTTTCTTCTTCACCTAATGTTATAGCGCCATCACCGCAAGATATTTCAGATGTTCCTGTATTTTTATCATCTAATTTAATAAGTGAATCAATTGTAACAAAAGAATAAATATCTGGGTTACCTGGCCAATTATCTGCTTTTGTTGAAGTATCTAATCCTTTCCATCCAAACCAATCAATTATTTTTTCTAATTTCTGTTCTTTTTTTATTGTCCCTCTTTTTCTTGCCCATATAATTCCAATAACATAATCAAATTCTGGAAATTCAGAATTTGTAAAAACATCTAAAGCATGAACAACAGCTTTTCTTGTTTTTATTTCTTCAATAGGTGGGTAGATTCTTTCTAATATTTCTCTTTCACTTATTTCGGGGGTTGCATTTCCTTCAGAATAAAAACCCAAACCAGCATTATGAACATAGAATCTTGCTTTTGCTCTTTTTAAATCATCTGGAATAGAAACACTTATTCTTGCTTTTATGTTTAATCTTTCTAAATAATTTTCTTGCTCAACATCTTGCCCCTGTGTTGCCATCTTAACATAAATAAAGGTTTATATTAAATAGAGTTAAGATTTATAAAGACTTGTATAATTGCTTATATATTAGATATTTTTAACTACGCAAATAAATTATATAAATTAAGGAAAAAGAGTTATTATATTAGATTTCAGAATATATCCAATAAACTGTCCAGAAAGTATTTGCGAGCTTTTAGATAAAGTTGATGGTTTTAGAAAATTCTGGAGCATATAAAAGATATATTTATAATGGAGAAACTGCTGTACTGTTTTATTCTAATCATAATCTAACCTCAATTGGTCTTTCAAGAGATATTGAAGAGCCTATAGAAGAATCTGAACAAAAAATTAGTGAAATTAGAAAACATCTAAGTGAATTAAAAAACAAAGCATTAATTTTATATTGAAAAATTTTAATATATTAATATTTTTATATATGAAACATTTAAAACTTATGTAAACTTTATATAAAAAATGGGAATTTTTGAGAGTATTAAAAAGATATTTAAAATTGAAGATAAGAAAGATAATGAACAAAAGCAAGAAAAACTTAATATTGAAAATATTCGAGATATAAAAATATGGTTAGAAAAAGAAAAATCAAATCAAAAACAAAAGGAAGACAGGATAGTAGAAGAAATAAATAGTAATTTAAAAAATTTAATTCAAGAACTAAAACAAGAAATTAATGAATTAAAAAATGTAAATATAAGAGAGAAAAAAGTTCAGGAAAAAGTTAAATTAGTTGTAAGGGAAAATATAAAAAATTATATAG
The DNA here is from genome assembly GCA_964389765.1 of Candidatus Woesearchaeota archaeon. GTDB lineage: Archaea > Nanobdellota > Nanobdellia > Pacearchaeales > GW2011-AR1 > CAYMES01. The sequence continues at coordinate 18,418 of CAYMES010000013.1, forward strand.
ATTATACCAATGAATTAATAGAAAAATTAGAACAATTAACAAATGAAAGCTCAGGGTTGGAGATTGTAGATAAAATAAATTCAATATTTGCTACTTTTCAAAAAAAATCTTTCTTAAGTTATGAAAAAGCAACAGTCCTTGTTGGAAACGAAATTGCTCAGATAAAAGAAAGCTGTAATAAATTTCTAAAATATAAAAATAAATTATTGCAAGAACATAACAAGAAGATAGAATTTTCTAAAATTCTTAAAAATATTGGGAAAATCCTTAAAGAAATTGATAGATTAGAATCTGGTGCTGAAAAAATTAATAAACAAATAAATGAAACTGAGAATAATATTGCAGATATAAAGGATAATATTCAAGGGTTAAATAAGAAGATTCAGCAGATTAAAGAATCTTCTGAATATAGAAAAGAACAGCAAGCAAGACAAGAAACAGAAAAATTAAAAGATGAAATTAAATCTAAAATATATGAATTAAAAGATATGATTAATATAAAAAAGCTGGCAAATATCTTTCATATTAATCAAAAAGATATGGCTATAGTTAAATCTTATAAAGATAATTTTTATAAAGCTTTTCAAAACATGAAAGGAGAAGATATGATTAGATTAATAAAAAATACAACTATAGATAGTAAACAAAAAATCTTAGAAAAATTTGAACAAATATCAGAAAAAAATAAAGAACTGACAGAAAAAAGTCCTGAATTTGTTCAAGAGAAAAATATAAAAGAGATATATGAAAAAATTTCAAAATTACAACAAAAAATAGAAAACTTAGAAATTGAAAAAGCAAAAACTAAGAAAAGAAAACAAAAAATTATTCAGGAAAAAGAAGAAAAAATAGATAGTTTAAAAAAAGAGCTTTCCAGAGCAAATGTAGATATTTGAGATTAGTATGTTTATATATTCTTTTAGATTAAGTTAGTAAGGTTTAAAAAATATCAAGCATTTAATTTTCTATGAAATCAATAACAAGAGTGGTGGTAACAATAATCATTTTATTTGTATTAACAATAGGATTTTACTATACAACAAAAACATTATCTTCTGTAACAGGGAAAAGCATTGTTGGATGGATAATCTTTACAGGAATAGGTAAACAAACACAAATGGATGATTTTGCCAAATGTTTAACAGAAAAAGGTGCTAAACTTTATATTAATGAAAATTCTGATGGATATGAAAAACAATTAAAGATATTTGGTTCTTCTTCACAATATCTATATATTGTTGATTGTGATGAAGATGTTAAATTATGTAAAGAAGAAAACATACAAAAAAATCCTACATGGATTTTTAATTGGGAAATATATGAAGGAATTTTAAAATTAGGAGAACTTAAAAAAATAAGTGGATGTTCAATATAAATAAATAAAGGAGGAAAAATGACTGTTAAAGTAGATAAAGAAACATGTATAGGATGTGGCAGTTGTGAAGCTGTTTGTCCAGAAGGATTTAAAGTTGAGAATGGTAAGGCACATGTTAAAAGCCAAGATGCTAAATGTGCAAAAGAAGCAGCTGAAAGTTGTCCAGTTGATGCTATAAAAGTAAATTAATTATTTTTTCACTTTTTTCTTATATTTTTTGTCAAGATAATATCTAGATATATGCGTTATAGAATAAAGTAGGGTTCCTCCTATTCCTAACATTAAGTCAATCATAGTATCATCATTTCTATCAAGCACCAAGTCATATTTTTCTAATCCTGAAACATCTCTTATATAAACTCCTTGTGTTTTCAAGTCCCAAAATAAATCAAATAGATATTCTCCAACTTCTAACAAAGTAAGAAGGGTTATAACTGAAGTTAATGTCAATAAGATTCTCCATTTGAAATCAATATCTAATTTTTTAGTAACATAAAATACAATCAAACTTGCTAATATCGGCATTACAAGATGTAAAAATTTATCATAATTAGGATATACCCAATAAAAAGGAGATAAGATTATCCCGCAAAATAAAATAATAGATATAATTATGTAATGGATATGTTTAAATTTTATATTAAATGCGTGGTCAAAAAAATAAAAAACCCATAATCCAAAAATAATACCCATAACCTTGAATAAAAAGAATGTATTTTTAAATATATAAAATAATATCAATAACAGTATAGAAAGTCCTATAATTAACCTCCTTTTATTTTTATATTTCATAAAAATAATAGTATTTGATTATATAAAAACTTTACTTATCTTCTTTTGGATTTTCTGGATATTTTATGCTCTTTTGATGATTTCCTGCACAATATATTTACTTACTCATTTCAAAACTTTTTCCTTTGAAATAAATACCTATGTTGCTTTTCCTAATATAAGAATATCTATAATTTCAGGTGCCAGTTCAAAGAAGAATTTTCTTTTAATTTGCCATCAATATGACTTACTTCTGAGATAATTGGAAATAAAGAATAGGACCTACACTATATATTTAGAGTAAGAACTTTGCTTTCTTAAGCTTTCAAATATAAAATTTTAATGCTTTTATTATTTTTGCTGTTCTTTAATTATCTACCCTAATTTAATAATTTTAATGGAATTTAATTCATAATACTAAGTAGTTACTTTTTAGAAAAGGTTATTTGTAATAATATATGTATATATTGGGCTTTGGGACAAAATTAAGAAAATTCCAATTAAAATCTTCTGTTTATGTTGAAAATCTTTTAGATTATTTATAGGATTCTATTTTTTATTATAATAGTTTAACTATAATATTACGTAAAAATACACAATTATTTATTATAAAAAGAAGAGATCTATCTTAGAAAATATGCTCTGTATATAAAAAATTAAAATGTTCTATAGCTATTTAACTAATAATAGAAACTTATAAGATTACAATTAGCTAATAAATATTAAATTTTATAACAATAAATAGACTATTTTTGTCTCACTATCCATATATTGTAGAAATGCCTTTTTTACAAAACCGAAAGATTTATAAAGATATATGAATTATCTTTCATATGAAAAATAACAAATATCATTTTTTCTTTGGTAATCTTTCAAATCCTTTGAAAATAGATATTATCACTGTTTTAAAGAATAAAAACCTATCTGTTACAGAACTTGTTAGTGAATTAAATGCAGAACAATCTAAGTTAAGTCATGCACTTGCATCATTAAGGCACTGCCATATTGTAGAAGTTAAGAGGAAAGGAAAAAAAAGAATCTATAGTTTAAATAAACAGACGATACTTCCAATATTGAAAATATTAGATAAACATGAAAAAAAATATTGTAAAAAATGCTGTTATGATAAATTATTAAAAAATAAGCAATAAAATGAAAAAAATATATCTTGATAATGCTGCTACTACAAAAGTAGATAAAAAAGTTTTGAAAGCAATAGAACCTTATTATGTGGAGATATATGGGAATCCTAGTTCTCAGCATATCTTGGGACAAGAAGCTAAAAGAGTATTGGAACATTCAAGAGACATTATAGCTAAATCTATAAATGCATCTTCAGATGAAATAATATTTACATCAGGTGGAACAGAAGCAAATAATCTAGCATTAAAAGGGTTATTTTTTGAAAACAAAAATTCAGAAAAAAACCATATAATAACAACAAAAATCGAACATGATTGTATATTAAATTCGTGTAAATGGCTGGAAAAACAAAATGTAAAAGTTACATATTTAGATGTAGATAAACAAGGTTTTATAAATTTAGAAGACTTAAAGAGGAACATAACAAAAAAAACTCTTGTTGTTTCAATAATCCATGCTAATAATGAAATAGGGACAATTCAAAATATTAAAAAAATTGGAGAAATCTGCAAGAAAAATAATATAATATTTCATACAGATGCTTGCCAGTCTTTTACAAAAATAAAAATTGATGTTGAAAAACAAAATATAGATATGGCAACTTTAAATGCTCATAAAATTCATGGCCCTAAGGGAATAGGAGCACTATATGTTAAAAAAGATGTTCAGAAAATGATAACTCCACTATTGCATGGTGGAGGGCATGAAAAAAATTTAAGAAGTGGTACAGAAAATATTCCTGTAATTGTTGGATTTGCAAAAGCAGTTAAAATAGCTAAGAAAAGCCATATCAAGCATATTGAAAAATTAAGAAACAATATGGTAAAAGGAATATTAAAAATTCCTTCAACAAAATTAAATGGTCCAGGTACTGAAAGTGGTAAGAGGATATGTAATAATGTGAATATTTCATTTAAAAATATTGAAGGAGAGTCTATAGGAGGTTATTTAGATGCTTACGGGATATGCTCTTCAACAGGAAGTGCTTGCTCATCTCATACTCTTGAACCTAGCCATGTTTTATTAGCTTTAGGAGCTTCGCCCCTTGAAGCAAATAGCTCAATAAGATTGTCTCTAAGCAAGTATAATACAGAACAAGAAATTGATTATGTTTTAAAAATCTTGCCTAAAGTAGTTAAAAAATTAAGAAAAATATCACCTATTCAAATATAAATATATTAAGGAGGGAAAATGGAAAAACAAGAAGAGAAATGTAGGGATTGTGGATGCAATCCATGTGAATGTTCAGAAGGTGAAGTTTATTGTGGATGCAATATGTGTGGATGTTAAATACTTTATTAAAAAAATGGCAAAAAAAGACAAATTTAAAGAACATGCCTGCGAATTTAAAAATGAAGCAGAATGTGAAGAAGAACTTGAAGCAGAAGGCTTAAATTTAGAAAATGTTGAAAAAGAACATTTTGAAGAAACTGAAGAAGATTGGAAAGAATAAAAATTTAAGGAGGTAAAATGACTGAAAAGAAAATATCAAAAAAAGACACATTTGCATACTTGCTTAAAAAACATCCACAAGTAGCAGAGGTTTTATTTGAGAAAGGAATGCATTGTATTGGATGTCCTATGGCAATGCAAGAGACTTTAGAACAAGGAGCAATAGCTCATGGAATTAATGCAGATAACCTTATTAAAGAGATTAATAGAGAATTAAATAAAGAACAAGAAAAAGATTCAGAAAAAAATGCAAAAAAGAATAAAAAAACAAGTAAAAGAAAGAAAAAAAAGTAAAAAAATTAAGTTCTGTCCAATATGTGGAAGCAGTGATATAATGGCAGTATTAGGTTTTAAATTAGGAAGCATATATGAATGCAAGAAATGTGGATTTAGAGGAGCATTATTTCCTGAACAAGATTTAGAAGAATTTATAAAACTTAATAAAAAATTAAAAAACAAAAAATGACCATCCTCGCCTTAAAAGGAGAGGTATCTATATTAATAATCATATTAGTAAATTAAATTTTATGGAGGGAGGCAATTCCTCGCTCAGCTTTAAAGCCAAGGTATCCTTGCCTTTGATGTAATGAAACAAAATAATAAATTTGGATATTCAAAAAAAGTAGTAGAATTATTTAGAAATCCAAAAAATTTAGGTAAGTTGGAAGATTATGATGCAGTTGGGAAAGTTGGAAATCCAACATGTGGAGATATAATGTATGTGTATATTAAAGTAGGCAAGAGGAATAAAGAAAATAAACAAGAAGATTATATCAAGGAGATATCCTTTCAAACAATGGGATGTATTGCAGCAATTGCAACATCAAGTATGATAACAGAAATTGCTAAAGGTAAAACTTTAGAAAAAGCTAAAAAAATAACAAATAAAGATGTTGCTTCAGCTTTAGGAAATCTTCCTCCAATTAAAATGCATTGTTCAAATCTGGCAGCAGATGCATTAAAAAAAGCAGTTGAAAATTATGAAAAAAATTTGAAAGGAGGTAAAAAGAAAAATGGCTAAAAAGATAATAGTTTATTCAACAAATACATGTCCATATTGTGATATGGTTAAGAATTTTTTAAAACAGCAAAAAGTTAGTTTTGAAGATATTAATGTTGCAGAAGATGCAGAAAAAGCAAAAGAAATGGTAGCAAAATCAGGGCAAATGGGTGTTCCAGTAGTGGATATTGGTGGAGAAATTATTGTTGGATTTAATCAACAAAAAATCCAAGAATTATTAAACAGCTGATGTTGATAATTAATAATCTTAAATCTATAAATAATTGTAAGGAGGTAAAAAAAGATGGAAAAACCATATGATAAAATTTATACTGAAAAAGATGAAAGTGAAGTAGGAGAAAAACATGTTCCAGTTGTAAATATCCAGGAAAGAATTATTGAAGTAAAGATAGGAGAAGTAGAACATCCTTCAGAACCAGGACATTTTATTCAATGGATTGAATTGCTTGATGGAGAAATATCTATGGGAAGAATATATTTATCACCATTTACCAAACCAGCAGCAACTTTTAATATAAAAGAAAAATTAGAAAATCCAAAAATAAGAATATTTTGTAATTTGCATGGAACTTGGCAAAAAGAGCTTTAAAAATTTTATTAACTTAAAATTTATTAAATATTATCAATATAAAATGGTAGAATATAAGGTAAAAATATTGATGAAAGAATTTGTAACTCATGATGTAAGAAGATTTATGGTTGAAAAACCTCAAAACTATGAATTTGAGCCTGGACAAGCTACTTTAGTTTCTATAAATCTTCCTGAATGGAAAGATAAAAAACGTCCTTTTACCTTTACATCATTAGCTGATGATCTTGTTTTAGAATTTACAATAAAAATTTATAAAACAAATAAATATCCTAATCATAATGGATTTACAGAACAATTAGATAAACTTAATGTAGGAGATGAGATAATAATTAGAGAGCCATTTGGAACAATTAACTATAATAAAAAAGGGATATTTATAGCAGGAGGAGCAGGAATAACTCCTTTTATAGCTATATTAAGACAATTAAAAAAACAAGGAAAACTAAGGGGCAATAAGTTAATATTTTCAAATAAAACTCAAAAAGATATTATACTTGAAAAAGAATTTAAACATGTTTTTAAAAACATTTTAGAAAATCAAGATAATCTGATATTTATATTAACAAAAGAACAAAATAAAGAAGATAAAAAATATCTGTATAAAAAAATAGATAAAGAATTTTTAAAAAAGCATATTAAAGATTTTTCACAGAATTTCTATATCTGTGGACCTCCAGGAATGGTTAAAGATATTCAAAATATCTTGGAGCAGTTAGGAGCTAAATCAGATAGTCTGGTTTTTGAAGGTAAAGAATGAGATTTAGTAATAAAGAACTAAAAGATTTATTTGCAGCATGGTTGCTTATATCTATAGCTTTTGCTATTTTGTTGTCAGGAGGAGTAGGTGGATTTAGTTCTTTAAATTTAAATGCTTTTTTAACATCTTTTTCATTATCTGCTTTAACTGTTGGGGTTGCTTTTGTATTTCATGAATTAATGCATAAATTCATGGCTCAAAAATATGGTTTATGGGCAGAATTTAGAGCATCTTATCCAATGTTATTTTTAGCTATTCTTATATCTTTTTTTGGATTTATTATAGCTGCTCCTGGAGCTGTTATGATTAGAGGTTCTTTAAATAAAGAAAAAAATGGAAGAATAAGCTTAGGAGGGCCATTAACAAATATTATTTTAGCTTTAATATTTCTCCTGCTTATGTTTTTTATTAATACCCAAGGAATATTAGCTTTATTTTTTAGATATGGTATAATTATAAATGCATTATTAGCTTTATTTAATATCTTACCGATTCCTGGATTTGATGGCAGAAAAGTATATGAATGGAACAAAGCAGTTTATACAATTACAGCTTTACTTGCACTTGGATTGTTTTTAGTTAGTTTTATATTATAAAATGGAACAGGATATTATAAAAGATGAAGAGTGGAAAAAAATACTGGATAAAGAGCAATATAATATTTTAAGAAAAAAAGGAACTGAAAAACCCTTTACAGGAAAATGGCTTAATAATAAAAAAGGGAAATATTATTGTGTTGCTTGTGGAAATTTGTTGTTTTCATCAGAAGATAAATTTGACTCTGGAAAAGGATGGCCTTCATTTACAAAAACAGCAAATAATGAGAGTGTAAAATTCAAAGAACAAGGTTCATTTATATTTGGAAAACAAAAAGAAGTTTTATGTTCTCAGTGTAAAACCCATAAAGAACATGGTTCTAATGATGGTCCAACAAAAAAAGAGCACCCTCATGGAACTAAAAAAAGATTTTGTATTAATAGGAATATTTTGAAGTTTAAATAGTTGAAAGGAGGTAAAAATGAACCCTATAGATGAATTAAAAAAAGAACATGAAGATATTGAACGAGAATTACTTGAATTAGAAACAATTATGCAAGAAAAAGAAGTGAATTATTCAAATCTTGTCCATACATTTAGAAAACTTCATAATTTATGGAATCATCATGAAGAAAAAGAAGAAAAAATATTCCCAATTTTAGAAAAAGAAAAAATAAAAGTTCCAGTAGCAAAAATGCAATTTGAACATAAATTATTGCGTCCACATAAAGAAAAGATTTGGAAGGCTATTAATTCTGGAAAAGAAAATGAAATGAAGAATTGTTTAAATGAAAATGCTGTTATAATAATTGATTTATTAAGAAAGCATATTAAAGATGAGGATGAAGTTCTTTATACAATTACTCTTCAAGAATTTACTCCTGAAGAACTAAAGGAGTTATGGGAAAAAGCTGGAAGATGAAAGGAAAATGGTATTTTTTATCATTTAGAGATCCAAAAAAGAATAGGAATCTTGGATGTTGTAATGTTTGTGTAAGTGGAAATTTAGAACAAGCTTTAGAAAGAACAAGAGAATTAGGAATTAATCCTGGAGGAGAAGTTGCAGCTTATGAAGTAGAAGAACCAGAACTAGAACCAAATAAATTATATTCAAGAAAAGAAATGTTAGATCTAGGTTATAATTTTTAATTTATTTTATATCTTTATTATAAAATAAAGAAAAAGAAAAATTATTCAATCTTTTTGAATTTAGTTTGAGGAGCTCCACATATTGGACAGACATCTGGAACATCTCCATAAAAAGTATTTCCACAGACAGTGCATACTTGTATTTGTTTTTCTTGCAAATCCTTTCCAGATTCAATTTGTTGTAATGCTTTATTATAGAGTTCTGCGTGAATCTTTTCAACTTGGTTTGCGTAACTAAAACTTGTTAAAGCTTTTGAGTTATTGTCTTGTTCTGCTTGTTTTATCATTTTTGGATACATTTCCTGAAATTCATGGGTTTCTCCCTGTATAGCAGCTTTTAAGTTTTCTTTTGTATCTTTTATCTGTCCAAGAGTTTTAAGATGGTTTAGTGCATGTATTGTTTCTGCTTGTGCAGCTGCTCTAAATAATTTAGCTATTTGCTTAAATTCTTGTTCATCTGCTTTTTTTGAAAAAGCTAGATATTTTCTATTTGCCTGGCTTTCTCCTTCAAATGCTTTTAAAAGATTTTTTTCAGTTTCAGAATTTTCATTTGCCATATAAAATTTCAATAAGCAAGGTATTTATATATTTTGGTTAAAACATTTCTTGTGCGACCAGGTGACATATGTCACCCCCTAAAATAATTTAGTAAAATCAAAGT
>CAYMES010000014.1:0-26824 GCA_964389765.1 Candidatus Woesearchaeota archaeon
GTATATTTTGTCTTTGCATTTTAATTATGAATTTTATTTGTTTTTAGTTTTTGTTATTACTTTATTATAACAATATTATAAAGAACAATTTATAAACCTTTTGGTTTAGTTACCACTAAGAAATAATAAACTATAAAAAATGAATAATCAATGTTTTTATAATCTGTAAAAATAAGAGAATAAAACATCTTTAAAAATTACTCTATAAAAATAGCAGGTTTTTCTGGCTTAACTTTAGATGATTTTTTTTCAGGATCATATTTATTTTTGTTATTAACTGCATAAATTTCTATATTGAGATTTGTTTTTTTCTTAATTTTTTTTATTTCTGATTCATAAACTTGTTTTTCTTGAGGTAAAACATAGATATGAGCTTTTTCAGCTTGTTTGTTTTGTTTTTCTTTAATAATTTTAGTGATGTTGTTAATATCATTGACAAGGTTCTCAATTTGTTGTTTTTGTTTTTCTATATTTTCATCAATTTTACTTTCATTATATTGGGGCCATTCTGAAACAGAGATAAAATTTTTTTTATTTTTATTGTTTCCAATCTTGCTCCATAGTTCTTCTGCTATATGTGGAGTAAATGGGGAGATTAATTTTAGTAATATTTCATAATTTTTCTTTGAAATTTCTTCAGAAAAATAATCTATAGCTTCTATTAAAGAGATAATTGCTTTTGGATATTCAAAATTTCTTATGTTTTTTGTGACATTTTTTATTGTTAGGTTTATTTCATGTTCATGTTTTTTATCTTGTTTTTTTGCAATTTTATCTTTAAGTCTGATTAATTTATTTATTATTTTAAAAGCTCCTTCAACACCTTTATCTGACCATTCCATTTGCTTATCAGGAGATGAAACAAACATTAAAAATAATCTTGCGGTGTCAATCCCATATTTTTCTGATATATCTGTTTGATAAACTACGTTTCCTTTTGATTTTGACATTTTAGCTCCATCTTTATAAACTATTCCTTGATTAAATAATTTTGAAAAGGGTTCATCAAAATTTCCTTTAAGTATTTTTAAATCCTTTAAAACTTTAACAAAAAATCTTGCATAAATTAAATGCATTACTGCATGTTCTGCTCCTCCTATGTACTGATCAACAGGCATCCAATAATCTACTTTTTTATTGTCAAAAGCTTGTTTTTTATTTTTTGGATCACAATAACGTAAGAAATACCATGAAGAATCCATAAATCCTCCCATTGTGTCAGTTTCTCTTTTAGCTGGACTGTTACATTTAGGACATTTTACATTTACAAATTTTTCTGATAAATTAAGAGGATTTTTTTTAGATTTGAAATTGATATTTTCAGGAAGCAAGATGGGCAAGTCTTTTTCTGGAACAGGAACAGCTCCACATTTTTCACAATGAATTATGGGTATAGGTGTTCCCCAATATCTTTGTCTTGAAATAAGCCAGTCTCTTAATTTATATTGCATTGTTTTTCTTCCAAGTTTTTTATTTTCAAGGTGTTTAGTTATTTCTTGAATTGCTTCTTTATTATGCCATCTATTAAAATCATCTGAATTAACAAGCCTTCCTTCAGCAGTATATGCTCTTATCATTTTTTCTGCATTAAGTTCAAAAGTTTCTGGTTGAATAACTACTTTTATAGGAATTTTGTATTTTTTTGCAAATTCAAAATCTCTTTGATCATGAGCAGGAACAGCCATAACCATTCCACTTCCATAATCAGCTAATACAAAATTACCTGCCCAGATTGGAACTTTTTCATTTGTTAGGGGATTTATAGCATAACTTCCTGTGAAGACTCCTTGTTTTTCAAGAGATTCAACTTCTTTTGGAGTTTTTGCTTTTTTACATTTTTTAACAAATTCTTTGATATTTTTTTCATTGTCTTTTGTTACTAGCTCCATTAATCTTGGATGTTGTGCAGAAATAACCATAAATGTAACTCCATAAATAGTATCTGGACGTGTTGTAAATACAGGCCATTTTTGTTTTTTAGTATTAGTTTCAGTTTCAAAATCAATTTCTGTTCCATGAGACTTGCCAATCCAGTTTTTTTGCATTATTTTAATTTTTTCTGGCCAGTTAATTTTATTTAAATCAGCAAGTAATTTATCAGCATAATCAGTTATTTTAAAAAACCATTGTTCTAAGTCTTTTTTAATGACTTCGTTTCCACATCTCCAGCATTTTCCTCCTTCTGCTTCTTCATTTGCTAAAACAGATTTGCATTTTTCACACCAATTTACAGGAGATTTTGCCCTATATGCAAGTCCTTTTTCAAACATCTTAATAAAGAAGTATTGATTCCATTTATAGTATTCAGGATCGTGACTGGCAATGATTCTACTCCAATCATAGCTATTTCCAAGAGATTTCTGATATTGCATAATTTTTTTAATTGCTTTTTCTGCATATTTTTTTGGATGTATTCCTTGTTTTTTTGCAGCTGTTTCTGCAGGCAATCCAAAGCTGTCATACCCTATTGGATATAAAACCTGAAATCCTTGCATTCTTTTGAACCTTGCGTAAATATCTCCAATAGTGTAATTTCTAACATGTCCCATATGGAGATATGAAGCAGAAGGATATGGGTACATTTCTAGAACATAATATTTTTTCTTAGATTTTTTTTCTTTGACTTGAAATATCTTTTCTTGTTCCCATTTTTTCTGCCATTTTTTCTCTATTTTATTAAAATCTATACTTTCTTTCTTTGTATGTTTATATTTTATTTTTTTGTTTGATTTTTTAGGCATTTTTATCTAACTATATTTAATAAATATCAATTTTAAACTTTTCTCTATTTTAATTCAATGTTATGGAGCTAATTTTTGTTCTATGCTTTGTTCTTGCCTTTGTTTCCATTTTTCTTGTCTTTGTTCTCTGTATTTTTTTAAATCTTGTTCAACTTCTGCTTCATATTCAAATTCAAAACCATTTCCTCTAACAAGTGTGTGAATTCCTTTTATACTGTATTCTCTTCCATGTTCATGCCATCCTTTATTATCTGGTTTTAGTGCTTGGTATCTGTTTAAAAAAAGGCAACTAAATTTTTGTGTTCTAATTATTTTTCTTTGTTTTTTTGTTTGCATTTTTTTCTCTTGATTTATTTTATAGCTCTTGCAATTAAAGTTTAAATAATGCGCAATCCAAAAAAAGAAAGCGCAGCTTATAGTAAAATTACAAGAACTAAAGCTGGCACTACTAAAATTTCTTTAAAATTAGGTTTTTTAGTAGTTTCACTCATAAATTAATATAGAAAATAAGGGTTTAAATATTTTAGCTTTTTGAACTAAGAAGAATTTTCATTAGTTATTTTTTTTACAAATTCAGAATAAAATATTCTTAAATAAGCGTTAACTAAAACACTTATTATCATTACAACCAACATATAAGGAAGAAGAGATAAGATTAAAGAGAATGTTTGTTGAAATATTGATTGAAGAGTTAATGAAGGAGTGAAAATTAAGATTCCTGCTAAAAGCTGTTCAATTAAAAATGCAATTATAAATATTGTTATTATAAAAAGATAAGGAATTAAAAATAAGTGGAATTTTATTGTTCCTTGTTTAAATCCTTTTTTTAAACTGCCAAATATTTTATTTTCTTTTATAAGAAAGATAAAACTTACAAAAAAGAGATGGATTAAAAATATCATTCCAAGAATTAATAAGATAAATGCAAAAACTTGTTCCCTAAGGATGAAAGCAAGCACAAAAATTAAAGAAGTTATTAAAAATAAAATTAGTCTAAAACCAGCATATCTTAAGAAAAATGAAAGAGATAGTTTTTTGTCAAATATTCTTCTCCATATCCATCCTTTAGCTGCTACTGTTAAAAAAAATCTTGTTACAACAAATATGAGAAATATGGGGATAAATACTTTCATTATAGAAAGTATATAAGGATTTATTCCAGATATTGAAAAGTTTGAATTAATAGCTGTATTGAGGTTTAAAGAAGAAGACATAACAACAACGAAGAGTAGAATTAACAAGATAAAAATAAAAATATTATAAACAAAATCTACACCTGCAGTTTGAAAATACCTCTTATTGAATTTACATGCTTTAAATGTATTTTTTAATTTTGTAAAATAACTTTCTTCCATTTTTAATAATATACTTCTTTTTTGTAATAATAAAAGGTTAGGATAGATTTATATATTTTTCTTTATTAAAATTTAAATGGTAAAGAAAAAACAACATAAGAAGAAAATAAAAAAACAGAAATCAGAACCAATACAAAGAAGAGTTAAGATAAAAGCTTTATTTAAACAAGGAAGTGTTGAAAGTAATACTGAAGAAGCTGTTTCTCTTTATGAAAAATCAAGATTTGGAGAAAAAAAGCAAGAAAAGATAGTTTATAGCATATTTGAAGCTCTTTATTTATTAGAAAGAGGCAAGATAGATATTAAATCTGCAAGAAGTAAGTTAGATTTTGACAAATTAATGAAAAAAGCTAAAAAAGAAAGTAAAAATGCAAGAATTAAGTATCTTGTTTTTAAAGATATGAGAAATAGAGGGTATATTGTTAAAACTGCTTTAAAATTTGGAGCTGATTTTAGAGTTTATGAAAAAGGTATAAAACCAGGACAAGATCATGCAAAATGGATTTTATATCCAGTAAGTGAAAAAAAAGAATTAACATGGCATGAATTTTCTGCTAAAAATAGGGTTGCTCATTCTACAAAAAAGAATCTACTTATAGGAATTGTAGATGAAGAACAAGATATAACTTATTATGAAGTTAGATGGGTTAGGCCTTGATTATCTAACCTTTACTCTTGTACCATTAATCATAGAAGAGCAGCACTCAATTTAAGTATTTCCTTTAACCAAAGTATTTCCAGTTATTTCTCCTATATATTCTATTGAGAGATAGATATATGCCAAAAGGATATATAAGTCTAGCAGCAATTGATATTTTTAGAGATTATGTTTATATATTTTTATAGGAAGTAAAATCTTTTGTTATGATTAAAAATCAAAAAATTGTAGAATCATTTAAAATCTATTTTGATTTTTTATGGAAACAAGCTAAGTCATGAAAATTAAGCAGGAACATAATTTTCTAATCTTTTTAAGCCATATTTTTCTGCTTTTTTTGGAAGCTCACTAATAGCTTTAGTTAGTTCTTCAACTTTTTGTTTTGCTTCATAAGAACTATCATAAGCTCCTTCAAATACAGAACCGTGAATCTGTGAATCTTCTGTTTTAGAATATTCTACAGCTTCAGAATATTTTTTTAAATATGCTTTTTCTAATCTGTTAAATATATCTGTAAATTTTCCTATAGGAACTCTTTTTAATCTTTTGTCAGCAATTTTTAATGCATCTTCTAATTGTTCAATATTTCTGGATTGTGAAAGAGTATCAAAAACAAAGCTATAATATCCTGCAGATTTACAAAGTTGTAAAAATCCATGTTCATTTGCGTTTTCTAATTTCTCTAACTCTAAATTAGTTCTTTCATTAGCAGTATAATCTTTTTTTTCATTTATCATAAAATCTTTTATGATTTATTATTTATAAATAAATTTATGATAAGAAGTATATTTTAAGATATAGTGATTTTTGGTTTTATTACAAATATTTAAAATATAAGGTTTCTTTATTTTATCTAATGGTTTAAAAGAGGAAAATGTATGGTTCAATATTTTGGATAATTATTTTTATTGTAAGCTTGATTGTTCTAGTTAAATCTTCTGATTATTTTTCAGTTGCTGCTGAAAAAATAGGAATATTTCTTGGTTTTAAGCCTCTTGTTGTGGGAATTGTTATTTTAGCTTTAGGAACTTCTCTTCCTGAGATAGCTTCATCTCTTTTTGCAGTATTTAGCAATTCTTCAGAAATAGTTGCAGGAAATGTTGTAGGCTCAAATGTAACTAATCTTCTTTTAGTTATAGGGATAACTGCTTTAATTGTTAAACATAATAAGAGGGTTAATTATAGTTCTTTAAGAACAGATCTAATCATATTAGCAGCTTCTTCTCTTTTACTTGCTGGTACTTTTGTAGATGGTGTTTTTAATTTTTTTGAAGGAGTGATGTTCCTGATATTTTTTGCATTAATAATCTATTATTTTGTTAAAATGAGGAAAGAAAAAGTAAATCCAAATAATAATAATAATAATAAAAGAAAAAAGGCTCCTGTGAAAAGTATATTTATTATTTTTTTAAGTATATTCTTTATTTATTTTGGAGCAGAATATGTAATTAAATCTATAACCGAGCTATCTCTTATATTAGATATTGGAAAAGATATTATTGCAGCAAGTGCAGTAGCTTTAGGAACTTCTCTTCCTGAATTAACTGTTAGTTTATCTGCTTTAAAAAGAAATAAATTTGATATGGCTATTGGAAATATAATTGGTTCTAATATTTTTAATACTTTAGCTGTTATGGCTGTTCCTGCTTTATTTTCTCCGTTAATAATATCTTCTCAGATAATTGAATTTGCCTTACCTATGATGTTAGTTGCTACATTGATATTCTTTTTTATAGCTTGGAATAGAAAAATCAGGAAATATGAAGGAATTATTCTTGTTTTGCTTTATATATTCTTTATATTGAAATTGTTTAATGTAGTTTAAGAGCAAAATCTTTATAACCTTATAATATCTTTTTTTCATTATGTCTGAAAATAATGCTTCTAATGCAAGAAAAAAAATATTAGATATTTTAAAAACAAGAGGACCTAGTTTGCCTGTTCATTTAGCTAGAGAAGCAGGGATTAGCTCTATTTTTGTAGGAGCTTTTTTATCAGAATTAGCAAGAGAAGATAAATTAAGAATAAGTTCTATGAAAGTTGGAGGCTCTCCTTTATATTTTCTTAAAGGTCAAGAAAAGCAATTAGAAAATTTTTATAAATATCTTCCTGGAAAAGAAAAAGAAGCATTTAATTTATTAAAAGATAATCAAATTTTAAAAGATAAAGAGCAGGAGCCAGCTATAAGAGTTGCATTGAGAAATCTAAAAGATTTTGCTGTTCCATTTAGAAATAATGATGAGATTTTCTGGAAATTTCATTCAATAAGTAATGAGCAGGTAAGAGAGATATTTGAAGGAAAACCTAAGAAAATGCCAGCAAAACAACAAGAGCAAAAATTGGAAAAACAAGAACAAGAGCAGAAAGTTGAAAAAGAAAAAACAGAAGAAAAACAAGAAAAAATTGAAAAAGATTCTGAACAAGAAAGTAAAAAACGAGAAGATGATGAGGAACTTTTTGAAAAGGAAAAAGAGCAAAAGAAAAAACAAGATGAAAAACAGTTATTAAAAATAAAAGAAAAACAAAGACAAGAAAGAAATAAAAAAACAAAAGAAAAACCAAAATTTGTAGATGAAATTATTGGTTTTTTTGATGAAAGGAGTATTCAAGTATTAGAAGAAATAGAAATTAAGAAAAAAGAATATACATGCAAGATAAGGGTAAATTCTACTTTAGGCAAGATAGATTTTTTTTGTGTAGCTAAAGATAAAAAAAGAATTACAGAAAGTGATTTAAGGTTGATTTTTCAGAAAGCTCAAAACAAAAAATTACCTGCTTTAGTTATATATCCTAAAAATATAAGTAAAAAAGCTGAGACATATGCAGAAGATTGTGGTTCTTTGCTTATTTTAAAGGAATTGGAGAGATATTAGTGTATAGTTAAATACCCAAATATTTAAAAATAAAGGATAACAAAAAAGAACAAGGAACAATGGGCAAAATAAAGTCTGCATTAGTTAAAAGAACAGCAAAAAAACTTTTAAATGAAGAGAATAATTTTAGTGAAGACTTTGAGAAAAATAAAAAACTTCTTGGAGATTCAATGCCTAGTAAAGTTATAAGAAATCAAGTAGCAGGACATATTACAAGGTTAAAAAAACTTGAGAAACAAAAATAACTCTCATATTAAGCAATTCATTGCTTAGATAACAAAATTTGATGGAGGTTAAAAATGGCAGAAGAAAAAACACAAGAGACAAAAGAAACACAAAAACCAAAACAAAAACAAGCTGATGAAAATGTTGTTTTTATTGGAAACAAACCTTTTATGAATTATGTGACAGGTGTTGTAATGCAATTTACAACAAAAGGAAGCAAAGAAGTTGTTGTAAAAGCAAGAGGAAAATTTATCAGTAGAGCAGTAGATGTTGCAGAGGTTGCAACTAAAAGATTTTTAGAAGAACATAACATAGATGTAAAAGATATACAAATTGACAGCGAAGAATTTGAAAACAAAGAAGGAAAAAAAGTTAATGTATCAACAATAGAAATCACTCTTGCAAAGAAATAGTTGTAAATTGATTTTGTTTTTTATTTTTTTATTTTTTTAATTATTCTTTTATCTTACGATTTCTGGTTCTTTATTTTGTTGAGCTATTCCTTCTATATAATTAATTAAATCATTTTTTTGTAGAATTCTAAAACTTGCGCTATCTTGATAACCATTTGTTTTTCTATTATGTTCTCCATGAAATATTTTTGCAATATTAGAAACTCTTTTTTTTAATGGTAATCTATCATAGAATTCTAAAGTATAAAGTATATCTCCAGATTCTGAATACATTCTTGTTTCATCTCTTTTTAAATCCCATAAATTTAAAGTTATATGTTGTCTAAATAGTGTGCCATCTTTTTTCATAGCCCAATTAGATTGAAGTTTTCCTGGGAATCTTTCTGGAAAAGCATATAACTCTAATGTAAGTTTTCTATTATTTTTCATTTTTTAAAAATTCATATTATTTTCATTATTAACAGATAGCGATGCTTTGTTCTAATGTTTCAGTTTTTTGTTTTGTTTCATGGATTTCACTGTTTATATTTATCAAGTGTTTAATTTGTTTTTTCTTTTTATCTTTAGGAAGATTTCTCCATCTATGATATATTGGAGGTAAGTTTTTATTGTATAAACTTGGAAAATTCATTTTTTTGAATGTTTTGCTTATAGCTTTTATAATATCTTCTTCTGGATTTTGTACTTCATAAATATCTGTAGGACTTATTAAAGAGTATATATTGCACCCACAATTTTTACATCCTTTTTTCCCATGTATTGTTTCATAATGTTCTCCTAGACAATCTCTTCCTTTAAATCTTTTATAATCTCCTACAGCAAGGCTTATTTCATTACATCCTTGGCAATAAATCATCTGAGGAGAAGTATGAAAGTCATGGTCATCATTAATTAGATATATTTTCATAGCATTAAGAACATCAATTAATTGCTTAAGATTTTGATAATTTTCACCCTTTTCCATTATTAAAAATAAGTATTGATATTTAAAAGAATTATTATTATAGATTATATTGTTTTATTTCTTGTGTTTTTCCTTTGATTTAGATTTTTTCTCAGTTTTTTGTTTTTTATTTTTTTCTAGTATTTTATCTAATTTTTCATTTATTTGTTTAACATTTTCAAGAATTTTTTTAATTCTTTTATGAACTTTTATATTTAATATAGCTTTAATTATTAAGAAGATAATATAAATTAATAATACAATTCCTATTGCTTCTAAAATTGTTATTAAAGGAGATAGCTTGTCGATTAAATCCTGGGGCAGGGATTGTATTATAGATTGTCCAATAGTACTAGCATTTACATCACTAACAGGGTTTTCAAGAGCCATTTTACCTTTTTATGATTTTTAAAAGGGTTATCTATTTAAATATCTTACCTAATTTTTATATTAAAAGTCATAATCTTTTTAAATGCGTATGGCTCTATGTTTTAGTCTGGCTCTGTAGCTCAGCGGTTAGAGCGCCGCTCTCATGATGTAAGAAAATAATTTCCTTGATGATGGTTCAAGACTGATAAAAATAATGAGAAAGGCGGAGGTCGAGGGTTCAACTCCCTCTAGAGCCATTTAAAATGAATATACAGATTAAAAAAGCAACTATTAATGATTTGCAAGATATTCAGAAACTGAATCTTCTGTTGTTTAAAAAAGAATATGAAGAATATGATAAATTACTTGATTTGAAGTGGACTTTTGGAAAACAAGGAACAGATTATTTTAAAGATAAATTAACAAAACCTGGAAGTTGTGGTTTTGTAGCTTTTGTAGATGGAAAGGTTATAGGATATATTATTGGAGGAATTTGTAAAGCAGAAACATATAGAAATATGCCTGAAACAGCTGAATTAGATAATATGTTTATATTAAAAGAATTTAGAAGTAAGAGAATAGGAACAAAACTTTATAAAGAATTTGTTAAATGGAGTAAATCTAAAAACGCGGAGATAATAAGAGTACAAGTATCATCACCAAATAAAGAAGCAATCAATTTTTATAGAAAAAATGGTTTTAAAGGTTATAGTTTAATATTAGAAAGTAAAATATAAGATTTAAAATGGTAGAATGTAAGAAAGAAGAAAATAAGAAAAATTGTAATTGTACATATCCATGTAGCAAAAAAGGAATGTGCTGCAAATGTTTGAGTTATCATCTGAAAATGAGACAACTTCCAGCTTGTTGTTTTCCAGATGATGTAGAGAAAACATATGACAGGAGTTTCGAAAAATTTGCTAAGATAGTAATGGAGAATAAGATTTAGTTTTAGTGAATTTTGAGTTGGAAAATTTGCTAAGATGGTAATGGAGAATAAGATTTAGTTTTAGTGAATTTTGAGTTGGAAAATTTGCTAAGATATTAGATGAAGGGAAGATTTAAACAAGCATATATTTTTTATTACAATAATATTTATAACTTCTGAAGAAATTAGTTAAAAATGGTATTAACATCTGAAAAAGAATATATAACAAAAGCAAGATATGATATTGAAGCAGAAATAAAAGTTGAAAATGATAAATTTCCTTTAGATGTAAATTTAGTAGAAAATCCTAATGAAGCTTATAGAATTGTAACATTATTAAAAAGAGGAGGACTTGAACCAAAAATATCTCAACACATATTTTTTGAAAAAGATGATGGATTTTTACCAGATGAAAAGCCTATAATAAGAGAAATAAGTTTAGAATATTTGGAAAAGATTTGTAATGGGGAGGAAAAACTTCCCATTAAGACATATGGGAAAGTAATTCCTTTAAATTTACATGGTGTAGATGAAGGAGATTAAGCACATGCTTTAAAATTATCTTCTTCATATCTTGGCAAGACATGAATATGAACATGTTCTATTAATTGTCCAGCAGATTTGAAATTATTCATATGAAGATTAAATCCTTGAGCATTTTGTTCTTTTATTAATTTTAAAGCTACTTTTTCAGCAGCTTCAAGAAACTCACCATATAATGATGAGGGCATATCTATAAGATTTTTGTAATGCTGCTTACAGATAACTATTGTATGTCCTTTAACTTTAGGATTTATATCTTTAATAGCAAAGAATTTGTTATCTTCATAGATTTTTTCTACTTCCATTTCTCCAGATGCCATCTGACAAAATATACAATCTCCTTGTTTTACCATATTAATTCAACGATTTCTTTTTTTAAAAATATTTCTAAACATAGATTTAATCCATGTCCAGTTTAAAATTAAATGAATAATAATTAAAATAATTAACAAAACTGAAAGCCAGATATGCATACTTAACAAACCACTTGCTTTTGCCTGATTTCGTGACATAGTTAAAGTAGTAAAGCCAGTAATATTTATAATTACAAATAAAATAAACATGAAAATATCTAAAATAAGTTTAAAATATTGCCTATTCATAAATCAACATGTAAATTAAGGTTTAAATTTCTTCTTGGTTTTTTAAATATAAGCTATATCTAATCTCTCATCTAAACTAAGTTCTCTTATCTTTTGCCCTTTCCTAAATCCAGGAACTCTTCTGTCCGGCTCTTCTACTTTTGCTTTTCCAATATACTGATTATATATTCTTTTTTTATCATAATTTTTTCTTTTCATATTAATTTTATATTTAAAAAATTATTTAATTCTCCTCTACTTTTTCTGTTTTTTCTTTAAATTTTTTTCCAATTCATTCCTTGCCCAGATTTCAAATGCTTCTCCAAAATTTCTAGTTCTTTATAAATTCCTTCTATGAGTTCATAATTTTTAGCTTCTTCTAAACTCACCCAAGCATATTCAGTTAAAGCTGAACATAACTTAACATCTCCTTTACCTTTTTCACTATCTTTCGGCTCTGCAAATAGACTGATAATCAAACAAGGAATTTTATCTGGCCTAATATAAACCATGCTTGTAACATATCCAATATTCTCTTTTTTGATTTCTAATCCAGTTTCTTCAAAAACTTCTCTCTGCAACAAATCTTCGCAAACATTATACCAATGTGAAGAAGTGTCCTTATCTCTTAATACATAATCTAAAACTTCTAATTTTCCTCCTGGAACAGTCCACATTCCTGGAAATGCTTTTTCCCAATCAGCTCTTTTAACTATTAAAAATTTTTTCTCGCCATTAATCTTTCTTACCAGAATTCCAGTTACAACAATATAATGAACCTTATTTTTATCATATTTAATATCTGCCTCATTAGTCATGTTCCCATATAATAAAACTTATATAAAAATTCTTGCTCAAAAAATTTGACTAAAATGAACAATTTAATAGAAAAACAGATTTTAAAACTATTCACTCATCAGCATAAACTTAAATTTTCAAAAATACAAAAAAAATTAGGAATAAGGTCAAACAAATTAACTTACCATTTAAAAAATCTGATAAAAAAACAAATACTCGATAAAACAAATAACGAATACCAACTCAGCCAATCAGCAGAGAATCTAATCCCTTACTTATCTGACAAAAAATCTGTTCTCCCTGTAATACTTATACATATAGGCACAAACCAAAAAGCATTTTTATATAGAAGAGAAAAACGTCCTTTCAAAAACTTGTTTAGTTTACCTGGAGGAAGAATGATTTTAGGAGAAAATATATCTCAGGCAATAAAAAGAATATTAAAAGAAAAATTTAATCTATCTGCCAAGTTAAAAACAATCCATTCTATTAACATAGAACATTAAAAAAAATCAAGAAAAAATGAAATTAAAACAGGGGTTTCAGGGCCAAAAGGTTGTTGTACTAAATCTACAATTAATGCAAAAATAAATATAGCAACATAACCAAAACTATTGATTTTTTCTGATATAAATCTTCTAAAAAAATCTAAATTCAAAAAAACAATTAACAAAAATGAAATAACAACTACTCCAAAAATAACCCAAAATAAAAAATTTCTTTTTTTCATCTGCCATTAGTTTAAATTTCTTCCTGGTTTTTCACATATAAGCTATATCTAATTTTTCTTCTAAATTTAAGGGTTTTAGAGATTGTCCTTTTCTTGTATCATCTATTTTTTCATAATCTACTTCTTCAACTCTTCCATGTCCTATATATTCCTTAACAACAATTCTTCCATAATTTTTTTGTTTTTCAGGCATTTTTATCTGTTGATATTTAGATGATCTATATCTGAGATATCTCTTGGTATTTCGTGTTCTTGTTTTATTAGTTTTCCATCTTTGTCATAAGCTTTTGCTGAAATTTTATAATTTCCCCAGTCATTTTTTATGTTAATTACTTGTTTTCCAAGATAAGTCATATTTTCTCCATATTGTTTTACAGATATTTCTCCGTTTCCAAGAAATGTAAAAGCATTTGCTTCTAAAGCTTCTTCTATTTCTTGGCATTTGTTTGTTTTAAAACGTTCTATTTTTACATAAGTAGGTATAAATGGAATAGCTACCCAAGTCATTTTTTCTCTTCCTTGTTGCATAGAACATCCTCCACATAAGGTAGCTGAAACTCCGCTGATTAAAAAACCTTTTTTAAGTTTATCTTTTAGACTCATTATTTAAATAAGTTGTTAATATTTAAAAATATTACTGAACAGGAACTAATTAATAACGATAAACTTATTAATGCTTTTAACTTAATTTGTGAACTTGGGGGAGAAAATGGCTGAAAAATATATAGAGAAGTTGGATAAAGCTGCTTCAGGACTAAAAACTGCAGATCATATGTTATATATGACTTATCCTCTTGTTAAAGAAAAAAGACTTCTTTTAAAAATATTAAATGAAGTTTATTCTGTTATAATTAATATTATTAATTCTATTCTGCAATATGAATATCTTTATAAAAGAATAAGATTATATAAAGACTCAAAAAGTAATCTAGAAGTATTTAAACAAAAATGTGCTCCAAGATATAAAATAACTCCTCAGCAAATTACTAGGATGTTTGAAATATTTAGACTTGCTGAAAAACATAAAAAAAGCCCTTTTGAATTTGTAAGAAATAACAAAGTGGTAATTATGTCAAATAAATTAAAAACAGAGACAATAACAACTGATAAATTAAAAGAATATGTACTAGTGACTAAAGATTTGTTAAGAAAAGCAGAAACAATAATAAGATCAAATCAATAATGGTACTTTCAGACCTTGTTTTTTTATAATTTTATAAAATATATATTAATATATGTGAAAGATTTAAAAAAAGAAAAGTATAAATATTAGCTCTTCTTTAATATTAAACTCTTCTTTTTGTTTAAGAAGGGTATTTTATATGTAATATGGTATTAGAAAGAATAATAAAGGAAAAGACATCTGCAGATCACCTTCTTTATGTTAGTTTGAAATATACTAAAACATGTGATGTTATGTTAAACTTAATAGCAAGATGGAGAAGCATTATAGAGATATGTATGGATGCTTTGTTAGAGAAGATTAAGAAGAAAAAGATTATTACAGCAATTCCTCCAGCTCCTAAAATGAAAATTGACATTCTTAGGGATAATTTTAAAAAAGAAAAAGATATTCTTTATATTCTCGATTTATATCTATTCTTTAGAAGAATTCCTAATTTAGAAAAGATTAGAGAAAGTGAATTTAGGAAAAATGCAGCTTTAAGAGTTTTTGATAAAGGTAAAGAAATAAGAATAGATGTTGATAAACTTGAAGAGTATAATGAATCAGTAGAAAAGTTTATAAAACTTGTTAGGGAATATTTATCAACTTAAAAAATAAGGTAAAATGGCTAAAGTTTATTGTATTGTATCAGGTAAAGGAGGTGTTGGTAAGACAACTAGTGCTATTAATCTGGCAGCTGCTTTAAATCATTTAGGAGAAGATGTGACTATTGTTGATGCTAATCTTTTTACCCCAAATATAGGGTTGCATTTAGGAGCTCCTATTGTTCCTGTTACTTTAGATCATGTAATAGATGGAAATGCTAGTTTAGAAGATGCTATTTATGAGCATCATTCAGGAATTAAGATATTGCCTTCATCTTTATCTGGAAAAAATGCTAAAAATATTAAGATAGAAAAAGTTTCTAAAATTGTTAAAGACTTAAAAAAATTATCTAATCATGTTTTTTTAGATTCTCCTCCAGGATTAAATAATGATGTAGTTGAATCTATTAAAGCATCTGATGACATCATTATAGTAGTTAATCCAGAAATGCCTTCTGTTACAGATGCTTTAAAAACTGCAAAATTAGCAGAAGATTTTGGGAAAAAAGTTAGAGGGTTTATTTTAACAAGACATAAAGGAAGAATATCTGAGATGCAGTTTCCAAATATAAAAGATATGCTTGATTTGCCATTTTTAGGAGCTGTTCCTGAAGATAAAAATATGCAGAAATCTCTTGCTTTAAAAGATGCTATATATCATACACATCCAAGAAGTAAAGCATCTAAAGCATATAAAAAGATAGCTGCAAGAATGTTAGGTAAGCAGTATATAAATCAAATAGAAAGAGAAGAGAAATTATTTAACAGAATCTTGAGAAGATTTGGTTTATAGGTTTCTGAAATTTAATATATATTTATAATCTTAATAAAACTTAAATATACAATAAGATTTACTTAAATTAATATGGAAACAATTTCTGAAAAAATAAGAGAAGGGTTTTTAGAAGGTATAGAAAAAGGAAGATGGCCAGATTCTTTAGTTGAATTTGTTTATGCTAGAGCTAGTTTAGAAGTTGTTGGTACAGACTCACATTCTAATTTGAGAAAAGGATTAGAAGAATCTTGTAAACATAGGGAAAGTGAATCTTATGGAATTTTTGGAAGAACTGCATATTTTATAGGATGGTTTTATGGTAAGGCTGTATAATTTTATACATTTTTCTAGTTAAGATTTTATAAAAGCAAAAAAACAACAAGATATTTAATTGGTCTAATGGCTATATTAATAATATGGAAAATTCAGTTTTAGATATTGAGGATATTTTAAAATTAGATATTTTTAGAGAGATTAATATAATAACAGCAGAAAGATTATCAAGACAAGGAATTGGAGATTGTTATTATTGTAGAAATTTAACTGAATGGATTCTGGAATTATATGTTAAAGATTTAGATATTCAAGATTATGGAGGTATTGAAAAATATCTTAAACTTAAAAAGGAAGAGGTAATAGAAGAGGTATATAAGAAATTTAGGAGATAAAGTAAATTTAGTAATTATACATCCATTTTAAAAAATCATTAAATTTTTGTTTTTGATTTTTTTTAAAATATTTTAGAAATAATCTATTATAGTTGCTTTTAGTAGGATTTGTTATAAAATCATTCATAAATTTTACAATTGTTTTTGGATTATTTTTAGAAAGATATTCTATAAAATATTTCCAGATTGAATAATTTAATCTTATGGTTTTATTTTGAAAATTTTTTTGTTGATATCTATATTGTAGTACTTTATAGTTTATTGATTTGTGTTTTATATATTCAAGAGTTTGTTTTTTTGTTAATAAATATCCTGCAATAAAATTAGCTAAACCTTCATGAATCCAGATTGGTTTTGTAATCCCATAAATAAGTGCAAAAAATACATGATTCATCTCATGTTCAATAAGTATCTGATAGTTATTGTTATTTATATTAAGATATTTTTGAGATTTGATAATAAGATTGCCATTTCTTAGAACTGTTCCTGCTCCAAATGGAAAATAATAATATTTTGCTTGTTTTTTCCATTCTTTGGGAGTGTTGCAGATAAATATTTTAAATTTTTTATTAAAGGATTTATTAAATATTTTTTTATTTTTTTTATATGCTTTTTTAATCTCTTTTTGTATTTTATTAGGAATTTTTTTATTAGAAATCAAAATAGCAAATTTCAAATCTTTTTTCATTTTATCAAAGGTAAATTCTCCATTTTAAATTAAGGTGGGATAGGATTTATAAAATCTAATTTGTTCAGATAAATAATATAAAATCTGCTAATTATTTTTATCTTTTTTTATTTTCTAATATTTTTTATTTAGTAATACACTTTTTAAGGCGAGAGGGTTATTTTATATTAAAAATTAAAATTAACTTGAGGATTTTTAACTTATTTTAGTTCCTGGTTTAGCATCTTTTTCAGGTTGTATTAAAGATATTTTTTCATTTCCATGTTTTTCTTCAACAGCTGCAAGTATCATTCCCTGACTTTCCACTCCTCTTAAAGTTTTTGGTTCAAGATTTACTAATACCACTACATTTTTATCTTGTAATTCTTCTTTGTTATAGTGTTGTTTTATTCCTGCTGCTATTGTTCTTTTTCCAAGTTCCCCTAAATCAATTTCAAACTTATAGAGCTTATCAGCTCTTTCAATATCTTCAACTTTTAAAATCTTGCCAACACGCAAATCCATCTTTTGCCATTCTTTGAAATTCACTTCTGTCATATTTGTCCTTAGAATTGTGCCTTTAAAAAACTAATGTATAGCAAGTTCTTCTAATTCAGAATTCATATTTTCCACAGCTTGCTGTAAGGTTCCTTCTACTTCCTCATATTTTGCTGTCAAATCTTCTAAATCTTGTTTTGCTCCATCTAACTCTATCCTTGCCTGTCTCGCCCCTTGTATGTCACCTTCTTTTAATCTTGTATTTAATTTTCCATAAAAATCTGAAAATTCATTACGAGCATCCTCTAAAGACTCATAACCTCTTTCCAAAGTATTAGAAAACTCTCTTGTTTCATCAAAATTCAATCCATATTCTCCATCTTTAAATTCAATGGCATCATGCCCTTTAATATAAGCTGCTTTTTCGCCACCCATATCCACAGAAGTTATCTTCTCTTTATTAAAATAAAAATATAAAGGCGAGAAGAATGATGCTCCAAAATTTCTTGCTGATTCAGGCCAGTGAGTAACTCTTGCTACTTCAGGCTGATTATAAATTTGTTTAGCACCCCCATTAAATCCCAACACCCCTATTGAGACAGCCCCAGACAACATAACCCCCAAAAAACCCCCTATTGCTCTGCCTTCTAAGGTTTTACCCCACAAAGCCAACCCTAAAGGCGGACAGGCAATTGTTGCTGCTGTCTTACCAACATATTTTCCTGCTGTTTTTAATCCTTGCTTAATATCCATAAAAATAAATAGATTTTAACTTTATAAATCTTTCTATTGTAACCACTTAATAATTAATATACTATCTTCTCAAAAAGCACAGGTGCTTTTTTTATTTCCTTTATTTTAAATGGTTTTTTTATTTCTGAAATATTTTTAATTTCAAAACCAAGATTTTTTGAAATTTTTTCACATGTTTCTGGAATATATGGCCATAATAAGATAGTTATTGCTTTTATTGAATCAGCTAGTTCATATAATATTTTTTTATTCTGGCTTTGCCAAGGTTTTTTTTCTTGTATGTATTCATTACAAACATCAATAAATTCAAATATTAAGTTAAGAGCTTTATCAAATTCGTAATTTTCCATTTTTTGTTCAATTTCTTTAAGTTTTAATTTATTTAGTAATTTATTTTCGCATTTTTTTAAGCCATATTTTTCAGCAAGAGCAGTTGTTCTGCTTATTAAATTGCCTAACTTGTTAGCTAATTCATTATTATGTCTATCTATTAAAGTTGAATCTGAGAAATCTCCATCTGAACCAAAAACTGCTTCTCTAAATAAAAAATATCTTGCAGAATCTACTCCTGCTATAGAGATTAGTTCATCAACATTAATAACTTTTCCCCTTGATTTAGAGATTTTTTCTTTGTCAAAAGTCCACCAACCATGTGCAAAAATTATTTTTGGAATAGGAATTCCTGCTGAAAGAAGAAAAGCAGGCCAATAAACTGTATGGAACCATAAAATATCTTTTCCTATTAAATGAACATCTGCTGGCCAGTATCTTTCCCTTTTTTTATCTCTAGTAGCAGAATAATAATTAAACAAAGCATCAAACCACACATAACTAACATGTTTTTTATCAAAGGGTAATTGAACACCCCAGTTAAAACTTGACCTTGATATTGATAAATCTCTTAGTCCTTCTTTAACCCTATTAATTATTTCTTGTCTTCTGTGTTTTGGGGAAATAAATTCTGGATTTTTTTTATACAACTCCAGAAGCTTTTTTTGATATTTTGAAAGTTTAAAAAAATAACTTTCTTCTTTTAATTTTTCTATTTTTGTTTTATGTATTGGACAGCATCCATTTTCTAAATCTTTTTCAGTATAATATGCTTCACATCCAGTACAATAATAACCTTCATATTCTCCTTTATAGATGTCTCCTTTATCATAAATTTGCTGTAGGAGTTTTTTAACAATATTTTCATGTGCTTTATCAGTTGTTCTTATAAATTTATCATAATCTATATTAAGTTTTTTCCATGCTTCTTTAAACTTAGGTATTAGAGCATCTACAAATTCTTTAGGAGATTTTCCATTTTTTTCAGCTGTTTGAGCTATTTTTTTTCCATGGTCATCTGTTCCTGTTAAAAAAAAGACATCATAATCTTTTAATTGATACCATCTAGCTATTATATCTGCAGCTATGGTTGTATATGCGTGTCCGATATGAGGTATATCATTTGGATAATATATCGGAGTTGTTACATAAAATTTTTTCTTTATCATAATCAGAGTAGAAAATAAGCATATAAAAATCTAACTAAACTATTAATGGAATAGATTTCTAAAAATTAGAAAATTTGTTTTTTCAATTTTTATGTTAGGGAGCAGATTTTCAAGAGTTTTATCTTTTTTAACCATATAAATTATATCTGCTCTTTTTCTTTTAATAAATTCAGCTATTTGTTTTTTATTTTTGAAATTATTTTCTTGTTGTTTAACATTTACTATTCTTTCCCCTATTAAATCAACTATATAAAAACTTTCAGCATTTGAAAAATCTTCTTCTATAAATGCATTTAGAGGATTTTTTTGTTTTTTACATATAGGAATTATAGCTCTTTTAAATGGCTCTGGTTTTACACTTTGTCTTAAATAAATTCTTACATCTGATTCAGGAAGAGCATCATCTATTGTTTTTTTAAGAGCTTTTTTTAACATATAAAATCCTTGTTGAGATAATAAAGGAGAGATGTAAACTTTGATAAATATAAAAACAAATTTTCCTAATTTATATGCCATTATTCTATCTTCTCCTTTTTCATCAAATCCTTCTACTCCTTTTGTTTGATGGATAATTTTTTCAATATCTTTGATTTCTTTTTGATTTATAGATTTTTGAAGAAGATTTTCTCCAGAATTTTTGACTATACCTCCTGCTGTTTTTAAAATAATTATTGAAACAAGAGTTCCAAAAACATAATCAAGATATTCTAATCCTATGAATACTCCTATAATTCCTATTAAAACTGCTAATTCTACAAATGAGTCACTTAAGGTTTCTTTTCCATCAGAAATTAAAGAATCGTGATTTGTTTTCTTACCTGTTCTTATCTGATATAAAGAAACTATCCACGATAAAATTACAGAACCAGCAATAAGAGAAATAGTTAAAAATGCATTATTTGTTAGATTTATTTTAGCTGGAACATCTACAATATGCATCAAGATACTGGAAACAAAAGGGAGAATATTAAAATATACAAATATTCCTAATAATGATTTAAGAAAAAAAGTTACTCCGATAAATAATAAAAGAATTCCTATTAGCAAGCTTCCAATACTTTCAATTGAAGATTTTCCAATAGGATATTTAGATGTTTCTGGCTGTTTTGCAAGATAAATTGCAAATATAACTAATAAAGCTTCAAAAATATCTGAAAGATTATGTAAAGCATCTGAATAAACAGATACAGAACTTACTTTTGCTGCTATAAAGAATTTAACACTTATTTTTATGATGTAAGCTATGATAACAATTGTCATACAAAAATATGGTGATGAAATTATTTTGTTATATTTTTTATTCATTTTTTTACAACTAATAAAGGAAACATTGAATTATTTAAAACAAGATTTGGAATTCCTCCTATAAATGCATTTGATTTTGTCATTATAATAAGTTCTGCATTTTTAATAATAGCATTTCTTATTATCCCTCCTTCAATTGTATCTGCCATTTCAACAATTAGTTCATAATTTATATTCTTAGATTTTGCTTTTTGTTTTGCTTTTTCAATGTTTTCAAGAGTTGTTTTATCACAATTTAAGATAGCAGATTTTGATTTGATTTTTTTGTTTGGCCATGTACTATGATAAAAGATTATTTTTCCCTGAATTTGTTTAGCTAATTTTATTGCTGTATCTATACTTACCATGTTTTGTTTTTTTTCATCTATTGGTACAAATAAAGTATCATGTTTTTTTAGTTTTGATTTAGACTTTATAAATAAGGTTGGAATTTTTGTTTTTCTTGATATTTTAGCTGCAATATCTTCTATTGCTTCTGAATTTCTATATGGACTTGGTTGGATAATAACTAAGTCTATATTATTCTTTTTTATTTGCTCACAAATTCCATCATGAACTTTTTTAGAAAAAGAAATATTTATATTGTAATTTTTAAAATTTATTTTTTTAGATTGTTGTTTTATATTATTGAATAATCCTTTAGACCTATAAATACAGTATTTTTTAACAGCTTTATCAGATTTATTTAGACATTTTTTAACAGAGTTAAGAACATCTGAGCTTATTATATAAGTAATATAAATTTCTGAATTAAGTAATTTAGAAAGATAAAGAGCATAATTTGCAGAAATCATAGTATTTTTTAATCCATCAAAAGCAAGTAATACTTTTTTGAACATATTATAGGATATTTTTTTTATTTTTATAACTTGCTATTTAAATTACTAAAATTATTTGAAGATAATTTTACTTTTTTGCTTATCTCGTTTAGAATTTTTTCTGCTATTTTATTAGGAAGATATAAAGCAGGAATTCCTGAAATTTCTTGGATCATAATTCCTATAAATGGGATTCTATCTTTGATTTCTAATCTATACATCTCTTCTTTATGTTTAAGTAGTTCTTGTATAATTATATCTACAATTTCTTGTTTCATTTTACTCTTTTTGTCAAAGATATTAATAGTATTTTTAGACCCAAATATCTGTTCTTGGTTTTATTTTAATAGGAGATTTTCTTTTAATTTTGTATGAGGTAATTTTTCTTGTTGGTTTTGTTTTATTTTTTTTAGGGTTATATAGTTGCTTTGTTTTTTGAGTATAATCTTGTCTAAAACTTTCAAGAACATTAACTGCTGTTGAAAGTAATTTATCTTGAAGACAGATTTCATCACATAACATCATTTTTCTATACCCAGTATCATAAAGCCAAGCTAAGTCTGTTAGATCTGAACATGAAGGAACAGGACTATTAATAACAGATAAAAGTAATCTTGAACCAACACCTGCTTCTGGGTCTTTATCAGCAATTAATTTTAAAGCATTCATTATTTGATGAGGATGATCAAGTTCTACATAAAGGTCTCCTCTTGCTGCCATTAAAGAGAGATTTGGTTGTTTTTTAAATTCATTAGCCACATATTCAAGTCCTTTTTTATTTTCAATTTTTGCAACTATCTCACAATCTCCTATATGTTCTCTAAATTGGTCTATATCTTTCTGGCATTCTACATATGATAAAAAAAATCTATCTAATCCTGCTTGTTTAGCTTTTTGTATTTTCCTTATCTCATATTTTAAAAAAGTTGGGCCATTAACTTCTAAAGATGGATGTCTTATATGAAGAGATTCTCCTTCATAAACCATGTATTCTGGCCCAGATTCAAATATTAATTTTCTGTCTTTTTCAACTTTTTTTAATAAAGCATGGTCAGCTCCTGCTTTAAATAAAACAGGTGTAGGAGTGTGAACTTTTATAGGGTGGTTTAATTCTAGTTCTAGATGGTCTTTATTATTTTCTACATGAGTTACTCTTAATTGTCTTCCTTTTATATCAAAATAAATGGGAATATGGTTTTTTAATTTTTTTAATGGTTTAAGTTCATGACTAAGTTCATATCCTTTTACCATTGCACTATTAAGTCTTATAGCACTTAATCTTTTATCTTTTACAAATTTTTCAAAATGTGGAAATGTAGGCCACAAAGTAGCTAAATATTCTAGTTTTTTCATTTTATTTTTAAAATGCCTCATTTTTTAGGATGGGGCTATTTATTTATCTAACTCTTGAATGAGATGCAGAGCCATGTATTGAATGAAGAGATTTTAAAACAACATTTACTTGTTCTGGTTTTTGTCTTTCTGTTAATTCTTCTGTGAAGTAGTCAATTCTTTGAGTTTCTTGTGCCATTAATCCAAATATTACATCTACTACTCTTTGAGCTTGAGGAAGTATTGCTACATGGTCAGCTCCTACTAAAGATTCCCATTGTCTTTGTATTTTCTTATCTGCAGGACTTGTATTATCTCTTCCATAAGGACTGTAAGGTTTTCTTATTACATAAACAGAGAATTTTCTTTTTAATTCATCTATAACATCTTTTGCACTCATTCTTCCTTGTATTGATGTTCTTGCCCATTCTTCTGCTTGCTGTTTATCAACAAAATTATATATTCCTTCATCAGCTATAAAAATAAACATTGGATTTATAGCATTAGACATGTTTACATTTCTTGCATAATATAATGCAGCAAGTTCATAGCTTTCTTTTTGTTGTCCTCCGCCACCTCCTTCTATAATTAAATCTTTAAGATTTTTTTCCATTGTTCTTCCTATGCAGAAAGATTTTGTTTGTAGAGGGTAAAGGTCACAATGTGCATCTCCAACTGCTGCAAAACTTACTCTCATTGTTTGTCCCATATATTCTTTTCCTTCTAAATCAAGATAAGGAAGTTTTGAAAATATTGTAGCAGGCCAATCTTCCATTGAGCCAGTTACATCACAAGCAATTACAAGTGGAGATTCACTTTTTGTTGTTAATGTTTTTTTAACTAGTTCATCTCTGTTTTTCCCAATTTTTACAGCATTTTGATAACTTCTTCCTACATGTCTGTCATAAGTTCTTCTAGCTCTACCAAAATCATAACCTCTCCATGGTCCTGGATTATAGTCTCCTGATTCTGACATTTTTATGTTTGCCTCCTTTCAAGTTTTTTAAATATTTTTTTAGCTTCATTTTTTATTCTATACCTGTTATTTTTTTCATTCCTGAATGTTTTCTTCCAAAAGAATTTATTCTTATTTTTTGAATTTCTTCACATAAATCCTGCTTACGCCAATTTGGACGAGATAAAGGGTCATGTAAAATAAATTTTTTAATAAAATCAGATAAAGGTTGAGGGGTGTTTTGAGGAATCTTTTTCAAAGAAACATTTCCTCCTAATGCATATATCATAGTCATTCCTAATCCATAAAAATCTGATTCAGGAATTAATGGATCTCCGTTTATTTGTTCAGGAGAAGCAAAATATTTTGTATATCCTTTATTTTTCTTTTTAAAATCATGACTTACTGAAAGTCCATAATCAACTAAAGAAACAGAATGACTGTCTGGCTGAATAATTATATTAGATGGTTTTACATCTCCATGAACAACACCATGATAATGAAGATATTTTAAAATATTTAGACTTCTTTCAGTTATCCATGCAACATTTTCTGGTTCAATGCTGTTAGTTTTATCTATTATTTTTTCTAAAGTTTTTCCTTGAATATAGCTCATTACAATAGCAAGTCCTTTATCAGGTGTTTCAATCACATCTCTTATTGATGGAATTCCATAATGTCTTAAATTCCAGATAGATTTTGCTTCTTCAATAAGAATTTCTTGATGTTTTTTAGAATTATCTTCTTGTTGTTTAATACAGACATGTTCTTTTAATAAGCTGTGTTCTGCTTTATATGTTTTTCCAAATCCTCCTTCTCCTATTTTTTCAAGTATTTTGTAACTTCCTATAGTTTTTCTAGTTAAATCTTCTAATTTTGTCATTTTATCCGAGACAAGGATTCTGAAATTCAGAATCTGTTATTTATAATTATATTATGAGTTGTATTTTTATTATATATTTCTTACAAAAAAGTATTCAAGGTGTTGTATAATAAAAAATATTAGATAAGATAATCTATATAATTTGTCTTTAATAAAACTTACAGATTTTTTTAAGCAGCCTGATTATCTTTTTTTTATTGTTTTTTGACATTAATCTTTTTATCCATGTTCTTGCTGTTACTCTTCTTTTACATTCACATGGTTCTGAACTTCCAATTAATCCTACTCTTGAATCTTTTGTAGAATCATATTTTAACATTTTTCTTATAGCTCCACCATAATTATAAGGATTAAGAACACATCTTGCTTCAGCAGACATTAGTGCTCCTATGATATGATTAGTTACAATAACACTTGGATTAGGCGCATATATACAGCTTCTTGATTGTCTTGCTTTAACTAGTGCATTATCTACATTTAGTCTGCAATCTAAACATAAAGATTTGTTAGGACGATAAACAGCAACTTGTCCTTTTTCAAAATCTGTTCCTCCGCTAATTAAAGGTGTTTTATATTTGATTGCAAAATGATTTAATATTGCTCTTGTTTCAAGATTGTCAACACAATCTAATATTACATCTGGTTTTATTTTTTTAAATTCTTTTTCAAAATTTTCATTTACTCTTTTTTGTATTGGATTTATTTTTATTTCAGGATTAATATCTGATAGTCTTTCAGCTAAAGTTAAAGATTTTGAATTTCCTACTTTATCATAAAATAATATCTGTCTGTTTAGATTAGTTTGTTCAATAATATCATCATCAATTATATATAGTTCTCCAATATCAGAATGGCAAAGTCCTATTCCTGCAAAATTTCCTAAAGCTCCTGCACCTATTATCATTGCTTTTTTATCTGCTATTGTTTTGTAATTTTGATTTCCTTTTCCTAATTTAGCTTTTAATAAAGAATATTCCATAGATTCAAGTCTTTTTTCTTGTTTTAAATCTTTAATAAATTCTCCTATAAAAAATCCAGAAATTACTTCTGAAGTTATTCCTTCTTGTTCTTTTCCAGTATAATGTTCAATATCTGAGTTAAGATGCATTTCTTTAAAATGAGCTCCATTTTTATCTCCTTGTATTAGGTATCTTCTTATTCTTTTTTCAGCACAATATTCATTATAAAAATCTATTGTTTGTGTGTTGTTTGTTGCAATTATCATTATATCAGGGTGTTCAATTAAATAAGAAGAAACACTATCTGCTCCCATGTGGATTCCTGAGATATTAACAAGAGGATTTATTTTTTTTGCTTTTTTTGCTATAGTTTCTACTTTTGATTCATTGTTTTTTTCTCTGGATAATAGAAATTCTCTTTTATAATAAGGTGTATTGGTTAGTTCAT
The DNA here is from genome assembly GCA_964389765.1 of Candidatus Woesearchaeota archaeon. Lineage (GTDB taxonomy): Archaea > Nanobdellota > Nanobdellia > Pacearchaeales > GW2011-AR1 > CAYMES01. Next base: position 26,488 of record CAYMES010000014.1, read on the forward strand.
AATCTATCCTATTATTGTCATATATTCTTATATCTCCTACTCCTAGTGCTGCTAGTGAAGATGTTAAAAAACATGATAAATGACTTGAGCCAATAATTGCTACTTTTGCATTTGTCAATAGTTCTTGATTCCATCCTTTGATTCTTTCTTGCCTATCATATCTATTTATTGCTTCGCTCATTTTATGCCTAAGATTGTTTTAAAAAAACCTTTTTTCCTCCTCTTTCTTTTATCTTTAACTCTTACTTTGAATTTTGGAGAAGATACTACAATTACTTTCTTTTTTGGAAATGTTAATTTTGTTTTAACTTCTTTTTCCATTTTATTTTTATCAATT
>CAYMES010000015.1:0-5212 GCA_964389765.1 Candidatus Woesearchaeota archaeon
GTATAATTACCTTTTTCATTGGGACTTAAGGTTATGTTTATAAGTTTCTGCTCTCCTTGTTCTAATAAATCTATATTATTAGGAGAGATGCCAATATCTAAATTTATATTTTTTTGTATTGATATATTTAAGATATCTATATCTCCTAGATTCATTAATTTAACTTTAGAAGAAAAATTCTGGTTTTTTAATATGGTAGCTTTTATTTCTAAAGGATTAAATCTAAAACTTCCTGTTTGTTCAATTATTTCCTGGTCAGATTTTTTTGGAACAATTATTACAGGAATTTCATAATCTTGTATTGTTATTGTGCTTTCTGTATAGTTATTTATACCTTGTATTGAAAAGCTTATTTGTTTTTTTTCTCCTTGTAAAAGAGGTAAAGTTTTTGTTTGTCCTGTTGCTTTAAAATCTGCTTTTATTTCTGTAAATTTGTTTGCTTTAACTTTAACAGAAAAATCTTTTTTAGCTACAATAAATCCTGGTTCTATTGTGAGAATTGTTTTGTTAGAGGGTTGTTGTTGAATTTGAAAATTTTTAACAATCTCTTGAGTACTTGAACCACTTGCTGTTGCATATCTTATATCTTCTAATTTTAAAGAATAATTTCCTGTTTTATAAGGAAGTAGTGCATAAAAAAGATATTTATCTTTAAGCTTTAAAATATCATAAACAACAGGAATGTTCCTGTCCCTATAGAAATGAATATTTTCTAATTCTAAAGTTTCAAGAAAATTTCCATAAATTTCAGCTTGTAAAGTTTCTCCAGGAGCATAAATATTTTTACTTAGCTGTATTTCTACTGCTGAAGCTGTAGAAATGGATATAATTGTTAAAAATAACATTAATAAGATTGATACTCCTCTTTTTTCCATATTTGAATTAAGAATAAAGATATTTTAAATTTAATGTTTTAATTAGCTAATAAAAATTATTTTGACATCTCTTTTAGCTTTTTTAATGTTTCATCTAATTCTTTATCTGTTTTTGACTGAGGTTTTTGTTGTTGAGGAGGTCTTTTTGGAGGTGTTCTAAAAGATTTAGGCAGGATTCTTCTTGGCCTAAATCTTGGTCTTGCTTGAGGAGGCTGGGTAGGGGGGCCTGGAGGTCTTGGACCTGGTTTTCCTGGACCTTGTGGTGCTTGTTGATCTTTACCAGAATCTCTTTTTTTCTGAAGCTTGTTTTTTAATCTAAAAAACCAGACTTTTAAATGATCCCTATAAATTATAGCAAGAACTGTTAAACCAATTAAGATTAATAAAAGAATTATTATCCATATCCATCCACTTCCTTCTTCATCTTCTTTAGAAGCACAACATACTTTTCCACTATTACATGAATAAACTTTTTCTTCTTCATCTTCAAGACAAGAATATCTGCATTCATAATTTTGCTCTTCACATTCTGTTGTTGAAGGTTGTTGTTCTATACAAGAACCAATACAACAATTAGAAGTATCAGAAGCTACTACAATTCCAGATGTACATGTCTGGTTAAGTGTGCAGATCCTTCCTCCTTTTTCATCACATGTTTCTTCTTCTGCTTCTGTTCTACAACATACAGAACTTCCAGAACAATAATAACTATCTAAAATATCATCTTGAGAACATTCAAGAGGAGAAACACAAAAATAATCATATTCTTCACAATAATCAATATTACTTCCACCATCACCATTTGAAACACTTACTTGTCTTGGCCAAGCAGCATATAATATGAAAGCTGTATCTCTTATATTGTTATTATGCCAACAACCACTATTTCCTTGAACAGCAAGGAGCCATTCTTTAGCTATTTCAACTTGTTCTGCATCTAAACCATATAAAGCAACTAAAGCAAGAGAAGTATCATAAAATTTATTATACAAAGAATTAGTTATTTCCCAATAATCATTATTTTGTTCTTCTATAATTTTAGAAAAATATTCATCATAATCTGTAATCATATATAAAAATGCAGAAGGAAAATATTTTTCATTATCTTCTGCCATTGCAACTAGATAAGGAAGAAAAAAAGAAACATCTCTTCCTGTTTTTGCTAAAGCTAAAGTTGCCCATAAACTTCCTTCATAATTGCAATCTCTGTTTTTTGAAAAACAAAAAGCATTTACACTATGTTCTGTTGTTCCTTCAGCAGGAGCTGATTCTGTTTCACTAGAAACATGTATTGTAGAACTTGTTCCTTTTCTATATAATAATGTTGAAATAAAGTCTTTATCACATGTTATTGTGAAATTTTTATCATAACAATCTTCATCTATTTCTAACCAATAATTGCTTTGTGCAAGAGAAAAACATCTGCCAGCAGAACCTGAAATTTTTTTATCATCTCTAATCTCTATATCTTTTCCATTTATTTCACATGTAGAAGCTCCATCAGTATCAATTTCAAGATACCAGATTAGCTCATCTGGAATTTCTTTTTGAGATAATAACCATTCTTCTGCTTCTTCTGTATCCTGACCAACTCTTTCTAAAGCAAGTATAGAAAGAGCTGTTTTTCTTAAATCGTTATCCCATCCTCCATCATCATCTTGTTTATCTAAAAGCTCAGATTTACATTCTCCAACAGTTAATAAAGAGAAAGCTTTTTCTTCTAAAGAAAGAGAGTCGCAGCCTTTATCTTCAATTTCATTTTCTAAACAATTATATGCTCTGTCAATATCATCTTCTGTAGTGTTTTGTGCAAATACAAAACAAGATAAAAAAATCATGAATAAAAATGCTATTGCTAATAAAAATGCCCTCTTTTGTTTTTTTGTCATGTGAAATTAAAGTATAGGTTATTTAAAATCCTTTCGTTTTCTTTACTTTTTAGATTTTTTTCTTAAAATAAAATTCTTTTTAATAGTGTAATTTACAGGATTTTTAATTGTCCTGCATAGATTATCTGGCTGACATAATTGTAAGTCTTTATAGTGGGGCTTGTCACAATTTGGAGGAAGAACTGCTTCTTGTCTTTTATGCCATGATAACTGGCTGTTTATATATCCTTGTTTAAGAGGTTTATAATTTTTCTTATTCCAGTTATTTATTTTTTTCTCAATTTCTTCAAAAGATAATTTTAAAGATTTAAAAAAATTAATTAATATAAATAGTGCTCTTTTTCTTCCATCTTCCTTAACACCTTTTAGTATTTTAGTTATACATGGAGGGTATAGATTAGGAGATAAGTTCTTGATAATTATTTCTTCATATTTTCCTTTATTTTTATTAGTTTCAGGTTCTTGTTTTTCTTTACCCCAATCTATAGCTTGTAATAATAGTTCTCTTGCTTCATTTTCTTCAGCTTTAGGAAGAAAATCTTTAACTTTAACTTTTAAAGGATCTGCATCATGAATAGAGAAATTTTCTAATTCTTTTTTATTAAGGACTATACTAGAAAGAGCTGTTTTTTCATGAAGAGAATAAGGCATTCTAAACAAGTGCCTAGGAGAAACTAAAACTACATCAATTCCTAAAACTTTAAAAATATCTATAGAAGATTTTTCTTTAAAATTATCAGGATATTTTTCAGAATCTATATCGCAGTTTTGACAATAATAAATTGTTTTTTTATTTTTCTCTTGCATTTCTAATCTACATTCTGGACATTTTCTTTTTGTTTTTTCATAATTTTTAAAAGTTTCTTGTCTTCCACATGCAGAACATTTAACTGTTGTTTTTTCTATTTTTTCTGCAATATTCTTACATGTCTCGCATCTTACTCCTTTTTTTAATTTTGATGTGAATTTTTCTTCTTCATCTTCCATTGTTTTTTCAAGAATAGGACGTGCTACTTGCATTAAATACTGGCAGATTAACCTTGGCCATTGTGGGAACATATCTTTTGTTTTTTTGTCATGTATTTGTTTAGGGAAAGCTTTCCAAGGAACAATAAGATGAAATCCTTTGCTTCCTGAAAATTTCAATCCTACATTATAGACCTTGTGAAATTCAAAAGCTTTTATTAAAGCTAAAGCTGCTTGTTTACTATATTCTAGATAAGGACAATCAATATCTATAAGAAGATCCCATCCTTGTCTTAAATTGCCTATTTCTTGTTCTGACATATCTGTAGATATAGAAAGAGGATCTTGCCATAATTCTTCTGAGCAATGAAAAGAGGTTGCTCCTTTTTTAACAAGAGCAAGAATATCTGATTCATATTGAAAAGAACTTGGTCTTTTTCCAAAACCTTCATAATATCTTGGTATTGTTTCTCTATTTTTAGAAAATTTAAATATAGCTTTTCTTATGTCTTGTCTTGAATAATAAGATGGAGCTGTTTTTCTAACTCTTTGCTCTTTTAAACTCTTTTCTTTTGAATCTGGCATCTTCACTTCTTAATCTCCTTTAGGAGTAATTTTAAAAGATAATAAGTATTTAAATAGTTACGTATATTACAGAATAATAATATTTAAAAACAAATTAAAGCTTTTAAATTAATAAAAGAGAAAATGTTGCTAAAATTAGATAATCCGAAAATTTTGTCTGATATAATATCTATAATTTCTGAACTAGTAACTGAAGTTAGGATAAAAGTAAATAAAAATGGAATGTCTATTGTAGCTATAGATCCTGCAAATGTTGCTCTTATTTCTTTTAAATTGCCAGCTTCTGCTTTTTCTCAGATAGAAGTTGAAGAAGAAGTTTTAGGAGTTAGTTTAGATAGTTTAAAAAGCGTTCTTAGAAGAGCTTCTTCAACAAGTTCTTTGATATTGCAAACAGAAGATAATGCATTAAAGATACAGATTCAAGATAAGATAACAAGAGAATTTAAACTTTCTTTGATAGATATTGAACAAGAAGAAAAATCAATGCCTGATTTAGAGTTTAAAAGCAAGATTGAGATGCCTGGAGTTGATTTTGCAGAAGCTGTTGAAGATTGTTCTGTTGTAGCTGATTCTTGTGCTTTTAATGTTCAGAAAGATAAGTTCATAATCAGTGCTAAAGGTTCTTTAAATTCTGCTAAAGCAGAATTTTCATCTGATGAGGTTAAGATAGATGCAAAATTAGAAGGAGAAGAAAAAGAGATAATAAGCAGATATAGTTTAGAATATCTTCAGAAATTTATAAAAGCTACAAAAATTAGTGATAAAGTTTTTCTTAATTTTGCAAAAGATTATCCTTTGAAAATGGAATTTAAAACTCCAAGAAGGGAGTTATCCTTTGTTCTTGCCCCAAGAGTTGAGACCGAGGATTAATGATTTGGTAGTTTTTATGTATTTTTT
>CAYMES010000015.1:5312-5744 GCA_964389765.1 Candidatus Woesearchaeota archaeon
ATGTATTAATTGAAATCGTTAATTCGAGTAGAAGATTAATGATTTGGTAGTTTTTATGTATTTTTTATGTATTAATTGAAATCGTTAATTCGAGTAGAAGATTAATGATTTGGTAGTTTTTCTTTACCATAAGATTTATATATGTATACTCATAATATTATTGATAGCTATAAACATATCTTTAAAGATATGTATAAAAAGAGGTATATACTTATGAATAAGCATAATAAGAAGATTTTGGATTTTCTTAAAAAGAAGAGGGTAATTACTACTTCTGAATTAGCTAAATCTCTAAAAATTAGTTGGAATACAGCTGAAAAATATCTTCTTGAGTTAGTTATTGAAGGAAAAATTGAAAAAATCAAAAAAGAAAAAGTAAATTTATGGGTGTTAAAATGAATAATAAAAATAATTTACTAAATTCAAAACGTT
>CAYMES010000015.1:5844-26611 GCA_964389765.1 Candidatus Woesearchaeota archaeon
CAAACTCGCATTTTAAATTTAAAGATAATAAGAACAATTTACTAAATTCAAAACGTTCAAACTCGCATTTTAAATTTAAAGATAATAAGAACAATTTACTAAATTCAAAACGCTCGCAAGTTACTATATTTATAATTATAGCTATTTTGATTGTTATTGTAATTGTTTTATTTTTTCTTATTAGAAGAGAACCAGAAATTGAAATAGGGTCAGAAAAAAATCCTGAAGATTATATTGATAAATGTGCTCGTGACCATGTTAAGAAAGCTATAGAAATTTTATCTCCTCAAGGAAGTTATATTTCTCCTATTAATTATAAATTACATGAAGAAGACAAAATAGGATATTTATGCTTTAATGAAAATAATTATCAAGGATGTATAAATCAAGAACCAATGTTAATAGAACATATAGAACAAGAAATAACTCAATATATAACTCCTAAAATTGAAGATTGTTTCCAAGAACTTAAACAAGAATTAGAAAATAGGAATTACCAGATTAAATATGGATTAATGGATATAGAAACTGAACTTAATTCAAAAAAAGTTATTGTAACTATTGATAGAGATATGGAAATGACAAAAAATCAAGAAACAAGAAAATTTGATAAATTCACATCAAGGGTTAATCATCCCATATATGATTTAGCAAGTATTGCTTTACAAATAACTAATCAAGAAGCTAAATATTGTAATTTTGAATATCTTGGGTATATGGCTTTTTATCCAAGTTATAAGATAGAAAAGTTCAGAACAAGTGACAGTATAAAAATTTATGAAATAATAGAGAGGTCTTCTCAAGAAAGTTTTAAATTTGCAATAAGAGGGTGTGTAGTTCCTCCAGGATTTTAAAATAAAATGGTAGAAAGAAGATTTATAAATAAAAAAGCAGGAATAAGTTATCTGGAGATTTTGCTTTTAATAGTTTCTGTATTTGCATTTTCATTTTTAGTATATCAAGCTTCTATACCTTCTGTTTCTGCTCAAGATGAAGCAGTAAATACTTGTTTAATTGATAATCAAGGAGCAATTTGTCAAGAATATCCTGTTTCAAATTGTGATGATAATTGTGAACAAGATTGTTTTCCTGGACAAAGACAAGATTACAGTGAATGTGAATTAGGATGTTGTTTTAATCCTACAGAAGGAACCTGCTCTGCTTCATCTCCTAAAGCAAGATGTGAAAATGATGGTGGAGAATGGCATGATGATGGTTCTTGCAATATTATAGACTGTGAAAAAGGGTGTTGCATGTTAGGAAATGAAGCAAGATTTGTAACTGAAACAAGATGTGGAAGATTATCTAGTATGAATGGTTTAAATAAAGTATTTCTTCCAAATATAAATTCTGAAAGTGCTTGTATATTGTTAAGTGAAGTTCAGGATAAAGGAGCATGTTTAACAGGAAGCAGTATTGAAGGAAATGCATGTCAATTTACAACAAGACAAGAATGTATTTCAATAACAGGAGATAACTCTAATTTTTATAAAGATTATTTATGTACTAATTCTGAATTAAACACAACTTGTTCTTCTACTGAACAGACAACTTGTGTAGAAAGTGAACATGGTGTTTATTTTTTAGATAGTTGTGGAAATATGGCTAATATTTATGATGCTTCTAAAATTAATGACAAAGATTATTGGAATTTTAGATTAGATGAAGATGAATTATGTAATTTAGAAGGTGGATTAGAAAATGCAGATAGTTGTGGAAATTGTAAATTTGAATATGGAAGTACATGTGGAAGATATAGACCTCAACAAGATTCAGAACCAGAATATGGAGATTATATTTGTAGAGATTTAAATTGTTATGATGCTCCTGCTAATGTTGGAACTAAAGATAGGGAAAATTTAGAATCTTGGTGTGTTTATGATGGACAGATTGGTGAAGGAAGAGATGTAGTAGGAAGTCGTCACTGGAAATATTCATGTGTAGAAGGAGAAGTTAAAGTAGAGCCATGTGCAGATTATAGAAATGAAATCTGTGTTGAATCATATAATGAAGATTTAGATTTTTCATCTGCTTCTTGCAGAATTAATCAGTGGCAGAAATGTATTGATGCAAATTCAAAACAAGGACAAGGATGTGAAGGAATTGATTGTTTTGTTCAAAATGTTAATGTTGATGATGGATTCCAGTTTGATGTTTGTGCTCCTAAATATCCAGAAGGATTTAATGTTAAAAGTGAAGGAAGTATGAAATCTGCAGAACAAATATGTGGAATGGCAACTCAGACATGTACTGTTATTTATATTAAAAAAATGGATGGAAGTTGTGAATGTGAGCAGAATTGTAATTGCGAAACTATTGCCATGACTCAGCAGATGAATAAGCTTTGTACATCATTGGGAGATTGTGGAGGTTATGTAAATATTGAAGAAGTTTATTCAGATGAAGGTTATTCTATAGTTAATGCTCCAAAATTATCTCAAGGAATAATTAAAGGATATAAAAAATTAGCAAGAGCAGTTGCAGGACAATTTGCAGAACCAGGAACATTAGAAGAACTTAGTGGAAATATAACTGGCTTTCCAGAAGAAGGCGAAGAGCCAGCAGCTGAGGGTGGTGGAGGTGGAGAAGGAGGAGTTTCAACAGGAGCTCTTGCAGCTGCAGGAGCTGGAACTATGGGTATTGGATATTTATTAAGTCAGAAAGGAATAGGTTTGAGTGGGATAAAAAGTAATCTAGGAAATGTTGTTGATGTTGATTTGCTTGGAGGGATTTTTGGAGGAGGAACTTCTTCTTCAGCTATGCCTGTTCCTACAGGCACATCTTTAAAAGGTTTTGTTACTGAACAAGTAGCTGCTAATGGCATGCCTATTATAGAAATTACAAGTGCTGGTGAATTTGGTGGTTCTCAATTTGTAGCTTCAAGCATAGGAGAAGCTTATATAGGGGAAACTGTAACAGTTCAAGGTTCTCAATTAGCTAGTGTTTCTGCAGTAGAAGAAGGTGTGGCAGGGTTGAGTTCGACAACAGGGGCTGCAGAAGCAACAGCAGCTGCAGCACCCTCATCAAGTATGGTAGCATTTGCAAATCTTGCAACAGTTACAGCAATAATTATGACAATTGCTCCTTTAATTGCAAGCATGTTTGGAATTCAAACTTCTAACACTGGAGTTATTGCCGGGACTGCTGCTGGAGTGGCTGGAACTTATAGTTATGCCTACTATATTGCCACTCAAGCTGCAGCAGAAGTTTCTGCACTGGGAATGGGAGTAGCTTCAGCTAGTGAGTTTTTCTTTCCTGTTGCTCCCGGGCCATTAATTATCGGAATAGCTATCGCAGTAGCAGTAATGGCATTATTCAAAATAGCTGGAATTGGTGAAGTATGTAAGAAAGTTAGAGTCACCTATACATGTAAGCCATGGCAGGCTCCTGTAGGAGGAGAAGATTGTGGCAAGTGTGAAGATGAATTTAAAACATGTAGTAAATATAGATGCCAGTCACTTGGACAGGCATGCCAGTTTTTAAATGAAGGAACAGACCAAGAAATGTGTGTTGCAGAAGAAAATGATGGAATTTCTCCCCAGATTTCTCCTTGGTATGATTTTATTAATTTAGGATATAATTATACAGATGTTGATAGTATGGGATTTGAAATAATAAATTCTAATAGTGAAGATGGTTGTGTTTCTGCATTTACACCACTTGCATTTGGAATAACAACTGATGAAACATCTCAATGCAAGATTGATGTCCAACATACAGAAAAATATGAAGATATGCTAGAACATTTCGGAGGAAGTAATGTATTATTAAAAAATCATTCAATGATATTTTCATTACCAAGTGGAAATTCTTTAGCTAATCAATACAATATATCTTCAGAAATAATATTAGAACAATTAGGAGATATGAATCTTTATGTAAGATGTAAAGATTCTTGGGGAAATACAAATACAGCAGAATATTCAATAAAGTTATGTGTAAAGCCAGGTCCTGATTTAACTGCTCCAAGAATAGATGATGCAGATCCAAATTCTGGTTCATATCTTGCATCAAGTGAAATAACAAAAAATGTTAAGTTTTGGGCAAATGAACCAGCTGAATGTAGATGGGACAAAAGAAACAGAAACTTTGATAATATGGAAAATAATATGGATTGTGAAGAAGATGTATTAGCTCAACAAGCAAAAGGTTATCTATGTAATGCATTATTAACAAATTTAACAAAAACAGAAAATAGGATATTTGTGAGATGTAAAGACCAACCAGAACTTAAAGAAATAAATGAAAGTGCAAGAAATACAATGCAACAAAGTTATGAATATATTCTTAAATCTTCTGAATCAGAATTAGAAATACAAGAAATAACTCCATCAGGAGAAATTTTATCAGGAACAACATTAACAACATTAAATGTAGAAACTAGGACAAATGGGGGAGCTGAAAATGGAAGAGCAAGATGTTTATTAAAAGTTAATGATGGAACTTATCACGAGTTTTCAGAAACTTATTCTAATGTTCATGAACAAGTATTGACAAATAGACCTAGAGGAATCTATAATATTAATGTTAAATGTGAAGATGTTGCTGGAAATATAGCAGAAGATTCAGTAAGAATTAATCTCAAAGTAGATTCATCTCCTCCAATAATAACAAGAGCATTTTATTCTGGAGGTTTAAAAATTATGACAAATGAAAATTCAGAGTGTGCTTACTCTTTTAATACATGTAACTTTAATTTTGAAAATGCAACTTTAATGTCTGGACAAGAAAAAGAACATTCAACAGAATGGAACCCTGGAAAAACATATTATATTAAATGTAAAGATGAATTTGAAAATAAACCAGCTTATTGTAGTATTATAATAAGGCCTTATGATATATAAAATACTCATCTAAAAATTTATAAAGATATTTATCGTTGAAATAAAATGAAGATAAAAGAAAAAAGAGGAGGCTCACGATTTAGTTTAGATAATAAGAACAATTTACTAAATTCAAAACGTTCAAACTCGCGCTTTGGTTTAAATAATATTAATTTATTTTCCAAATCAAAACGCTCAAACTCGCGCTTTGGTTTAAATAATATTAATTTATTTTCCAAATCAAAACGCTCGCAAGTTACTATATTTATAATTATAGCTATTTTGATTGTTGCTGTAGTTCTTATTTTTTTATTTTATCCTAAGATAAAAACATTTGTTGGAGGAGAACCTCCTATTAAATATCTTAGAACATGTACAGAAAATTCTGCAGAAGAAGCAATTAAAAAAATATCTATTCAGGGAGGAGATTTAGATCCTGGAAAACATATCATGTATGAAGGAAATAAAGTAAGTTATTTATGTTATACAAATGAATATTATAAAAAATGTTTAATGCAGAAGCCATTTTTAAAAAAACATATTCAGCAAGAAATAAATGATTATGTTCATCCAAGAGTTAAAGCATGTCTAGAATCTGTTAAAGATGAAATTGAAGCAAGAGGAGGAAGTTTAGATACTGAAGATACAGAAATTAAAACTTCTATTGTTCCTAATTCAATTATTATAACTGTTAAATCCCCTATGACAATAGGAAAAGGAGAAGCAAGAACCTCTGTTGATGAATTTAATGTAGATATAGATAGTAATATGTATGATTTAACTTCAATATCTTCTTCTATAGCTAATTGGGAAGCAAGATATGGAGATAGTGATCCATTAACATATATGTTATATTATCCTAATGTAAAAATAGAAAAAAAGAAAATGTCAGAAGGCTCAACTGTATATGTTCTTGAACATAGATTAAGTGAAGATAAATTAGTATTTGCTTCAAGAAGTATTGCTTTACCTTCTGGATATTTTGAAGATAGGATAGAATAAAAGATAAAAAATGGTAGAAAGAAAATTTATAAGTGAAAAAGCAGGAATAAGTTATCTGGAGATTTTGCTTTTAATAGTTTCTGTATTTGCATTTTCATTTTTAGTTGCTATTCCTCAAACTAAAAAAGTTTCAGCTCAAGCATATGCAGATTATTGTTGTGAAAAAACTGTAGATGGAGCATGGTGTCAGAACGCTAATCCAGAAAATTGTGATACTAGTAATGGATTAAGAAAAACACCTACTTCTTGTGAAGCAACTTCTTTTTGTAAACCAGGATGTTGTTATAACAGTCAAGAAGGATTATGTATGGAAAATACACCTCAAAAAGTTTGTCAACAAAATAATGGAACATGGACAGATAGTGCAGAATGTGATATTCCTCAATGTGAATTAGGATGTTGTGTTTTAGATAATCAAGCAGCTTTAGTTACTTTAACAAGATGTAAAAGATTAAGTGGATTTTATGGTTTAGGAATTGATTTTAGAAATGATATACAAAATGAGATGCAGTGTATTGCACTTGCTCAAGCTCAAGACAGAGGAGCATGTGTTTTTGAAGAAAATTATGTTAGAACATGTAAATTTACAACAAGACAAGAATGTATGGATATTGAATCTAGTGGAAATATGTCAGAACCAGAATTTCATAAAGATTTATTATGTTCTGCAGAAGAATTAGGTACAAATTGTGCTATGCCTTCAATAGAAAATGTTAAAACAACTTGTGTACAAGGAAAAGATGAGGTTTATTTTTTAGATACATGTGGAAATATAGCTAATATTTATGATGCTTCTAAAGTTAATGATAAATCATATTGGAAAGAAATAGTTGATAAAAGTGAGAGTTGCAATTCTGGAGAAAGTAATGCTGGTTCTGAATCTTGTGGAAATTGTGATTATTATAGGGGAAGCATTTGTAGAGAATATGAAAGAGGAAGTTCTCCTCAACCAGATTATGGTGAAAATATATGTGTGGATTTAAATTGTTATGATACAACTGATGGAGAACATAGACATGGAGAAACTTGGTGTGATTATGATGCAATTGTAGGAGAAGGAAAAGATCCAGTAGGAGCAAGACATTTTAGACATTTATGTGTAGCAGGTGAAGAATTAGTAGAGCCATGTGCAGATTATAGAAATGAAATCTGTATTCAAGGAATAATAGAAACTACTCAAGGAGAATTTCAAGAAGCAGCTTGTAGAACAAATAGGTGGAAAGACTGCACTCTTCAAACAGATAAAGAAGATTGTGAAAATCTTGATCAAAGAGACTGCCATTGGATTGAAGGAATAAGAATAGCTGGATTTGGTAAAACAGAATCTGAACCTGAAATTGGGGGAACAAGTGAAGGAGGAAGTTTTGTAACAGGAGAAGCAATTTTTGGAGGAGATGATGATGAAGATGATTCAAGTGGAGAAGGAGCAGGATTACCTGAAGTTGTCCTTGGAGGAGGAACTTGTGTTCCAGCAGTGCCTCCAGGATTAAAGTTCTGGCAAGAAGGACAAGCAAGTTCAATATGTGGAAAAGCATCTGTTCAATGTATTGTTGAATTTGAAGAAAAAATATTAGGAGGCAAGGAATGTGTGGAAAATTGTGAATGTTTAGAAGAATCATGGGCTCAAGAAATGAATAAAATCTGTAGAAGTATGGGAGATTGTGGAGGTTATGTAAATTATGTTGGTAAATTTACTGACGATGGAGCTGAATGGACTGTTGATGGTGAAAAGAAAACTCTAAGTAAAGGAATTATTGATTCAATATCTAAAGGAGCTGAAATTGATGATGAAATTACTGGATTAACTGCTTTAGTTTTAGCTTTTGCTAATGCTGGAAGCTGGTTAGTTGGAATGGGTGTTGTTAGTGGGCAGGATTCAAGTTTGTATTTAAAGGAGGGAGATGCTCTTGAACCTGGTGTAACTGGAAGCAGGAGAGTGCCTTTTACTTTTACCCCATCACTCACTTCAACACCTACAGGAACAGATAGTGGATCGAATTTTGAATGGAGCGATTCAAAAGCAGTTGAATCAAAAGCAGGTAGAGGCAATCTTCCTTGGTATAGTGAAGGTTCTGGTGGAGGTTTAAGTGATGTGAAACCTGGAGTTCCAGAAATAATTCCAGCTGCAGGAGCAGCTGGAGGAGGTGGAGATGGAGGTTTACTTGGATTAGGAGATATGTGGAGTTCAATAAGTCAAGATACATTATTAAGTTCTGCATTTAGTGGAGTAATCTGGGGAGCTGCAGGTGCATTAGTAGGAAGTTTTGTTGGAGATGGAAATGCAGCAGAAGCTGCATTTTTTGCAGGATTAGCAGGTGGGACATCTTATAATGTTTTAAAAGAAGTATTTACCAAAGGAAAAATTAATGTTTTTGGAAAAGAAATTGGAGGAGGATGGCATATGAAGGAACTTGCAAATGTCCCTGTAAAAGGAGGAGAAGTAGCTGTAGAAAATTTAGCAAGTGAATTTAGAGGAACAGAGACAGCAGTTAAAGCATTAGAAGGAAAAGGATACACTGTTGCAACAGAAGGAGGGAAAATAACTTCTGTAAGTGAAGCTGCAATTGCAAATCCTGGAGCAACTGCATTTTGGATTGGAATTGGTGTTGCAGTTGTAACCTTTATATTGTTGTATAAAAAAGAAAGCAAAGAAGTTGTTGTATTTAATTGCCGTCCATGGCAAGCTCCAACAGGGGGAGAAAATTGTGAAGTCTGTAATCAAGGAATTGAACCTTGTTCTGAATATAGATGCAAGTCACTTGGACAAGCTTGCCAATTACTTAATAAAGGAACAGAAGAAGAAAAATGTGCATGGATTAATCCTCATGATACAACTTCTCCAACTATTGGACCATGGGAACAAGCTCTTAGTATTGGACATGAATATGTAGATGTTCAACAAAGACCTCCAGGAAGAGGGATGAGAATTATAAGAACAGATTCAGGAAATGGATGTATAAAAGCATTTACACCTTTGGAATTTGGAATAATAACAAATGAACCTGCTCAATGTAAAGTAGATTACAACCATACTAAGAAATTTGATGATATGGCTTTTTATTTTGGAGAATCAAATATCTATTCATACAATCATAGTCAAAGACTGAGCTTGCCAGGTCCTGATGCAATGAATCGTTCAGCTCCAGAAATAGAAAATGATGGAACTTATACTCTTTATACTAGATGCAGAGATGGAAATGATAATTATAATGTAGATGAATTTGCAATAAGATTTTGTGTTGATGAAGGTCCAGATGTAACTGCTCCAAAAATAGTAGATACAAGTATTGGAAATAACATGCCAGTTAAATTTAATCAGACTTCTCTTGATTTAGAAGTTTATGTAAATGAACCAGCTGAATGTAAATGGAGCAGAGAAGATAGAACATATGATAATATGGAAAATAATATGTCATGTTCTACAAATGTCTGGGAAATGAATAATGACCTTGTTTATACATGTAAAACAACTTTAACAGGAATAAAAGACAGACAAGATAATGTGTTTTATTTTAGATGTAAAGATAAA
Source organism: Candidatus Woesearchaeota archaeon (assembly GCA_964389765.1). Classification (GTDB taxonomy): domain Archaea; phylum Nanobdellota; class Nanobdellia; order Pacearchaeales; family GW2011-AR1; genus CAYMES01. The sequence goes on from CAYMES010000015.1 coordinate 15,199, forward strand.
CCTAATGCAAAAGAAGGAGATAGAAATGTAAATCAGCAAGGATATAAGTACACTGTTAAAGGAACTCAAACTCTTAACATTATAAATATTGCTCCAAATGGCACAATTAAAGGTTCAACTGACACTGTTCCTGTTACATTAAGAGTAGAAACTGCTAATGGATATAGTAATGGAAATGCTATATGTTATTATTCAACTACTGGAAATGAAAATGACTATGTCCAGTTTTATGAAACAAATAGCAACATACATACACAAAGACAAGATTTAACACAAGGAAATCATAAATATTATGTTAAGTGTATTGATTTAGGAGGAAACAGAGATGATAACAAAACTGAATTTAGAGTTGAAGTTGATAGACAAGCTCCTGTTATTGCAAGGGTTTATAGAGAAGATGAAATCTTAAAGATTGTAACAACAGAAGATTCCACATGTAGATATTCCACTAAATCTTGTAATTTTGATTTTGAAGATGGTATAAATATGCCTTATGCTAATCAAACAGAACATTTTGCAGAATGGCATACAGACCAGACTTACTATATAAGATGTAGTGATAAATATGGAAATATGCCTCTTTCAAATCAATGTAATATGATAGTAAGACCATATAATATTGCAGAACAATCTTCTTAATTATTTATTGATATTTAGTTTGTTAAATAAATATTAGAAAAACTAGTTCTTGAAAATGGTGGTAAAGTTAAAACAAGGTTTCAGAAATAGCAGTTATTATATTTGTAAAAATAGATTGATGTAGGTATCTTATAAACTTTTTTTAATAAAAAAGTTTATAATCAAGTTTTTTCTTATTATTATATGGATAAAAGAGGTAAAGATAAAAAAGCAATGCAGATTTTTGGAATGCCTTTTGCTGTAATATTTTCAATATTTTTAATTATAGCATTCTTGGTTGTTGCTTTTTTTGCTATTAATTATTTTTTAGACATTAAGAGATGTGCTAATATTGGAATTTTTTTAGATGATTTTCAAAAAGAGATAAGAGATACATGGAAAAGTCAAAAAGCAGAATTTGTTTTTACAAGAAGCATGCCTTCAAAAGTTGAATATGTTTGTTTTGCAAATTTAAATAAAGATTCAGATGCTAGTGGAAAAGAAAAACAAATATATGAAGAATTACAAAGAAATGCAGATTATGAGCATAATTTTTTCTTATATCCTCAAAAAGCTGCAGATGGATGTCTTTCTTCTGTATATATAGAACATATTAATACAACTGAATTAACTAATCCTTATTGTTTTGAAAATAAAAATAGTAAAATAAATATCCAGATAAAAAAAGGTTTTTTTGATTTAAAAGTTAAGGTATCAAGAGCATAGGTATTATATAAAATGCAATATGAATTTAAAAATAAGTTAATTAGAGAAATTAGGTCTTCAATAAATCTAAACACCAAATATTGAAAATTTATTAAAATTAAATAAAGAATTGTTAGTTTATTAGGAACAATAGAGATGAAAAAAATAATAAAAAATAAAAAAGGATTTGAAATGAGTTTTGCTTGGATGTTTTCTATTATTGTTGGAGCTGTAATTATATTTCTTGCAATTTATATTGTTACCCAGTATTTTCTTCCAACTAAAAAACAAGAAATAGATATACAGACAGCTACTAAGGTATCTATACTTCTTGATCCTCTTGAAACAAGTTTAGAAACAGGAAAAAGTTCTATCATAGAATTTCCTGTTGAAACAAGAATTTATAATGATAGATGTGAATATTCTGGAAGTTTTGGATATCAAAGAATAGGTTTATCTAGTAAATCAGGGATTGGAGAAAAATGGCCTAATCCTTCTTATCCAAAACCAATTTATAATAAATATATTTTCTCAAATAATATTGAACAACAAGAAATATTCAATATATTTACAAAACCTTTTGATATGCCTTTTAAAATTTCAGATTTAATAATCTTATCTGGAACAGAATATTGTTTTATTTTTAATGAAGATGCAGAAGATATTAAAGAGGAGATTGAAAGACTAAATCTTGGAAATATCCAGATAACTTCTAGCAAGAATAATTGTTCTTCTCAAACTAAAAAGGTTTGTTTTCCAGGTAGTGGGTGCGATATTTCTGTATATGGAAGTGTAGAATATGGTGGGCAAAATTTTGAGCAAGGTTCTGTTATTAAACAAGGAAAAACCATGTATTATTCTGGAAATTTGCTTTATGCTGCTATATTTTCTTCTCCAGAAGTTTATGAGTGTAATATTAAAAGATTAGCAAAAAGAATATCTTATTTAGCTTTAATTTACAAAGATAAGATAAGAATTGTTGAATCTAAAGGGTGTTCTTCAACTTTAGAACCTCATTTAATGTCTTTATCAAATTTAGGTTTAAATGCATCTTCATCTGAAATTGTTTTTTCTTTAAATGAAAAAGCAGAGCAAATAGATGAAATAAATCAAGCTTCAAGGTGCAGTATATATTAAAATGTTAAGAAGATGTTTATACTTTAAAAATATGAAAAAAGCTCAATTAAAAATACAAGAAATGTCATTTATGTTAGTTGCTATTGTTATATTTTTTATAATTGCTGGCTTGTTTTTTATAGTTATCCAATATGGAAATCTTCAAAATAAAGCTAATGAACTTGCAGAACAAAAAGCAATATCTACTATATCTAAACTTGCATCTACTCCTGAATTTGGTTGTGGAGAACCTTTATGTGTTGATACAGATAAGATAATGGCTTTAAAAAATAAACAAGATTATCAAGGTTTTTGGGGAGATGATATAAAAAGTATTGAAATTGTCAAAATTTTTCCAAGAACAGTTCAAGATGAAATAGAGTGTAGGGTTAATAATTATCCTAATTGTAATGCATATACAGTATATGGTAAAGAAGTTAAAAATCAAAGAACGATATCTACTTTTGTAACTTTATGTAGAATTGAGGAAAAAAATAATTATATTTATGAAAAATGTGAAATTGGCAAGATTATGGCAGGATATGAAATAAAACAAGCTGAAACAATTTAAAATGAACAGTAAGAATAATTTACTAAATTCAAAACGCTCGCAACATGAGATGGTGGGATTTATTTTAATAATGATAATTGTTATAGTTATAGGTTTGTTTTTTCTGTTTTTTTATATTCAAGCAGATGATGAACATCAAGAAAGCAAGGATTTAGAGAATTTTCTTGCTTCATCTATGGAATATACAACAAATTGTGCTATAAATTACGAACCTCAATATGAAAATCTAGAAGATTTGATAAAAAGTTGTTATAATAATGAGATTTGTGAAAATGGAAAAATGGCTTGTTTTATGCTGAATTCAACATTTTCAGAGATATTAGATAAAACATGGAAAGTAAGTTCTGAAAACCCTACTAGCTATTATTCTATGATTATTTATTATCAAGAAGGGAAAAATAGTGGAAAAGATAGGATTCTTCATTTGCAAAAAGGAAATTGTAGTGGAGCAAAAAAAGGAGCAGAACATCTTATTCCTCAACCTCCTGGAAATATAATTGTTGATATGGAAATCTGCTATATTAGAAATTGATTTTTGAGAGATTTCTTTATTTTATATATTAATTTTAATATTAACTCTATCTACTACTAATACTGGTTTTAACATTTCTCTTTTTCCTTTTTTTCTGCTATCTAATTCTAAAAATCCAAATCTTTCTAAAAGCCTAACATCTTGTCTAACAGATCTAAAATCCCTACTTAATAATTTAGCTAATTCATAAATAGATTTTGGATTTTCATTTTTAATAGTACTTAAAAGTCTTGCTCTTTCATTACTTAGAAGCTTTCTTAAAGCAGAAATATTAGAAAAATCATAATTTTTTCTCTCTCCTCTAAATCTTTTAAAAATTCCTGTAAACCTTCCAGATTCAATATTCAAATCAACATTTCTTGATCTTATTTTTTTTGCCATTTTAAAATTTTTCGAAGTTCTGAATTTGATTTTGTTTAATTCTATGAAATATTAAGGTTTTAGGGCTTTAAATATATATTGATTTTCATAATATCTATTAGAATATATATTTTATAATATATGTTTTAGATTTACCTTAATTTAATCTTCATATATTAATCATAATACCCCATATCTTATAAATCTTTTGTTTTTAATAAAATAGGGGTTTGTTTGAAATTTTGTTAAATTAAATAGTGACACCAAAAGGTTTATAAATAGAAGCTTTAATTTTAGGTGTTTATTGAAGGTTGAGGCGAAAGCTTTATAAATAAGAAAGTTTCGATTATAGTATGTGTCGAGCAAAAAGTACCATTCGTATATATGTACTATTTGCAAGACAAATAAATTATAGTTAAAAATTTTGAAAGGAGGTTTAAAAATGAAACTTAATATAAAAAAGATTACATCGGTGTTAGCTAGTACAGCGTTATTAGGATCAACAGTATTTGCTGGTTTTGCTGCTGCTGCAACATATCCTGCTCCATTTATTTCAGGTGGAACTGCAGATGTGGCTGTAGTTGTAGGTGTTGATGCTGCTGGATCAGACTTCTTAGCTGCTATAGATGTTGGACAGGACTTACAAGCAGAATTAGCAAAACAAACTGCAACAACTGGAAGTGGTTCAGGTGGATCAGCTGTTACAGATGGAGACTCAGTTAAATTAGAAAGATCATCTGATATGTTTAATTTAGGAGAGAACATGAGCAAATTCTATACAAAAATGGATGATGATGAATTAGCTACTGTTCTTGCTTCTGGAGAATATTTAGATGATGATAATGATGATTTTGAGTATAATCAGGAAATAGCTCTTGGAACAAATCTTCAGTTAACTCATTTTCAAAATGATGACTTACAAGATGAACCTATAGTTGGATTTGATTTAGCAGATGGAGACCATATTCTTAACTATACCTTGGATTTTTCACCTGATGATGCAGAATCTGCTGGAGAAACAGATTGGGGTGATTTTGAACAAACAGATATTACAATATTAGGTAAAGAATATTTTATTGTATCTGCTACAAATTCCTCAGAAAGTGAAAAACTTACTCTTCTAGATGCTGCTAATACTATTACAGTAACAGAAGGTGAAACATCTACTCTTGAAGTTGGAGATACATCTTATGAAGTTAGTATTCAATTTATTGATGGTACAGATGTAATGCTTAACGTTAATGGAGAAACTACTAACAAACTTGGAGAAGGAGATACTTATGAAATTGCTTCTGATGTTTTTGCTGCTGTAAAAACTAATCTCTATAATTCAAAAACAGGAACTACAAGTAGTGCAGAAATAAGTATAGGAGAAGGTGAAATTGTTTTAGAAAATGGTCAGGAAGTAGTAATAAATGATGAAGATGTTGATGGTTTAACATCTTACATTACTCAAACAAGCAGTAAATTAGATAAAATAGTTTTAGAATGGAACCTTGATGATGATGACTGGTTAACAGTTGATGAAAAGCTTGTTATGCCAGGATTTGAAACAATTGAAATAGCTATGGGAAATTGGAATGCTGATGAAGCAGAAGAAATTACTGTAGCTAATAATGGAGATGCTATGAAATTAACTGTTCCTATTACAGATGGTGAAGAAACATTTGACTTTTTATATGGAAATGGAACAACTTTTTTAGGAGTAGGTGAAGAATCTGGAAAAGAACTTTTAACAAGTAATGGAACAACAATTAGTGTTACAGATGCTTCAAAACAAGAATTTGTTGTATCTTGGGAAGATGGTACTGAAGTTGAATCTTATGTCTTAGAAATAACTAAGATAGATGATACAGATGGTGCTAAAAACACTACTACTATAAAAAGTACTACAGATTCATCAACAGGTGCATCATTAGATATTGATGAAACAATTGACATTGGAAGAATAGACTTTACACTTACTGCAGCAGATGAAGATGCAGATACTGCTACTTTAACAGTTGCTGCTGTTAGTTCTGGTAATGTTTATCTTGATAGAATTTATAGTGTTGAGGGCTTAATGGTTGAATTACCATGGGAACACATGGCTGACAACTATACTCTAGACCCTGGTGAACACAATTCTATTTGGACAAACACAACTGGGATAGGATATGCAGGAGGAGATACTTCTTTTGTACTCAAATTTACAGAAGAAGATGAAAACAACAACTTAGATAGCGGAGAGCACTTTAATTTAACTCTTGGTTTTGATTCTACTGAAGCAAAACCAGAAGTAAGTTCTGCTGTTACTTTTGAAAGTGGAGAAGGGCATGAAACTGGAAGTAGTACTGATATCCATGAAGGTTATGTAGAATCTCCATTAGCTACTAAAACAGTAAGAGATGCTGATTCTGATTTATCTGATGTTGTTATTACATATAATGGTGATGAAGCATATGCTGACGTATTTGTAACTGAAGCTGGAGCTACAATCACTACAACAGATAGTACAACAACAGATGGAGAAGTTACAGAACTTGGAAGTGTTACATTTTATGACAATGAATTAACTGCTGAAGCTAAAGCCAAAAACTTAATTGTTGTTGGTGGAAGTTGTATTAATACTGTAGCTGGTGAAATGTTAGGAGGCAATCTTTGTGGAGCTGACTTTACAGACACAACAGGTGTTGGAGAAGGACAATTCCTTATTAAAGCGGCAACATCGCCGTATAATGAAGATAAGGTAGCAATGCTTGTTGCAGGTTATGAAGCAGCAGACACACAGAAAGCTGTTACATACTTAACACAAGAAACTCCAGTTACAACTGATACAGGAACAGAAGTTAAAAAAGAATCTACAACATATGCTGATGTAACTACAACTGAAGAAACAACTGACGACGAAACAACTGAATAAATAACTTAATTTTTTCTTTTTTGTTTTTTTTCTTTTATTTTTTTTAATTTTATTAATTTTCTTATAATTGTAATTTCTTGATTAATTATGTTAATAGATATATAAAAAAATATTAAAAACCTCTATGATTTTTGTTGATAAATTTATACTAATTTAAAAGATTCTTCTAATTCTTAGATAAATGATTTGGTAAAAATTTCCTTTAATAAAATTCTAAAAATCATCTTCTGTTTGATTAGATAAATTAAAATATCCAGTTTATAGCTCCTAAACTTGCTAATAAAACAATAATTCCTGCTATAAATGCTCCAAGAATTATAGAGATTATGCTTTTTTTTCTATCTAATCCTAATAACCATGCAACTATTGTGCCTGTCCATACTCCTGTAGTTGGAAAAGGTATTGCTACAAGTAATGTAAGAGCTAAATATCCATAAGTAGAATATCTTGATTCAAATTTATCTACTCTTTTTCTTGTTTTTTTAAGATAAAATCCAAATAATCTCTTGTAGAGGTTAATTTTTAAAAATTTGTCATGGAAAAGATCAAGAAAAAATAATAAAAAGAATATTACAAGAATATTAACAATAACAATTAAAAAGAAAATAGGATATATGGATAAATTATTTTTAATTGCATAATTGATAGCAAGAGGAAGTCCTCCTCTTAGTTCACTTACAGGAAGAAAACTTAAGATTATTGCCCATATTAATTGATTCATTTTATTTCCTTAGCATATTTTCAACCATTCCTAATATAAATCTTTCAAAACTTGCTTGAACTTCGCAATTATTTATCTCAATAACATAACAATCTGGATTATCAAGTCCTCTTTTAATTTTTGTGCTATTTCCTTGCCTCATAATAACTACTGTCTTACCAACTGCATTTTCACAATCAGCAAAACTCAGATTATTTTCTTTTGCAAAATCTTTATCTGGGGTTGCTTGATTTGCATAAATTCCAAATCCTTTTAAAGTTCTTGAAAAATCAATTAAAGTTCTATAAGTTTCATAACACTCTCCAATTTCTGGAGAAACAGAAATTGTAACATTTTTCTTAACATTTATATTTCCAAACCCTTCTATAGGTATGTTTTCATCTAATTTTTTTGGATTGTTTCTTAGTTTTAAAATAAATTGGGCATTTTTTCCTTGAGCTGAAATAAATCCTAAAGGAGCTTTATAAAATGTTAATCCTCCTTCATCAACTTCATAAAAAGTCATATCTCCATATTCTATCTTTTTACTTTCATTAATCATCCACCTAGTGAAAAAGATTCCTGCTATGAGTATTAACATAATCAATAATGCAACTTTGGTTTGCTTGTCATATTTATCTTTTTTACTTTTTTCTTGCTGCTTTTTTGTTTTAGTTTGCTTTTCCTCTTTTTTATTTTCTTTTTTTGTTTTTTTAGTTTTTGTCATTTTAATACTTATTTTCTTTATTTTTAAAACTTTTTAATTCCCATTATCTTATATAAAAAAGCATCTGATACTCTTGCTTGCTGATAATATGGAGAATTAATTATTATGCAATTCTGAATCTGATTTATTTCAGTGAAATTTTTTTCTTTGAAAATTATAATGTTGTCTTGTGAACAATTTTTAATAGGATTTTCATCTTCACATTTAATATCTTCCATTCCTCGTACACATGCATCTTGAGGAATCCTTGGAATCACATCTGGAATTAGTTGTTGAAAATTCATTAATATTTCTTGTTTTCCAATTCCATCTTGTCCAGCAAAATATAAAGGTTTTCCAGCATAATTATTTATAGTAAGAGGTATATTAATAGAGATATTTTCAGTTTGTCGAGGATTATATTGTGTTAAAAAAGAATATCCTTGAATTTCAAAAGCCCACATATTATTTTTTTGAAGAATAAATTCAATACCTTGATAATTTATTTTTTTATTAACTCTGTTCTCTGTAGGATTAGAAAGAAAAGCATAACCCCCTATACCTATAACCATTATTGCTACCATAAATACTCCAAAGATTGTTTTATTTATTGAATCTTTTTTTTCTTTATCTTTTCTAGTAGTTATCTTTTTCATTTTTTAAGAAAAAATTCTTTATTTAAATATGTTATGATTAATTATTAAAGTGTGCTTAATCATAATTATCTCAATATTAAAACAAAAAAAGGAAATCCTTATCCTATCTCAATTATGTTCAATCATTAATTAAAAAAGGATTTTAATTAAAATTGTTAACTATTATTTGGAAAGGTCTTTGTTATACTTAAATATCTTCTTAAATAAAACTACTAGATACAAAAATGACATTAATGCAGTTTAGTAAAATTAACTATTAAAGTTCAGAATACGTGTTGCAGATAGTTGCTTTTTATATAATTTCTATAAAAATCACCATATTTTAAATATAATTTCAGATAATTTTATTGTTAGAAGTTTAAAATAAAAAAACCTATATTAAAGATGAGATTTCAAAATATTGTTTCATATATAAAAATGTTTAAAAGGAAATTATACTTAGTTATAAAGAAATATCGAGGAAAAATGAGAGTAAGACTTATAAGATTAGGTTCTTTAATAACATTATATAATGGAATTTATGCAATTGTTTATGGATTCTTAATTTTGATATTTCATCAGATAATACTTGCAGAATATTTTAGAAAAGTTCCAGTTCCTTGGAGCATATTTACAAAAAGTTTTCCATATAGAGGACAGTTATATATTTCTCTTTTATTGACGCATGCTTTTTTTCTAATATCTCTTGGAGTATTTATTATCTATCTTTCATATTTTATATTAAAGAGAAAAGACAAACTTGCATGGGTTATTCTTTTTTCAGCAGGAATTATAAGCTGGGCAGGTTTATTTATTATAAATGTTATTATGGGAAGTATAATTATTATAACATTGAGTGTTATTGGATGGATTTCATTTGTTGCTGGAATGATAATTCCTATTAAATACTATATAAGAAAAGAATATCCTGAGTTTTAAAGAATTATCTTACTATAAATAATTACAATACATCTGAAATGGATTTTATTAACTTCTTTTTGAGATATCTTTATTCCTAAATATTGACCATATTAGCTAACATAACTTCTTCCTCAACAGTTAGTATTTCATAAATCAAAATTATTAAAGTATAGCATATATCTCAAAAATACTATAATAAAGATAATTACTATTAACAGAATTATTTTTAAGTTCTTTTTTATTTTTCAATCTTTGTTCTTTATCAATTTCACAAAGGTTTCAATATTTGGCAACTTAAATGCGACTGTTTATGGTAAGAATCTAAAAAACCACATGTTAATTTATTCTGAGTAAATAATCATCTGGTTTTTTGTTAAATTAAAAAACAAGATTAAGGGGACTCTCTTTCGTACTGACTAATTCCCAATGTTCTACCATTTCCAAGAGGAATTTCTAAATCTCCTCTATCGTGAGGGAAATGTTCTGGAGCACTATAAATGGCTTTTTGGGGGGTCAAGGCTTTATAAGAATAGCTATCTGCATCCATATTTGAATCTTCAAAATCCATTAAAGTTCCATTTTTTCCTTGATATAATCTGATTCTAGGAGATGATGAAATTCGGTTAGTTAAATAGGTATCCTCCCTCAAATGTGTTACGAGCAATTCAGTTCTATCTTTCCCTTGCCCTAGATCATAAATTACCTCTAAAGGAGTTCCTTCGGTAATTAATTTGCCAAGATCATCTAGTCTATTTACTCTCTTTACCATGCATATTAATAGTGAATAAAGTATTTAAACCTTTCTATAATAACCCTTAGATAGTAGTTACATATAGAAGGATTTTTATAAACTCCTTATACTATACTAATAGAATTCAAGTTAGTTCTAGTAGATATCGATTTCACAAATGTTTCAATATCTGAATAAACAGGGATATTTTGAATTTTCAAAATTTTAGCAGTTAAAAACCATATTCCTACTACAAATAAAACACTAAAAAAATACCAAAACAATTTATGAGTTATATCAAAAAAAGCAACTTTTTCTATAAACATTAAAGAAAGTACAAAAATCCTTATAATATTAACAAATAATAATGATAAAAATGAAAAAATTAAAGAATAAATTCTTTTTTTAAAATCCATCTGAGTTGATAAATTCAAAATCAATAATAAAAAATAAGCTGAACCAGCAACACAAGCTCCAACAATATCTATATTTGCTCCTGAAATAGATATTGTCTGTCCTTTAATAGAAGCATTATAAAAAATATTTATTAAATAATAAGAAGGCCATATAGTTAAAGGGAATAATACTTCATAAAATAAATTTAAAAAAATTCCTGCTATAAAAAGGACAATATATCTTAAAAATAGAAATATAATATGTTTATTTGAAATTTCCTCTTTTTTCTTTTCTTTTTTTGTTTTCCTCTCTTTTTTCATAAACTATCTAAGAAATTGCTATTTAATAATTTAACTTTATTATAGATAGTGGGGCAAAAATAGCCTATTTAATGTTATAAAATTTAATATTTATTAGTTAATCGTAATCTTGTAAGTTTCTATTATTAGTTAAATAGCTTTAGAACATTTTAATTTTTAATATATAGAGCATATTGTCTAAGATAGATTTCCTCTTTTTAT
>CAYMES010000016.1:0-26449 GCA_964389765.1 Candidatus Woesearchaeota archaeon
TGGCAATCAATATTTCAATAGAAAAAAGACATCTTTATCTATTATCTGCAATCTTGATTTTTTTAGCTGGAATATCAATAGTAGTAGCTTATGATTGGACAACTGGTTCTGGAACAGGACTTCCTTCTATTCATGGACATACTGCTAATGAGATTGAAGGTGGAGTTAGCGGAGAAGTTTATCCTAATTGTAAAGGACCTGCTGGTTATGTTTATGCAGATGGAACAGAGTGGAATAGTATAGAAAGGAGTAATAGACAAGTAGGATTGAAATGTGAAGATGGCAAACTTTATATGAGAATACAAAAACCAATAGACTCAGGATGGATGGAAGGAACACATGCTTCTATAGGATATCATAATGAAACTGAAACATCCATACCAAAGTTAACACAAAGATATACAGCGGTATTAAGTGGAGAATATGTAGTAGTTACAAGCTATCACGCAGATAGTAATGTTCAAGTATATTATTTTACAATTCCTGAGCAATATATTATTTCAGAAGGTTCTCAATAGTTTTAAATTCAACCCTTAACAACAGCCACCAAAACATATTTAAATAACTTCTGCCTTTAATTTTTAATAAAAAAGAGGAAAATGGCAATCAATATTTCAATAGAAAAAAGACATCTTTATCTATTATCTGCAATCTTAATCTTCTTAGCTGGAATTTCAGTAGTTATTGCCTTAAATTCTGGAGATTATCAAGTTCATGGACATACTGCGGATGAGATTGAAAGTTTATTTGAAGGAATATGTATTTATGAACGTTCACCTTCTTATGGTGGTGATGCTATTCATTACTGTCCAGAAGAATATCCAAAGTTATTATCCTGTCATATAGCTGATGACCAAGCTCCTGCAACAGGACCTTCTTATCCAGGACAGATCAATAATGATTGCGACTCAAATGGAGAATGTAAGGCTAATAGTGGAGATAATACGAGGGGAAATTTAGGAACTAATAACATGTATCTTGAAGTAGTTGAAAATTCTGATAATATTCAAGGCTGTTGGCAATATGATAGTGGGCATGTTCACAATGATTATAGAATTGAATTAGTCTGTTGTAGATAATTTTAAATATCTAAATTTATCTCTCCCATACAAATAACTTCAATCTTTTAGGATTATATTCTTGTAATGTTGAACTTATTAAAATTTCATCTGCATAAATCTCTTTATTAAGAGCACTTTTAGGATAAGGCTCCATTGCACATATACCTTCAATATTACATATCTCTATTGTAAAATTCCAATAAACAGGAGCAACATCTTTGACAAAACTCTTTATCTCATCTTCATCCTCATTTAAAACATATTGTCTTAAAGATTCATTTAAAGCTACTTGTCTTAAAATTCCTCTTTCAATATTATGTATCTCATAACTATCTCTTTCTATTGGTTGTCTCGTTACAATAACTAATAATACAGATGTAATAATAAGTATTGCAAAAAATGCTTCAACAATCCTTAACCATGCTTTTTTATTTTTAATCATTTTTATTTTTCCATTTATATTTATTCCCATACTTGAATATTTATAACAGCTGGTTTTAAATTTCCTTTTTTATTTAATATCTCAATAGGAATACTTCTTGCTCTAATTTCTAATCCTTCAGGTTTGTATCTTTCTAAAGCTTCTAATATTGTATTACTTGTTCTTACATTTTCCATAACTTGTATATAAAATTCATTATTTATACCTAAATTATCTTTTAATTCTTCATAATCATTATCATAATTTTCAAATAAAATATGTAAAGATTTATTTGAAATTACTTTATAATTTCTTGTAACTCCTAAAGTATAATTTCCATCTTCTATATCTCTACAATTACCAGAAAGCAATCTAATTTTTTCAATTTCATCTGAAACATAAACTCTATAAAATTTTCCTTTGTTTTCAAATTTAACATCATCCCCCTGAATAGAAGCATTACATATCTCTCCTGTTAGATTTCTAATTATAAATTCCCTAATACCTCTATTTTTAATTTTAAAACAATCTGATAAAGATATTAAAGGATATATAGTTGAATTTATTTTAATAGAAAATACTTTAAGATCTGTAGAAACATTTTCTAAAATTTTATTTTCAGTTATATCTAAACTCACCTTACTATCTGTAGCATACTTAAAAGGATTAAATACAACAAAAAGAAAAGATACAAAAGAAACAAATATAATAAAAGAAAGGATTACTTCTACATGGCTTATTGCTTTTTTATTTTTAATTATCATTTTACCTCTTTTAACCTAAAAAAGCTTTAGATCCAGTAGAAATTAACATAGCTAAAGCCATTAAAATAAAAGAATGTTTTATTCCTGATTTTATTTCACCTTCTGCCAATTTTCCAATAATAAGTCCTGCAAAACATCCTTGAGTTAATAACAAATACAAGAATAGATTTGAAATCTTCTCTACTGAAACTTGTTCACCCCCTCCAAAAGGCATAATACCAGCTAATCCAGCTTCTCCTTGTAAATCTCCTTGTATATCAAATTCACCTGCCATTGGAAGTATTTTAAATTCTAAAACAAGCATAATAACAATAAATATCATAAAAATAATATATCCTTGAACAACTAAAGAATAAACAGCAGCTTTTCTTTCTTTTTTTAATTCATCTGTCTGACTTACTGATTTTGCAACAGATTCAAGTATTGTTTCAATTTCTCCTCCTGCTTGTTGAGCTTCCCTTATAAGTGCAATTGCCCTATAAATTGTCCTATTATTAACATCTTTTGCAAATATTTCTAAAGCTTCTTCAACAGGAATTCCTAATGCAATCTGATTTCCTAACTTGTTAATATGTGGGGTAAGAGAGCCATAATCTTTATTTTTTATATTTAATATGCTCCTGCTTATAGGTGTTCCAGATTTAACACTTTCTACAAGATTTCTAGAAAATTCAAGAAACATCTCTTCTTTTTCTTTTTCTTTACCTGTTTTAATTAAAAATGATACAAAAAAAGGTAAAGCTGCAATAATTATGGAAATTCCTAATATAAAATAAAATACTTTTTCACCTCTTAAAAAAATAAGGTCAATAATAACTCCAATAAGAGCTACAACTATTCCCATGATATGGAATTTTTTAATTTCAAATGTTCCTATTCTCATTTTAATATTTAGGTTGTTTTAAATGTAAAAATAATAGGAAAAATATATTTATCATAGCTATTCCTAAAACTAATAATAAACTTATCTGACTGATTCCTAATCCAAAATCCATTCCAGTTATAGCTATCATAACTAAAAGGATAGTTAATATCATAGGTGCAGCAATAACTACACTAATATAAATATTCATAAATGTTTCAGCAGTATGTGTATATTTTTTTCTTTCAATCCTGTAATCAAAAATCAATGTTTCAGATCTTTTATCTAAAAAATCCTTTAAACCTCCTCCAGAAGATATTGTTGTTGCTAATCCATTAAAAAGTTCAGATAACTTGCTACTAGAAGTCATTCTTGCACTTTGTCTTAAAGCAGTTACAATATCAGAACCATATAAATTAATCTGATTTAATAATTTTTTAACTTCTTTTCTAGTATCAGGATATTCTCTGCTTAAAACAATTATCTTAAATATTTTTGAAGGTTCAATTCCAGAACCAGCTATTGCAGACATATGAATAACAACAAAAGGAAGTTCTTGATTTATTCTTCCTGCAATGCTCTTTTTTTCTATTGATGGATAAAAATAAAATGCTAAAAATGTAGCAGCAGGTAATCCAAATATAATCCAGAAATTTTGTGCTAATCTAATTAATACAGAAGATTCTGTGGTAGTTAAAAAAGGAAATATCATGCTAAAATTATAAAATAATAAAAGAATTAGTAAGAATATAGAAAATATAAAAGAAAGCAGAGTTGTAAAAAAAGCCATTGATAGATATGTATTTGATATAAATGGAAGATTTGATTTTCTTAATTCTTTTCCAAGATTTGGAAAATACTCTTTATTAAGAAGATTATTTGATAATTTTAAAAATAATTTATTAGAAGTTTTTGCATAAAAACTTGGTTTTTTAAAATTTCTTACTTTTTCACTTACCTGGCTATAGCTTTTTTTTAATTTACTTAAAGAGCTGTTTGTTAGATTAAGTTCTTTTAAGAATCTCTGTCTATCTTCTTTTTTAACTGTAACTAAAGCTTGTTTTTGTTCTAAACTTGGAGCAGAATATTGCATACTTACAAGATCTTTTTCCCCTTTTTTCTTTTCAGTTTTTGAAGGGAGTTTCTGATAGATAGATACATTCTTTAAAATATCTGGAAGAGAATTATTTAATATTATAAGTTGAGATACTAAAGAATTTATAGAAGCTTGTAAAAGTCTTCTTTCTTGTTGATTTATCCTATATCCTTGATCTTCTAATCTTCTTAAGTTATCTAATTGATTTACAAAGATATTTAACTCTCTGATTACATTTTTTTTATGTTCTATATTTGCTTTTAAAGCTTCAATATTTTCCATATCAGATACGTTTTTCATTTTTCAACTCTTTTTCCATATTTTGGTGAAGTTCTATAATTGCTTTTTTAGCTTGTTCAAAATTCTGGCTATTTTTTTCTTTTTTAGCTTGTTCAAGTTTTTCAGTAGCATCTTCTAATCCTTTTACAATTTGAGCTAATGAATCTAATTTTTCTTTACTTATCATTTTTTACCTCTTTTTTTTCTAGGAATATTCCAATATGGAGATTTACATTTAGGACATACTCTTGGAGTTTGTTTATTTCTTGATACCCATTTATGCCCGCATCTCTCACATAAATATCCTGCTAATTTTATTTTTCCCATTACTATTAGTAGATGATTTGAAGTATATAAATTTTATTATATTACTAATAGTAATATACTTTTAATATTATAAAGAAGCTAAATTACTCCAAAACTTTTTAATACATTTTCAGGATTTTTATAATAATCATTTATAATTTTTTGAACTTTTTCAAACTCAAATATTCTTCTTTTATACATCTCATAGATAAGTTTTGCTCTTTTTGCAAATTCTTCCATAATCTCTTCTATACTCATCCCATATCTATTAGCTATTTTTTCAAAAACCTTGCTATCTTTTTTAAAATAATATTTATCATCTTTTGGATTCCACATAAAAGGAGTATTTGTCATAGCAATTCCATCTGGATTTACATTAGCTATTTCTACAACTTGTCTCAATCTTCTTGTTTGCTGTTTTTTAACTACAGCATGAGTCATAATACATGCTACATCTAAAGTATTAACTAAAGTTGGAGAAAGTTCTATAGGGGGAGTTTCTAATCT
Source organism: Candidatus Woesearchaeota archaeon (assembly GCA_964389765.1). Taxonomy (GTDB): domain Archaea; phylum Nanobdellota; class Nanobdellia; order Pacearchaeales; family GW2011-AR1; genus CAYMES01. The sequence continues at coordinate 5,297 of CAYMES010000016.1, forward strand.
TTTAACTACAGTATCTACAGAATCTGCATGCATTGTAGATATTGAAGAATGTCCAGAAGCCATTCCTTGAAATAATACAAATGCTTCTTTACCTCTAACTTCACCTACTATTACATAATCTGGATTTTGTCTAAATGAACTTTTTAATAAAGAGAATAAATCAACTTCTCCTACTTTTCCTGTTCCTATAGCAGTTCTTGCTACACTTGGAAGCCAATTTTCCTTAGATAAATTAAGTTCTCTTGTATCTTCAATTGAAACAACTCTTGATTCTGGAGGTATGAAAAATGCAATTGCATTTAGAAGAGTAGTTTTTCCACTTGCAGTTCCACCAGTTATCAATATATTTGATTTATATTGAATTAAAATCCATAAATATGCAAGCATTTCAGGACTTAATGTATTTAGAGAAATTAATTGTATTGGAGTCCATGGAATTTTTGTAAATTTTCTTATTGTAAATGTAGGTCCTCTGCTTGTTACATCTTTTGTATATGTTGCATTAACTCTGCTTCCATCAGGAAGACTTCCATCTAATAATGGGGATGCATATGAAACATATTTTCCAGCTCTTTGTGCAAGTTTTTCTACAAAGTTTCCTAATTTATCAACATCTTTATAGACTATATTTGTTCTTAAATTTCTATAAACCCTATGAATAATATATATAGGAGTTTCAATCCCATTACATTCTATATCTTCAATAAAATAATCATGCATTAGAGGTTCAGCTTCATTTAAACCTATAAAATCTCTAAAAAGATAATAAAATAATTTTCTATAAGATTGTTCTGAAACTTTTAGATCTAGTTCAGATATTAGAAATCTTGCAGTTTTATCAAGATAGTCAATCATTGCTTCTTGAGTTTTTTCTACTAATACATTAATATTGATGGCTTCTTTCATTCCTTGCTCAATTTTCTCTAATAATTCTTTTTCTTGGTCATTTAATAAAGGTTCTTCTAGTTCATATACTAATTCAGATGTTTTTTTATCAAAATATATATGTGCAGATGCATAAGGAGAAATTAACATATACCTTACATCTATTTGAGTTTTATCTACTGCTCTTGGAAGAGCAGGAACATTTGGAGAGACATCAATAGATATTTTATTATTTTGTTGTTGCATTTTCCTCTTTTTTATTTATTAAGTGTGTTTAATTTATAAAACTTGCCTTAAAAATTTATAAATGTAATTAATAGATTTTATTTAATATTAATCTGGATTTTGCCATTTGGAGAGCCTTTATTTTCTATTGAAATTTCATAAGGGGATGGTGCTGCTGAAAATGTTTTTTGTTCTTCTTTATTATTATATGTAAGATTTAAATCTTGATATGCAAGAGATAGATGGATGTTGTAATCTTCTCCATATTTTTCAGTTTTAATTATTATATCTCCTTGTTCTATTTCTTGTCCTAGTTCACTATATTTTAAACCAGATCCTTCAAGAAGATATTCAATCTTGTCTTGTTCAGGATTAAGAATAAGTTTTCCTTTTTCAATTTGAAGTTCTATTATTCTTTTATTTCCTGTTCCCATATCTCTAACTTCTATTATTTTTTCATTAACTTTAGTTAAAAGAGAGGTAGTTTGATCTATTATAATTTCATCTTTGTATCTATTTATAGCAGGATAAGCTATTGCAAGGACAATTCCAATTATTGATAATCCTATAAGTGTATAGATTGTTGTTTCAATCCATATTTGAGCTTTTTTATTTTTAATTTTTTTCATTTTTATCTTTTAGTATTTTTATTACTCACATTCTATTATATTTACATCAGAATTTTCAACAGCATTACATCTTTCACCATTTGTAGCTATTGGAGCAACTATTGCTGATAGAGGTCCATCTAGATCATCAATAGTTATATTGTAAGTTCTTCTTTCTCCTTTATATGGTAATTCTATATCTCCTCCACCATACATACTTACACTATCATCTGCACTTCCTTGTTTTATTTCAAAACTTTCAGAACTAGTCTCTCCATTTATTGCTATAATCATTCCACCTATTTCTTCACTTTCTATAATTCTTTTTATTGTTATGATTATCTTTTCTTCATCTGTATGAAGGCAATGATATCCTTTTGCACTATCTATTTCAACAGCCCTTTCTAATCCAAAGCAATCTGCTTCTTCTAAAGAATCATTTATAAAATCAAGAACAAAACTAGCAATTATTGAAACTGCAGTTATTGACAATAAAACCAACAATATAGTAGCTATAACAGGAGATACTGCTCTTTTCCTTTTTGTTTTATTATTCTTAACCCTTATATTATCAAATTTAAATTCTTGCATCTTCCTCTTTTATAATTTCTTTTTTTATTTTTTAATATTAGATTTAATTAATAAATTTAACATATAAAAGAACCATCTTGTTTTATGCATCTTTTTCCAAAACTTTCTCCACATGTATATTCCTTGTTTTGTTTTCCAGATTTAGCTAATAAAACAGGAAGTATAGTTATTTCATCATAATCATTAATATCTGTACCATCAGCATTTAAGTCAATAGGTTGTGTTGAAGCTCCTCCACTTACTTCAATTTCTTCTGTTTGGGTTATTGTTTCTGCTCTTGTGTGTTTTTTAATTTCTACTTTATATATAGGGATCTCTCCATTATTTACTATATATAAATCTCCTTCAGATATAGATGCTTCATAATCTAGTTCTTGACAAGATCTGTCTATAGGTTTTCCAAATTTCTCAAGAATTTCAGGTAAAAAACCACGAGCCCATAACAAGATTATTGCAGCTATAATAATAACTATTACAATTAACAAGATTGTTGAAACAACAGGAGATACTGCTCTTTTCCTCTTTGTTTTATTATTCTTAACCTTTACATTACTAAAGCTAAATTCTTGCATCTTCCTCTTTTTACCTCTTTTATAATTTAACTTAGATTAAGAAGTTTATAAATTTTTAGATTTCTATTATATGTTCTAAAAATTTATAAAGATTATCCTTCTTACTTTAAAATAGTAAAATTAGGGTAATTATAAAGTAGTTACAAAACGAAAAGTTTAAAAACCCATCTCACTAATATTTTATATGGAAAAAAATAGCACATCAAAAAGATTTTACAATACTTTAAAAGATAAAACAGGCAGAGCTTGTAAAGCAGCAAAATTAACAGGATTAGCAGCTATTACTGCAGCTGGTCTTGGAGGAGGGGTTGCTGAAGGTGGAGTGATTCATGTTGACGAATTTTCAGACTTTTTAACAAAAGATACAAATGCTGTATCTTATACCACTGGCAATATGTATGATAATGGAGCAGTTCCAACAGATTGTATTATGGCAATTGCTATAAAAGAAAGAGATATTGAAGGAACAATAGTTCCTACACATGTTGGAGGTGTTAAAAATGATCCTGCTGATATTTTCTCATCTGCAAATGAAGCTTCTGGATGGATAAATCCATATACACAACAAGTTTGGGGATTATTAGATGGAGAAAAAGTTGATTATTGGAATGGTATTAAAAGCTCTGATAAATGGTTTGGATGGTATGATGATTCTACAGGTGTTTTTACAATAGAGAATGAAGATACATATTATCCAAAAATATCGGAATTAAATTTTGAAGCCTTCTCTCAATCAGGACAACCGAAAGATGCAGGAACTATAAATGTTCCAGAACCAGCAACACTTAGCTTTTTAGGAATAGGACTTTCTTCATTACTTTTTAGAAGAAGGTTAAGAAAATATAGAAAAGATAATTCTAAATAGAATTTCCAAAATAATCTTTGTTTCCATTTTTTGTATTATCATAATGTTCTTGTATTTCTATTTCATCTAAAGATTCATTATAAACTGCTACTTCATCTGTTGATCCATTTCCAACTCTTCCTAAGTAGATGCTATTTGTATCTCCATATAATGTAGTATCTGCAGAAGTTTCAGAAAGAGTTTCAATATCTCCATCTTCATTTTTAATATCTAAAGTGAAATCTTCTCCTTCTTTTATTGCAGCAATATAATGCCATTTATCAGTTTCTATAGGATCAGAACTTTCAATAACTTTCTTATTGGCATAATAAAATTCAATTCCACCAATTTGATTTATTTTTAAACCATAATTAACATTTGTTCCAGAAAATTCTCCAATAATATAAGCATAATCAAATTTGGGTATAGAATTTAATTTGACCCATGTTTCTAATGTAAAATCGTTAGTTAGTTTAAGATTAGCAAATGGCCCATCTACTTTTAAATAGGAATTAGTTTCGCCATTTGATATTTTCATAGCATCTTCTATTTTACCATTTACAAAATCTATATTTCCATAACTTGTAGCATTATACCCACCAATCTCATCATCACCATTTTTATCTTCAAACCTCCACCATGAAACAAGGCTATCAGGAATCTTTTCTTCCCCTCCTCCACCATCTTCCTCTCCACCATTGCCATTCCCACCATTTTCCCCCCCGCCATTGCCGTTCCCGCTACCATCCCCATCTGAATCATCCTCTCCTAGAGATGAGGTTGGAGCTTCTTGTAAAGCTTTATTCCAGTCAATATCAATAATTCTTTTTGCATTATTACATTTAACTAGCTCTTTAATTCCTTTTTCATTTTTCATTCTTCTATAAGGAATTATCTGTAATTTTTTAATATCATTTTCTTTTCCTTGTTCATCCTCATAAGTAAAATTAGTTTGAATAATTTCTCCTGAAGCAAGAGGAACATCTTCTCCTGAACGTTTAAAATCATATCTTCCTGCTGCACCCACTCCCCCATCCGCAGGACTTAAACCTATATAAGGGACAACATCTTCTTTATCTGTAACTCTGATAAAAAATCCACTAATATTAAAGTTTCCTTTATTTTTTAAATTAATAATTAATTTTTTACTATCTTCTTCATAACCATAATCATTAACTATTAAAGAAACTCCTTTCTCACAACTATCTAGAGGTTCAATATCACTTAAACGCGATAACCATGTATATACTGCAGCAGCAAGTGAAAGAGAAATAATAATCAATAAAACATAACCTACCATTACACTTACAGCTTTTTTATTAGTTTTTTTTATTAACATCTTTTATTTTAAAATTAATTTTCATTCACAAACATATTCCCATATTTCAATACTAATCATTCCATTATCTTGATTTAGAAGGTCATTTTGTTCTTCTTCAGTATTAATCACTAACTTTTCTCCTTCATATAAATTAATTTTATATTGAGCAGATTTACATTGCTTAGTTGAATCATATGAATCACAATAATTATTTCCAGGACATTCTAAACCTAAATCACAACTTGAAATATCAGAAATTTCAGAACCATAATCTTCTAAATTTAAAGGGTCATCTTCATCTATATTTTCTTTAGAATATAAAAGCATCTCTCCATCTCTATTAGCAATACATATAGCATCATCAAATTCACACAAAGCTCCTTCACTAAACTTGCCACTTCCTTGCTCATAATCTATATTAAGAATAAAATCTTTATTTCCATCCTCATCTTCTACCCATGCATTAACATCATCATCAATATTTCCTTTAAAAATTACATAACCCCTATTTCCCATCTCATAATTATAAACTTCATTTTCTATATCACTATCAGTTATCTCCTCATATTCACATTCTTCTTCCTCTTGTTCTATTGGAGTTCCACTTACATGAGTTTCTTGTTCTGTTCTTTTTACAAGAACAAAAAGAAAATTCTGTCCTTGTTGTAAGTTAAAAGAATAACTTTCTCCTACAAGTCCAACTTCTATATTACCTTTTCCACTTCCTGCAGAAGAATCGAGTGATTTAGAACTTGAAATAAAATCTCTCCTTGAGCTTACTGTAAATTGTTGATCTCCTTTTCTTATTGTAATCTCTCCTTGATCTTCTTTTGTATAACTTGTCACACTAACATTATTCTCATTTCCAGAAACAATTATAAAATCATCAACATCTTCTTGAACATATTGAGCTGCTTTTTCAGAAAAATCCTGCATAACATCTTCTTCTTTAACAAGCATATATCCAGAAGTTCTATATGCTTCTTCATTTATTTCTTCACTTAAATCATAAAATCTAACAGGTTTCCGTCTTGTTGTTGCATAATTTGTAATAGTTGCAACTCCTACAATTACAGTTATAATTATAATAGCAGCTATAAGATAAAATTGTCCTTTTTTATAAATTTCCATCTTCCTCTTTTATTTTATAAATTATAAGAAGTATATAAAACTTGCTAAATTTATTTTGTTAGTTCTATTGGAGGTAATTGAATTTCTAAATTACCTAATTATACTTATAAAATACCTATAATATTGTTATTAACTCTAATAGAATCTATTTAATATACTTATAAAATCTAAACATTGTAAAATCTTAGAAATCATCATTTCATTTTATCTATCAAATAAATAATAAAATACATAAAAGGAGTATCTAATATTGCAATTATTACCTTAACAACCCACTGTCCAATAATAAGAGGCAATATAGGAAAAACACCATAAAAAGCAATACTAACAAATATAGCTGAATCTATAAACTGGCTAACTATAGTAGAAGCATTATTTCTCAACCATAAATATTTCCCTCTTGTAAGTTTTTTCCAAAAATGAAAAACCCAGATATCATGGTTCTGACTAATTATATAAGCTATAAAACCAGCAATTATTATTCTTGGAGTTAAAAAAAGAACTTCATCAAATTTTTCAGCAATATCTTGCCCATAAGGAGCAGCTTGCCAATTAGTAACTATTAACAAAGATACTGCTAAAACTAAACTAACAAAAAAACCAATCCAAACAGCTTTTCTAGCTATTTTTTTACCCCATTTCTCAGATAAAATATCTGTAATTAAAAAAGTCATAGAAAAAACAAGAACTCCTGCAGGAACACTAAACTTCCAAAACATAACAATCTTATTAGCAAATATATTAGCCATAATAACTAATGCAGCCATTGTTCCAATTAAATATTCAACTCCATATCTCTTAGCTAAAATACTTGCAATAGAAACAATTAATAAAGTAGCAATAATCCATAATATAATTATCATCTTCTCATAATTTAAAGTGCAGACCCAGAGAACAGCTCAATCTCCCCAAGAAAGCTACCCTAATGCATCCTCAGCTCTGCAACCCCGCAAGCATCTTAACTTCTGATTAGGGCTGCTTCGATCAAGATCTGACCCATTTCACAAAAGCAAGATCAAGCAGGACAGAGCTTCAACGTTTGCATTAGGACTTTCAAAAAGAGATATCACAAATTCTCCTTGCAGCTTGCCTAAAGCCCACTGACATATGGCGCAGGGCTAGCACGCCAGCTTGGTCTGCAAAATTTATAAACAAATAAACTTCTTAAATCTTATCCTTTAAGAACTAAATAAAAAATATACACCATAAAACCTAATATAACAAAACTACTAACAATAGTTATAATAAAAAGAAAACCACTTCTTCCTGAATCTTTTTTAACTTTATCACTTCTTCCTTCTAAAGATATCTCTCTTATCTCTTGCTCCTTTTTATCTAAACTTTTACATTCTCCTAAAATTATTTCTTTTTTTATAACTTTTTCATCATCATAATTTAAAATTATCTCTAATTCATATTCTCCTTGAGTTGCATTTTCAGGAATCTTTAAATAAAGATTCTTTTTAACAGAATCACCATCTCCATATTTTTCTAATTCAAATTCTTCACTCTCTTCATAAATTCCTAATTTGGCAATTTCAGCTGAAATATACATATCTTCATCTTCTTTTCCCTGATTTTTAAGTCTTAAAGATAAATCAACATAATCTCCACATAAAATTTCTCCTTCTGGAGATATGCCAAAACTTTCTAAAATAACCTCATTCTCTTTCCTCTCAATATCTATTTCTACATAATTTTCATTACAAAAATTTTCATCTTCATCATTAACTCTTACATATATGGCAAATCTATTTCCATCATCAATATCTAAAGGAACTTCAAATTCTGTTTCAAAATCAACAGAATCTCCATCATCTATATCATCTGAATCATCTTCATCTTCAATAATTTCATCATCACTTATATCATAAAAATAAACTTCATAATCAAATTCTTCGTCTTGTCCTAGATTATTTTCAATTTCTATTTCAACATCTATATCTTCCCCAATTTCAAATTCATCTCCCTCATCAGGTTCTTTAATATTAATAACTATATTTTCAGATAAATTAATTTCATCTCTTTCACATGTATCTATATCTCTGAATTCAGGAGGTTTTTCTTCACACTTTATATCACAACAACTATCTGTATCATAAACTCCAAGCAAATTACCTTTACAAATTTCATCTTGGGAACAAATGTCTCCACCTACTTCCTGACATGTGAAGTCTCCAACATCACCTACAAAAACATTCCATTCATAACTATCATTTAAAAATCCATCTGTAACAAAAGCAAGGAGATCATAATTTCCTTTTGATTCATTAAACAAATAATCTGAATTTGTTTCTCCTATCTGAGAGCCTTGTAAAAACCATAAATAATCTAAACTATCTCCATCAACATCTTGGGCTGAAATAGAAAACTCCTCTTCTGTATATTCAAATAATTTAATAACTCCTTTTGGTTCATAATCAGTAATTTCTGGAGCATCATTCATAGGTAAGATATCTACTTCTAGAGTAAAGTCATCATATCCATCATTATCTTGTGCTCTTATACTGCATGAAGCTTGTCCATTATAATCTTTATTACCTTGATATTCTAATTCCTCTCCATTTATCTGACAATTTAAATTATCTTCATCTACAATACTAAATGTTATCTCATCACCTTCAAAATCACTTGCATTTAAAACACAACTATATCTAATATCTTCATCTATTTCATCATCACAATCCATCTGTCCAAATTCAGGAGGTTCTCCTACATCTAAAACATTTAAAGAAAATGCATTTGACAATACACTAAATTCTCCATCTGTAGCATTAACAACTACATTTTCAGAACCAAACCAATCTTGTTGAGGATAAAAACTAACTAAACCACTATTTTCCTGAATATCTATAAAATAATCTCCTATAAATTCATATTCTAATTCAGAATCAACATCACTAAAATAATCTTCTAAATTTAGATAATCTTCTAAATTTTCATCTTCATTCCATGTTATATTTTCAATTTTTCCACTAAATATCAGAGCATCATTAACAGGAAGTATAGAAAGATTTACTTTATTTGTTAAGGTTTCTGCTTTTCCATCACTTGCTTTAAAAATAATCCAATCTTGTCCATTCCAATTTTTTTCAACAGAAAAATTAGCTATTCCTTGCTCAAAACTTTCTAATGTTATTTTTGTATTATTAGATGTGTTATTAATCCCATATCCTATCATCTCATTATCAGGATCAGAACAATACATATTAAGATCAAGACTATGATTAGTATCTTCTAACCATTCTTGTTCAGGAATTTCTAAACAAATTGGAGCTCTATTAGTATTTTCAACTTCAACTTGAAATTCTATCTCACTATCTAAACTTCCATCACTAACATTTATTAAAAATATATAAGGTTCTTGCTGCCAATCTCCATAATCTGTCTGCCATCTAAATATATTTTCATCTAAAGAATCTTGTATAAACCTAGAATCATTTATTTCATATATTAACAAATCATCTTCAGGATCTTCTGCTATAACTTCAATTGCAGCATTTTCACCTTCATTAACTATTATCTTTTCAATTAGCTGAATTATCGGAGCATCATTATTACAATTTTTATATACATCTTCTGAACCTGGATTAATGCTATCATCAGAATCATTGCAATCTCCATCTACTTCAACATAACCATCTAATAAATTTTCTCCAGAACATACATCAATTAGATTTCCAGTTCCATAACCATCACCATCTTCATCTATATAACCTTGTATTATCTGCCATAAACTTTCATTATTATCATTACAATCACTTCCCCCAACTTCTGTAGAATTAAATCCATCTTCATCTACATCTATTAAATCTTGTCCAGAACAATCTTGATCTATACCATCATATGGAATTTCTTGTATAGATGGGTTAATTTCAGGATCAGAATCATCACAATCTCCATCTATCTCTACATAACCCTCTAATAAATTTTCTCCAGAACATACATCAATTAGATTTCCAGTTCCATAACCATCACCATCTTCATCTATATAACCTTGTATTATCTGCCATAAACTTTCATTATCATCATTACAATCTACATCATAATGATAACCATCATTATCAGCATCTTCCCCTATTAATACCCATCTTAAGGTATTTTTAAACAAGTCAACACTTTTAGAACTCCAATATTCTGATTCTGTTATTCCGAAAAATGCAATTCTCTCTCCTGCATAACCTCCATCATATAATTCTCCTCCTGAATGAATTATTCCAATAACAGGATTTTCTTTATAATTATCTGTAGAAACTATATTTTCTATTCCATGTGCTCTTTTAAAATAATAAGGAAGATAATAAAGATCAGCATTTCTTTCATCATATAACTTAATAGGACTTAGCATTCCTTGAGTTATCATATTATCTTCTTTAATCCTTCCAGACAAATAACCTGTAGAACTAGTGCTTCCAGCATAATCAGCAATTCCCCAATCATCTAAATAAAAAGTATTAACTAAAAGGCTTTTTTTATCCTGTATAGGAATTTGTTCATAATTAGAAAATCTTTCATCTCCAACAAGAATCATCTCATAATTTGAAAAATCTATACTTCCTATATCTTGATTATCAATAATATCATAACTATATCCTAAATCATTTATAGAAGCTACAAAATCCCCATTAGGATAAGATGGATCTTTGACAATATATGCAATATCTGTAGATGCTACAGAAGGTAATAAAAGAATTAATAAAAAAATAAACAAGAATTTACGCATTCCTTTTCACTCTTTTTTTAGATTTAGTTTTCCCTTTTTTTATTTTAATAACTGGTTTTTTTATTTTTTTATAAGCAAAAATAAGCAATACTAACAAAGCAATAAATAATAAGCTTGTTATAGATAATGCTAATATAATTCCAACATTACCATCTTCTTCAACAGAAGCATTTTCTCCTGGAGTAACATTAACACCATTGCCTTCATCCTCTTCTTCACTATCATCATCTGAACCCCAATCAAACCAACCTTCTCCTTGTTTTGCAATTACAATAACAGTAGAAGACAAGCCAACACCATTTCCATCATCTAATGGCATAAATTGAACATTAATTTTACTTTCTGTAGTCCCTTTTTCTTTAACTTTTATTTCAAATCTTGCTTTTTTCTCTTCTCCAGCTTCTAATGTAAATTCTTCATCAATAATCTTTATATTATCTGCAAGATCACCACCTGCACTTAATGTTATATCTACAGACTGATTATTGACATTTTTAACTAAAACTGATTTCTCAATTTTATCTCCTGTTTCTGCTCTTAATATCATTCTAGCATTTCCAATACTTCCTGTTATACCTGAAACTAAAGCTATATTAACAAATAATGTAATAAATAATATGCTTATTAATAAAATACTTAATTTTCCCATTTTTAGCCTTTTTTAATTATATTACTTTAAAGTTATGAAAATTCTTATTTAAACATTATTATTCTAAGAAATATATAAATCATAAATTATAATAAAAAGAAGGGGATTAGACAACACATCTTCCATCTTGACAATTAAACATACAATCAGCTATTTTATCTGAATGATACTCTATCTCACAATAACTATCTGCCTGTCCTGGATCTACACAAATAATAGTAGTGTAATTATTATATAACTCTAATCCTGAACAATAATTATCACTTTCAAAACAAGTTCCTAAACCACATTCAGAATCATCATGACAAGTAACATTCTGACATTGTCCATCTACACAAGCTTCAGGACAATTCTGAACAAATTCATCTTCTATTGTTGTATTTTCAAAACAACTTCCTCCAGAACATCCTCTATCTGTATATGTCCTATTTCTGTACCTATCTTGTCCAATACAATAATAATTCCAATCTCCAAAACTATCTTCACCACAATCTTCTATTAATTCTTGAATTATTGATTCTGAACATTCATTAGAGATACATGAAAAATCATGAAAATTATAATATGAATCATTTCCCAAACAATATGCAGAAGAATTGTAATCTTCAGGACAATCTCCATCTACCTGACATTCTCCTATAAATATTGTTTCTTGTTCATCATCTATCTCATAATCTATACACTTGCCATCATTTGTTTCTGTATAAACATAAATTTCATATAAACCATTTCCAAATAAAGGAAATGAAAATTCAACATGTTCTGAATTAGAATATTCTACATCTATATTTTCACTTTCAGTATGATATGATAAACCATCTTTACTTACATTTAAATGAACATCTAAATTAACTTCATAATGTTCTTGTATTGAAGCAGGCACATAATCAAGAGGACCAGCATTTTCAATTGGAGATAAAACATCTAAACTTATATCAACATCTGAATTCTGCTCTACTTGGAAATTTTCAATTTCAGCTATACAGATTTCTTTTCTAGTTAAATAATTATCAAATGGTCCTTGGGGATCAGCTGGATTTGTACCATACCAATCTGCATAAACTTCATAAGGTATATAAGTATCTTTATATGAATAAACCCCATATCCATGATTAGATAAACTAGTAGGATAAACTAGCTGTATTTTATCATCTCCAGAATTAATCTCATCTCCATTCCATAATGTTCCTGAAATAGATGAACAAGATGAATCTGCACATATAAAACCAATAATATTTACATTATTTATTGGAGTATTAGTTACTTGTAAATCTCCATCTTCATCTATAGTTCCATATCTAAATCTATTATCTATAAATCTATCTGCAATTACAATTCCAATTAACAACAATACAAAACATAAAACTATTATTATCTTTACTTTATTCATTTTCCATTTTGTTATTTTTACCATTTTTATTTTAACCTCCTCCAGCACCTCCTCCTTGTCCACCTCCTCCTGTTCCACCTCCACCAGGACCACCAGTCTGACCACCTCCAAATTTATTTCCACTAATTATATCATCACCACCATCTCCACCACAACAAAATCTTGTTCCTGCTTGTAATAATCTGTAAAGGAAATCTTTAATATGATTAATTCCTTGTTTATCTACTCTAAATATCACACCATTATCTTGATATTTGACATCTTTTATATCTCCTGCATAAATAATTCCTGTTCCTTCTGAATATGGAACTATTATTTTTGATTTTGTTTCTGTATTTTTACAAAATCTCAGATTTGAATATACATCAGCTGATTTTTTTTCTAATCCTCCTATATCATACTTGTTATCTGATAAAGATGTTTTTTTTGGAGGGTTTATTCCTTCAAAATATGCCCATATACCTCCTATTAATTTACTTGCACCAACACCTCCAGCTCCACCACCTCCACCAACTGCAAATCCAACTCCTGAATCTTCAAGAGTTTCTAATCCATAAAGCCAGTCTTCTCTTTCTTTAACAGCATTAAATGCTTGTTGTCCAAATAAAACACTAATATAATATTCTTTTTTATTTTTCCAATTTTCAACTTTAGTAACTTCTCTAACATCTATTAAAAAATTACCTTTTCCTTTTGTAAAATAAGAATCTACTCCAAATAATCCTGATTCATCTGAAAGCTGATTATCTCCAGATCTTTGACTTGCAAATTCATCTCTGTCAGGTTCTCCTAATCCTAATCTTATTCTTTTTGAATCTTCTGGAATTGAATCTTCTAAAGATTTAATTTCATCTGCATATTGATTTAAAAATCCTGTTGTATCTAATTCTCTAATTTCTTGTCCTGGAAAATATAAATTAACTTTATGTTCTGGAAATTTTTCATATTTTTCTAAAACATCTCTTGTTTTTGTATATTTTAAAGATAAAGATTCTTTCTTCTCCTGTTCTAGACTTGGAGCTGTTTCTATATTTTCAACTAACATCTCAATATTTTTTTTAGGTATTTTATTTATATCTTGTCTTGTATAATCTGCTGTTTTACATCCACCAATACTAAAAATTCCTGCTAATAATAAAGGTAAAAGTGTTTTTTTCATTTTGTTTCTTGTTTTAATTTAATTATATTGTCATGATTTCCTACAACAACTAATTGTCCTTTTTTATTTCTATAAGGAACAATTCCTTTTCCTTTATCTTCTTTTTCTAAAGATTTTTGATATGCAAAAAGAAATTCAGCTAATTTATCAAAATTAGTTGCTATTTCTTTTCCTTGTTCTAATTCTGCTCCTAGTTTTTTATCTGCTCCTGTTATTTCTATTAATGTTTCAAATGCTTTATTGCTTGTTAGTGCTGGATCATATGCTTTTGAAATAGAATCTGCTAGCTTACTTAGTTCTTGTTTTGTATCAATAATTCCAAATCCATCTTGGGAATTATATTCTAGTATATGAATTTGTTCAAATCTTTCTTCTTTTTCATTTATAACTGCCCAAGATAATGGAAATTTTGGAACTTTGAAGATTTCATTTGAAACTAGTTTATGAATTGGCATTCCTTCTTTTTCCTGTCTTATTCTTCTTTGTTCTAGTTTTTGATATCTTTTTAATCTCTGATTTGTTGTTTGTAATTTTTCTAAAGCTCGTTGATTCTCATCTTTTAATTTTTGTATTTTTGGTTCATATCTATCTTGCATTGCTTGAGCAGTTTCTTTCCATACATGTTCATCTGGCTTACCAGCTATAACTAATTTCTGTTCTAATACTTCATTATCTTTTTCTAATTCTTGATTATTTTGTTTAAGTTCTTTTGTTTTAGACATTGATTTTCTTATAAATTCTTCAAAATCTTCTACATTCTTATCATATTTTTGTTGCAATTTATTATATGAGATTCTTAATAAATTATCTTCTCTTTGTAGTTTTTCATATTCTCCTTCTAATTCTTGATTTTCTTGTCTAATTTCTGCTAATTTTTCAGCTTTATCTTCTAATAATTTTGTTTTTTGTTTTCTATAATCACTAAATTCTTTTATAGTTGATTCATATCTATTACTAAATTCTTTAGCTGTATCTTTTAAAATTAAAGTTTCTTGTTCTAATTCTTGATTATTTTGAGCTAATTTTCCATATTCATCTATAAGTCCTTGATTTTCTTGAGCTAATGATTCATGTTCTTGTATTAGTTCATCATATTCCTCTTTCTTAACCATTCCTTTTCTTGCATCTTTTATAGCTTGTTCCCTAACATGTTCATCTGGTTTACCAGCTATAACTAATTTCTGTTCTAATACTTCATTATCTTTTTCTAATTCTTGTTTACCTTGTCTTAATCCTTGATTTCTTAATTTTAAATTTCCAAGATTATCTTGAGCTTGTTTTTTATAATCTAAAAATTCTCTTCCTTGTTCAGCATATTCAGTTTGTAAATCTCCATATTCTAATTCTAAAACCCCATTTTCTTTTCTTAATTCTCTATAATCTTTTTCCAATCCATCATGCTTTTCTTCTAATTCTTCATATCTTTGATTAGCTTTTTTCATAACTTTTTGTCTTGTCTGTTCTCTAACTTCATCATCAGGAAGCCCTCTTTCCTCAATTTCTTGTTCAAGTTCTGTTCTTGAATCAACTAATTGTTGTTCTAATTCTTGATTTTGTTCAGTTGCTTGTCCAAAATCTTCTCTTAAATCTCTAATTTCTTCTTGTGTATTTTGTTTATATTCTCCTGCTACTTTTCTAAATTCTTGAAATTCTAAATTTTCTTGTTCATATTTATCTTTTAATTTATTAAATTCAGCTTCTAATTCTTCATATCTTTGATTAGCTTTTTTCATAACTTTTTGTCTTGTCTGTTCTCTAACTTCACCATCAGGAAGTCCTGCTCTAACTAATCTTTGTTCTAAACCCTTATTTTGTTTTTCTAATACTTCATTTTCTTGTCTTAATTCTTGTTTACCTTGTCTTAATCTTTCTATATTTCCTTGAGTTTCAGCTTTATATTCTGCAAATTCTTTTGCTTCTTTATGATATTTTCCTTGTAATCTTTTGAATTCTCCTTCTATCCCATCATTTTCTTGTTCTAATTCTTGATTTTCTTGAGCTAATTTTCCATATTCATCTACTAATACATCATTTTCTTGTTCTAATTGCCCATGCTCTTTTTGCAATCCTCTATAATCTTTTTCTAATTCCTCATTATCTTGTCTAGTTTCTTGTAATTTTTCTGTTCTTTGTTCTAATAGATCTCCTACAACTGTCCTATAATCACTATATTCTTTTTCCAAATTTTCATATCTTTCTTCACTTATCATCCCTTTTCTAGCTTCTCTTCTTACTTGCTCATCAGGAAGTCCTAATTTTTCTCTAATATCTTTTATCTTTTTTTCATATTTTTCTTTAATTCTTTCTCTAACTTCATTATCAGGCAATCCTGCTTGTCTTAATTCTTTTTTTAGTTCTCTTATTTCTTGACCTAAATTTTCATATACAGATATTACTGAAGCTTTTTCACTTCTTTTCATGTTTCCTGAAATATCATAAACATCTCTAGAACCTACAGGAGAAGCC
Organism: Candidatus Woesearchaeota archaeon; assembly: GCA_964389765.1. GTDB lineage: Archaea > Nanobdellota > Nanobdellia > Pacearchaeales > GW2011-AR1 > CAYMES01. The sequence goes on from CAYMES010000016.1 coordinate 21,861, forward strand.
ATTATAAGTAATGCTGCAGCTGCTCCAACAACCCATCTTCCAGCTTTTTTTAATAATCCTCTTTTTTGATTATTGTCTCTTGTATTTTTATCTGGCATTTCTATTATTCTGCTTTGTTGTGGCTGTTCATTATAATCATCATTTTGATTATTATCTTCTAAATTATCTTCATAATTATTTAACCTATCTTCAAGTTGTTTTTCATTTTCAACATATTGTAAAAATCCTGTAGATTCTTGTTTTAATTCTCTAATCTCTTTTGTCAAATTAGAAAAATCTTTAACTTTTCTTTTTAACTTCACTTTTCCACTTTTCAAGTTTTTTCTTTCTTGTAAATAATCTTGATAAACTTTTAAAAAATCATTTTTATATTGAATTCCTATATTGCTTAATTCTTGTCTTTCTAATTTCTGTTTTATTTTTTCTAATCTTTTAAAGTGACTATATCCTCTTTTACCAGCAATTTCTGTTACTTGTCCCAAGATTTCTGCATCTTCTCCTAAATTATCTTTAAAATTATCATACAAATTATCCATCCTTCTTTGTAGTTCTGTACTATGCCAATTATCCCATCCTTTTCTATATTTTTCTAAATTTGTTTTTACCATTTTAAATACATCCTAAACATGTTCCATTTGAACATCCAAGAAAGCAATCTCCAATAAGAATATCTTCAACTTCAGAGTCACATGAACTGCTTGGAGTTCCAGGATTTAAACATGTATAATTTTCATAATTTCTATAAACATCTTCATCTCCAACACCTCCACAATAATAATCATCTTTCCATCCCTCTATTCCACAATCAGAATCATTAGAACAAATTATAATTTCTATATTGCAATTTTCATCACAACCATCTCCATTTATATTATTACCATCATCACATTCTTCAACACCATCATATAACACACCATCTCCACAAATATTTAAAGTACAATCATTTTTACAATTATCATTATCATTCATATTTCCATCATCACACTCTTCTCCAGAATCATTTATTCCATTACCACATTCAGGAAGATAGCATTCTGGTGCAAATGGAACTAATGTTGCTTGACATTCTTCTCCTTGTCCAGTTCCATTCTGACATAAACATCCTTCACTTCCTGCAGTTCCACATTCTCCATAATCTGGATAATCTAATAAAGTAGTTCCATTACATTTATCCTCTGGACAAGTACAATCATCATTACTATCACATTCTGCTCCACACTCTCCAATTACACAACTATATCCTCCATATTCACAAACACAATCTTCACAACCTATAAACTCATATAATTTATGGCTCTTGGTTGTGCATTTATCAGGACAATCTTCATCTATAATACATTCAGCTCCACAACTAGTATTGCAAGTATGGGTAATATTATCATTTCCTGTAGTACAAGAATCTGAACTCTCATCACACATAGATATAACTTCTTGTCTAAAATCCCATGTTAAAGGATTATTATCTGGATTATTATCACAAGTAGCTATTCCCAAAATATTAAAACTAGAACAATCAATAGGAGTTCCAGGTTCACATCCTGTTAATATATCACAAGTTTCAACACCATTACAAAACAATCCATCATTACATAAACTATCATCTGGAGTATTATCACATCTATCTTCTTGCTCATTACAAGAATCTATAGTGCAATCAATTCCATCATCACAATCAATTGCTATTCCTGGAACACATTCATTATTTACACAAGTTTCTGGCCCATTACACCATAAACCATCGTCGCAATCTCCATCTACCTGACATTCAGGAAGACATTCTCCATCTATGCATCCATGTTCACATTCTTCAATAAATTCAGAATCTTCATATAATCTACTAAAGCAAGAACCATTTTCACATCCTCTATCATAGCAAGTTCTATTATGCCAAGATTCATTTCCAATACAATAACTATCTGTCCAATTATCACAACTATCTTCACCACAATCATTAATAAATTGAGAATTAATAGAGATATTACAATAACTATCTAATGTTCCATTATTTACACAAATAGATGTCTTATAATCTTTATATACCATTCCTAAAAAGCAATATTCTCCTCCTATAAATCCAGTAATACCACAATCATTATCATCTCCGCAATTTATAGGTGTATTCCTACACTCACTCATAGGAGTTCCAGGATTTAGACATTCATCATATGTTAAGCTATCCATATCATCACAATCAGAATTATTAAAACATTCAATCTCAATACATTGTCCATCTATACATGTATCTGAACAATTTTCAACTAATTTAGGGAATATATCTGAAGAACAATTACTTTCTGGTGTTCCAGAATTTGAACATAAAAATTCTTCATAATCTTGCCATACATCTTCATCTTGACAATATGGTTCTCCTATATAATCATCTTCACCACAACCTAAATTATTAAAACATTCTATACATTGTCCAGAAATACAATCTCCTTCACAATAATCTAATAATATAGGAAGAGTATAATTAAAACAAAAACTATTCAAAGTTCCTGGAAAAAAACAAGTAAAACTTATAAAATCTTCATATGCATTATTATTCTGACAATATCTCCATCCTAAAAATCCATTTTCACCACAATCAGAATTTAAAGAGCAAGTAATTTTTTCACAACTTCCATTAAAGCATATTTCATCTGGCTCACAATCATCTACTAATTGTTGAATAGTTTCAAAAACACAAGTATTATTTTCACAAGAATAATTTATAAAATCTTTATATACATTATTATCTTCACAATAATTATCTATATAATAATCATCTTCACAATCATTATCATCTATACATCCTACACATTCTCCATCTAAACATGCTTCACTACATTCTTGTATTAATCTTTTTTCTATGTGATCTGAACATTCTGCTTCTGGAGTTCCAGGATTTATACATTCGAAAATCTGATAATTTTGATAAACAGAACTATCATTACAAAATGGCTCTCCTATATATCCATTTTCACCACAATCTCCATTTAAACAAGCAATTGGTTCATATTCACAATAACTTTGAGGAGTTCCAGGATTTATGCAAGTATCATAAGTATATTGATTAGAATCATCACAATCTATATTAGTATGACATTCTATTGGTAGGTTAGTACATTGTCCATTAGAACATGTTTCAAAATCATCATCACAATCTTCAACTAATTCTTGTTCTATATTCTCATTTTCAAAACAACTTCCTCCAGAACATCCTCTGTCATAACAAGTTCTATTTTTCCATACATCTTCATCTTGACAAAAATTATCTTCCCATTCATTGCAGCTATCTTCACCACAATCTTCAACTAATTCAGAAATAATATCATCTACACATTCAGATTGAACTGTTCCAGGATTAATACATTCGAAAATCTCCATATCTTGATAAATTGCTCCATCACTACAATAAGCTTGGCCTATATTCTGGCTTGGACAATCATTATCAGACTCGCAGCTAATTCCAACAAAACCTATACAATCTTCAAACATATCTCTTGCATGACTTGTCCAATAATCACTTTCTACAATTCCAAAAAAACAAACTTTGTTTTCTGTAATTCCATTTCCTATTAAAGGTGTTCCTGCATATATATAAGAGATAACATCTCCAAAATCACTATTATCATTTCCTATATATGTTCTTGCCACACTTTCAGATTCAGGAACTTTATTTTCATCATCAAGATAATAATATGGAATGCTAATAGATTTAGTAAGATATTTTGCTCTTGTATAAACTTGCCTTATGCTATTATCTACTAATTTAACTTTTAGAGGAGAGTTTGCAGCTAATTTGCTAACACCATCAGGATCTGTTAATCCCCATTCATATCCAAAATAATAATTAGCTATAATACTTGGATGTTCTCCAATTGGAATATCTTCTTGATGCCTGAATCTTTCATCTCCAACAAAAATTATCTGATAATTATCAAAATCTACACTTTCTAAATCTTTTTCATCAATTAAATCAACACTCAACCCCATGTCATTAAAAACATCTACAATATTATCATCAACCCTGCTTTCTCTACGATAAATATAAGCAACATCTCCAGAAGCAGAAACAAGAAATAGTTCAAATAACATCAGAAAAAGAACAGATAACATAAAAACAATTAAAGAAATTACTTTATTTCCCTTCCTATCTTTTATTTCCCCTTTTAACATATTTAACTCTTTGTTTAATCTAAATTAACCTCTCTTTCCAAAGGGTTAAAAAATAAATCTTCCTTTCTTTATATATCTATCTTACTACTTTTTTTTGATGAAGGAAGAAGTCTAATTTAATCTTTTTCTAAACTCATAAAACTTTTTGATTGAATAGGAGCTTGAAAAACATGTCTGCAATTATTACATTGAATTGTTAAAATAGTTGTTATATTTGTAAGAACCTTGCATCCTTTAGAATTAATTTTTGAACCTACTTTTAATTTAATATCTTGTCCGCATTTTTCACATTTCATATTTTCAGTAGAAGAATATGATATTTAAATTTAACTTGCTAAAAGATTTCAAAAACAACATCTTCTATAATTTCTTTATTTCCAGCTTCATCTAAAATCTGAATATCTAAAACATGTTCTCCTTCACGAAAT
>CAYMES010000017.1:0-26373 GCA_964389765.1 Candidatus Woesearchaeota archaeon
AAAAATTAAAAGATGGGAAAAAGAAGAAGATTGATGGTTTATTTATAGAAATAGGAAGTCTGCCTATAACAGATATAGCAAGAAAATTAGGTGTAAAACTAGATAAAGAAGGATATATTCATGTTAATAATAAGATGGAGACTAATATCAAAGGAATATTTGCAGCAGGAGATGCTGTTAAAAGTTCTTTAAAACAAGTTGTTGTTGCTGCTGCTCAAGGAGCTATAGCTGCAAAGTCAGCTTTTGATTTTTTAGGAAAGTGAATGCATAGAAATTTCTTTATCTTCATAAAATTCTTGTAATTTTCTTAAAGCTCTAAATTCAATCTGCCTTATTCTTTCTTTACAAACACATTCATATTCTCCAACTTGCTCAAGAGTTTGAGTTTTTTGATATAGATATCTTTTTTTAAGTATCCTTATTTCTCTTTTTGATAAGACTTTTTTCATATCTTTTAATAATTTTCTTCTTAAAGATTTATTATCAATATCTGCTAACCTCTCATCTTGTTCTGCTCCTGCTATATTTTCAAGATAATTTTTGTCTTCTCCTATGTTTTTTTCTCTTGAAACTCTTTTATGGTGTTTATTTGTTATAGTTCTAAAGCAGTTAATTATTGCCCAGCATGCATAAGTAGAAAATCTTGTTCCATATTCTGGATTAAATCTATCTGCAGACCTTATTAAAGCATCTTCTCCTGCTTCTCTTGCTTTTTCTTTGTCTATATATTGTGGAAGATATTTTTTCGCCATTTCAGGAATCAGTCTATAATTATGATCTACTAGCTCGTTTCTTGCTGTCATGTCTCCTTTTTGAATTCTTTTTGCTAATTCTATTTCTTGTTCTTTAGTTAGAAGTTTATTGTTCATTAATTCTGAAAAATCAAATGGGTCTTTATATGTCATATAAAATCCAAGAATCTAAAGTATATATTATTTATTGTTTTTTAAATTAGCTGTTTAAAAAAATTGATAATTAAGGCTCTTTGCTATTTTTTGAACTAGAAAAAATATGGTTGATGTTTCTAGTGTATTTGAAAATTGAGAAGCAATTTGCCAAATAAATTTTCTTTTTCAAACTTGCTTTCACTTAATGATTATTCAAAATTAAGAGAAGAAGCATAATTATTAATTATGTATAAATGTGTTTAATTGGAATTTTTTTAGAACTAAGAATTTATAGTTTTAATAAGAATAGATTTATGATTGCTGATGTTATTATTTATTTTAGGATATTATCTAGTTAATAAAGATGCTCCTATAATTCCTGGATGGTTTATCTTTGTCCATTTAATATTTGGTTTTCTTGGAACCATTATATATTTCCTAGTTTGTTTTTTAATTTTATTTAGAAATTTATTTCCTGTTTCTTTTACTCCTCCTGATAAAACAACTACATCTGGGTCAAATATATTTATATAAGAACCAATACCTCTACCTAAACATTGGGCTGTATTTTTTATTAATTGTTTAGCTTTTTTATTTTTCATTTTCAGCATATCTTTAATTAGAAATTTCTGTCCAAAAAATTTAATTGCTTGTTCTCTGTTTTCTTTCCATATTTGTTCAAATTCTTTTTCACCATCAATTATCATATGTCCTAATTCTCCCCCATAACCTCCTCCATTATATATTTTGTTATTAATAATTATACCTCCTCCAATTCCTGTTCCTAATGTAAGTATTATGAAATTATCTTTATTTTTTCCATAACCATAAGTTTTTTCTGCTAAAGCTACACAAGCTGCATCATTTTCTATATATGCTTTTTTCTTGAATTTTTTTTCTAAAGATTTTCTAAGATTAAATTTTTTAAAAGGAAGGTTTGGAGGATTTTCTATAATCCCATTTTTAAGAGGGCTTGCAATTCCAATTCCAATACTCTTAACATCTTTATCAATTAATTTTGATATAGAAGCATAAAGTTCTTTTAAAAGAACTTTTTTTATTTTAGGAGTTCCTTTTTTATCATATTTTAGTATTTTTCTTCCTTTAACAAGTGCTACTCTTAGATTTGTACCTCCTAAATCAACTGCTATAACTTTATTTCCTCTTTTTTTCATATTAAAATAGGGAGGGATTTATTTAAATAGTTTTTGTAAAAATCTTATTTAAATATATTATCTTGAATATATCTTATAATTTATACTAAAATTTATTAAAGAAATTATTTATAACAAGATTATGGTAAATAAACAAAACAATCAGAAGGTAAAAATAGGTATTATTGGGGCTGGAAAGTATGGAGAAAAATTAATCAGAACTTATAAAGAAATGCCAGAAATAGAGATATATGCAGTATGTGATAAAAATGAAGACAGAGCAAAACAAATTGTGAAAAAATATGATATTCCTTTATTTTTTAAAAATCACAAAAAATTACTGAAATTAAAAGATATTCAAGCAGTAGTTATTGTTACTCCTCCTTCTAACCATTTTAAATTAACTTTAGATTCAATTAAGAGAAGAAAACATGTCTTATGTGAAAAACCAGTTATATTATATTTAAGAGAAGTAAAGAAATTAAAAAAAATTTTAAACAAAAGACAGAAATTATTGGGAGTTAATTATATTTTAAGAGAAAATCCCATAATTCAAAAAGTAAAAGAAATTATTGATAAAGGGATTTTAGGAAGTGTTCAGAATGTTACTATTGAAAATTTTGTTTCAGATAGTGAAATAAATGAAGAACACTGGTTTTGGAATAAATCTAAAAGTGGGGGAATATGGATAGAGAAAGGAATAGAATTTTTTGATGTTTTAAGATATTGGCTAAATCAACATCCATCTGAAATGTTTTCTACATCTATAAGAAGAACAAAACAAATAGAAGACCAGGTAGCAGGATTATGTACATATAATAAAGGAGTTCTTGCTTTATTCTTGCATTCAATAACTAATATAAAAGGAACAGATTCTACAGAATATTTTTTAAATTTTGATAAAGGAAAAATGAAGATAAAAGGCAAGAATCCAAAATCTATAGAAGTAAAAGGATTAGTAAATGAAAAAGGATATAAAGATTTGATAAAAATAATGAATAAAGCTAAAAGAAAGACTAGAAAATTAAATAAAATGATTAAAGCAAGAGGCAAGACATATAAAGTTTCAAGAAAAATAAATCTCTTATTAAATTTAGAAAAATCATATAAAGAAATTTCAGAAGATTGTATAAAAAGCAAGATATTAAATTTTATTAATTCTATACAAGATAAAGAGAATTTAAGAGCAGGATTTGAACAAGGTGCTGAATCATTAAAAGATGCAGATATGGCAGAAAGAAATAGATTTTATAGTTTTCCTAAAAAATATAAACTTTCTTAAAAAAAATAAAAAAATAAAAAAATAAAATTTTAAGTAGCAGCTCTTATTATAGCCATTATTACTCCTAAAATTGCTCCTATTACTACTATCCATCCTACTACCATTGCTGTTATTTCTCCTCCTAACCATGAAGGAAGAATAAGTTTTCCTGCAATCATACTAAATCCAATACTTAATGTTACTAAAACTCCTACTATCCACATTATAGCTCCTAGTAAGCCGCTTTGTTCTTTTTTTGCTCTTTTCTTAGCCATTTTCACCTCCTTAAAATTTAATTAACAAAAATTATTTCTTTTTTCTCTTTGTTTTTTTTGTCTTTTTTGTTTTTGCTTTTTTAGTTGATGTTTTTTGTAAACTCATTTTAGAGAAGATAAATATATATAATATCTCTAAAATTCCTACTGTGTTAACTACTAACAATATTATAAACCATATCATATGTTCTTTTCTTGCTGATTTCCATAATGCAATTCCTTTCCAGACAATAGTCCAAAGCAAGATTATTACTAAGATTGTTGTTCCAAGTGCTCCAAGAGTTGCTCCAACTAATCCTCCAGCTCCTAAGCCAAGAATGCTACCTAAATCTATAGTCATTTTCACCTCCTTTTTTATTTATATTTAAAAGCAATTACCATATATAAATCTTAGGTTTTTTGAATTTTATGAATAATATGCACCAAAACCTATTATTATCATAAACAAATAGATGATTATATATACAAAGCTTAAAATAACTCCTATAATTCCTGTAACTAAACCTGCAATTGCTAGTCCTCTTAATTCTTGTCCTTGTTTCAATCCTTTTGATGAGAAGACTATAGCTATAATCCCCATTGCAAGTCCTATTGGGCCTGTCCACATTCCTAAAATAGATAAGATTCCTAAAACCAAGGAAGTTATTGATTTTGTTTTTTGCTCCATTTTTTGCCTCTTTTTATCTTTTAGTTGATTTATAAAGAATATATGTTTATAAAAAGGTTTTGTTTTTGATTGATTTGGAAAGTAAATTTATTGAAATTTTTTCTAAAAAATTTCGTATAATCAAGGAAATATATTCTATAGTACAGAAATATTTATAAAGTCTGCATATTTTAGAATACAACATATTGTGTTAAAATGCTTTTATGGGCACAAGATATAGTATTTACTGAAAAGTTAATAAAACACAACATATAAATAATTTATCAAAAGAGGAAAATATGAAATGTATTTATTGTGGTAAACAAACTAAAGTTATTGATAAAAGAGATATAGAAGGTGAAACTAGAAGGAGAAGAGAATGTTTAAAATGCAAGAAAAGATTTACTACATATGAAAGAGTTGAGGAACCTAATTTTATAATTATTAAAAAAGATAAAACAAGGGAACCTTTTTCAAGAGAAAAATTAAAACAAGGAATAACAAAAGCATGTGAAAAAAGACCAATAGCTACAGATAAGATAGATGAAACAATAAATGAAATTGAAAGAAAACTTCAAAGCAAGGTAAAAGGAAAAGAAGTAAAAAGTAAAGAAATAGGTGAGATTGTTATTAAAAAATTAAAAAAACTTGATAAAATTGCATATATTAGATTTGCTTCTGTTTATAGAGATTTTAAAGATATTAAAGATTTTAAAAAAGAATTAAAGGAGATAAAATGACTGAGCTAGATGAAAAAAAAGATTCTTTAGATGAAATGGTAAACCAGGTTCCAATAGTTGCTAAAAGAGATGGAGAGAGGTTTGTAAATTTTAGTATACATAAAGTTAAAAATGCTGCTGAAAAAACAATAGAAGCTGTTAATGGTGGAAATGAAAATTACCAAGCTGCTGAACAAATTCTTCCTATTGTAATGGAAAAACTTCTTAGCTCAAGAGATAGCTCTGGAATATTTCAATCAACTGGAACAAATGTTCCTTCTGTAAAGGATTTTGATAAATTAGTTCCAGAAGCTTTTGAAGAATTAGGATATCAAAATTATGCAAATGCTTATAAAGAATATGCTCAAGATAGGGAAAAAAGAAGGGAAAAAGAAATAACTGTTAAAGGAAAAACAGAAGATACAAGAAATACAACTGATAAATTGCTTCTTGTTGATTCTACTTCACAAGATACAGAAGAAGGTTTTGACAGAAAAAGGATTGTCAGGTGGTTAGTAGATGTAGCAGAACTAGACAGGCCAGTAGCTTGGAGTGTTGCAAAAGATGTACATGAACAATGTTCAAAATTATATGAAGATGGAAAACCAGTAACCACAAATATGATTAGAGTTTTTGTAAATGAGGAGTTAAAAGAAAGAGGACTTGAAGAAATTGTTGAAAAAAATAAACCAATAACTATTCCTAAAGAAGATATTAATCAGATGATCTTCCAAAGAAGTTTGGAAAATGCTAATGTTACTGCTAATAATCCAGAAGCTGTTAATCTTGCAATTGCAGAATATACTTTAAAAGAATATGCTTTAAATGAAGTATTTTCTTCAGATGTTGCAAGAGCGCATCTTCAAGGGAAGATGCATTTACATGATTTAGGTTATATAGTTAGGGTTTATTGTTCTTCACATTCTCTTGATTATTTAAAAAAATATGGATTAGAATTAGAAAATCTTGAATCAAGTTCTGTTCCTGCAAAACATGCACATACTTTAACAGGACATCTTAATACTTTTCTTGCATCAATGCAAGCATATTATGCAGGAGCTTTAGGTGTAGCTTATATGAATATAGCTTATGCTCCTCTTCTTCAAAATGATATTAATGAGATAATTAAAGAAGAAGAATTTTTAAAAGAAGTTGAACAAGAAACAGATCAAGGATTAGAAAATTTAATAAAACAAAATCCAAATGCAGAAGAGCATATAAAGAAATTTAAAAAATATATGAATGAAAAGTTTCAAGAGATTAAAAAACAAGAAGATGTAGAGAAAAAAACTGATGATTTTTTAGAACAAGCTGCACAATATCTTATATTTTCTGGAAGTCAAATGGCTTTTTCTCGTGGAGGACAGACTTTATTTCTAGATTTTAATGTTTATACTGGAATTCCTGATTATTTAAAAGAAAATCCTGCTATTGGACCAGGAGGAAAATATCATTTAAGAAATCTTAAAACAGGAGAACTAACTGCTTTAGAAGAAAAAGTCAAAGATGAACAAGGTATGGAAGTTAGTGAGCTATGGAATAATGAAAAGAGAGTTATGAATGAAACTGTCAAGATTAGAGGAGGAAAGAAAGTTATTGAAAGAAATTTTGAAAATCTTGCAGAAGATGAAGATGTTGATAAAAATAAATATTATGAAGAAACAGCAAGGAGATTTGGAAAAGCAATGTTAAATGTCTGGACACAAGGAGATAAAAGAGGACTTCCTTTTGCTTTCCCTAAATGTGATTTTCATATAAATGATGAAAGTTTTACAGATGAAAAACAAAATGAATTATTAAGATATGCTTGCGAAATAGCAAGTGAAAATGGTTCTCCTTATTTTATTTTTGATAGAGAAGCTACTACTCTTTCTGCTTGTTGTAGATTAAGAACAACTATTGAAGATGACTATATGTTAAAACATCCTGAAAGTCTAAGGTTTTGTGGTTTTCAAAATGTTACTATGAATCTTCCTCAAGCTGCTTATAGAGCAGGCAAAGGAAATATTGAGGAATTTAAAAAGGAAGTTGGTGAAGTTATGGGATTAGTTGTTAAAGCTCATCAACAAAAAAAAGAATTTATAGAAAAATGCGGACAAAAAGGAGGGCCACAATACCAGACTCAGAAACCTTCACATGATGGTATGAAATATATAGATTTAAATAAATCAACTTATATTATAGGATTAATAGGGTTAAATGAAGCTGTACAATATTTGACTGGAAAAGAGCTTCATGAATCTGGAGAAACTTTTTCTTTAGGTAAGAATTTTATTTCATGGATGTATTCTAAAAAAGAAGAGCTTGCAAAAGAATCTGGATTAAAATTAAGTTTAGAAGAATCTCCTGCAGAATCTACTACCAGAAGATTAGCAGCTACAGATATAGCTTCTTTTCCTGAACAAGCAAAAGAAGTTGTTAAAGGTTCTTTAGAATATGATACAATGTATTATACAAATTCAGTACATTTTAGAGCAGATGCAGAACTTTCTTTAATTGAAAGAATAAGATATCAGAGCATGTTTCATCCATTAATTGAATCAGGAGCAATAATCCATGGTTTTGTTGGAGAAAAAAAACCTCCTGCTGAATCTATATATAATTTAGTAGAAAAAAGTTTTAAAGAAAGTCAAGCAGCTCAATTAACTATATCTCCAGAATTTACTTATTGTAATTCATGTGGTAATGTTTCGCCAGGATTTAAATTAAATGCTAAAAAAGGAGGTGAAAATGGCTAATGTGTTAAATGAAACAGAAGAAGGTAAGATAGAAACACCTGTGTGTCCAAAATGTGAAAGTGAAGATACAACAGGAATAACAAGAGTTGTTGGATATAACTCCAGAATAAATGGATGGAATGTTAGTAAGTTAGGAGAACTTATGGATAGGCAAAAAGGAAATTATGCATTTACAGGACAAGGAGATTTTAGATTAGAATATGGAGGACAAGAAACAGAAGCACATGTTATTGGAAAGTATGGATGCAATATGTGTGACGCAGCAAAAAAAAGAATCTATGATGGATTTTTGAAAAAACAAGGTTTAGATAACAAAGTAAAGCTAGTTTATCACGAAGTTGTAGATAAAGATGGAAATATAGATCCACAAGAATTATCCTTTTTAACACATGTTGGAGGTTCTCAGACAGAAATTCCATATGTAGCAGTAACCAATAATAAAGAATTAGTTTATTCAAAAGGAACAAAATATGAAAGTGGAAAACCAGCACAACTTCCAAAAACTCAGGAAATTAAGGAAGCTGTTTATTCTTGTATTGATTCAGAAGATTCTGAGCAAGAAGAAGCATGTGTAGGAGATAAATGTAGAATTTAATTTTTTTATTTTTTTATTTTTTTTATATGTTTTAAATTATAAATATTTAGATGAAAATAGCTAAAAAAATACAAAGTAGTATGATAGATTATCCAGGAAAAATGTCAGAAGTGATATTTTTTCCAAGATGTAATTTAAATTGTCCTTCTTGTTATGCTAAATCAATATTAAATGGAGATAGTGAAAATATAAGTCAAGGAGAGATTATTGGAGATTTTGAAAAACAAGATGGTTGGTTAGATGGATTGGTGCTTTTAGGAGGAGAACCTACTAGTGAAGATTTAGGGGAATTAGCCTTGTTTCTTGAAAAGGTTAAAAATCTGAACTTAGATTATAGAGGGAAAAAAGTAGATATAAAATTAGATACAAATGGTTTTAATCCTAGAGCTGTTGAACAATTAATTGACAAGAATTTAATAGATTATGTTGCTCTTGATATAAAAGCTCCAAAACAGCTTTATAATGCTGCTGCTGGTAAAGATGTTAATTTAGAATTATTAGAAGATACTATAAAAATACTTGAGAAAAATAAACAACAAGAAAACATAGGTTATGAATTTAGAACTACTTTATATCCTTTTGTAAGAAATAGTGAGAGTGTTGAAGAAGTTTTAGAAAAACAAAAAAAAGATAAAGATTATGCTTTTCTTAATTCAAAAGAAATTGAAGATATGGCGAAATGGATTTATAGTGTTGTTCAAGATTCAGATATTAGATGGTATGTGCAAGAATTTCATTCAATAAAAGGAGAATTAAGAAATTCAGATTATGAAAAATTTCCAAATACTTCTGATGAAAAATTAGAACAAGCTAAGGAGATTATCGGAAGTTATTTTAAATCAGATATTCGTTGATTAACAGGATATGGTTATTTAAATAAACATAAAATTAAAATAGCAGAAAAACAAGATAAATAAATTAATAAACTTTAAAATAGAAATAAGATAAAAGATGATAGGTACAAAAGAACTTTTAAAATTAGTGCAAGATAAGAAATTAGTTGAAAATTTATCTAAAAGAGAGTTGGAAAATCCAGAAGGAAGTGGTTTTGATTTAAGAGTAGGAGAAGTTTTTAAAATTGAATCTTGTGGAGCATTTTTAGGAGAAAAAGAAAGGCATACTCCAAAAGCAGTATCAGTTGCTAAACATGGACAAGATAAAGAAATAATTTTAAAACCAGGAGATTATGTTTTAGTTAAAACTCTGGAGAAGGTTAATCTTCCAGAAGATGTTGCTGCTATTTTTCGTCCTCGTTCTACTCTTCAGAGATGTGGTATTGGATTATTTACAGCTACTGCTAATCCTGGTTATTCTGGAGAACTTACATTTGGAATGGCTAATCTTGGTAATTGTGATTTTAGACTGGAATTGGGAGCAAGGATTGTGCATATTTTATTTTTTAAAACTTCTGAAAATATGTCTGGATATAGGGGACAATGGCAAGGAGGAAGAGTTTCTACTAATGGTAAAAAAGAGGAGCAGATTTGAGAGGTTTGATTTAACTTTGATTTGAACTAAAAAGTTAAAAATATTAGATAACAAGATTTTTTAATACAATAAATAATATAATAATAGAAGGAAAATACACAAAAAAATAATTAAGATGAAAATAACTCTCGCATTAAAAAGTGAAGTATCTATATATGGAAAAGAGAAAATGAAAAAGAGGAGATAATTAACAGATTTGGTATTGATAATTATCTTAACAAATTAAATTTAATAAAGTTAATCTCCATTAGTTTAAAAACAAAGCATTTTTGCTCTAATGAATTGAAAAACAACTTCAAAAAAGTTATAATGAAAAAAATAAAGATTAAGGTTAAAAAATTGAATAAAGATGCAATCTTGCCACATTATGAACATGAAGGAGATGCTGGTATGGATGTTTATTCTGCAGAAGATAAAATTATTAAAGCTGGCAAGAGGGAACTTATATCTACTGGACTAGCATTTGAAATTCCTCTTGGTTATGAAATTCAAGTAAGACCTAAATCTGGTCTTGCACTAAAGCATGGTTTAACTCTTCCCAACACTCCTGGAACTCTTGATTCTGGATATAGGGGGGAATTAAAAATTTTAGTTTTAAATCTTTCTGATAAAAACTATAGAGTAGAAAAAGGAAAAAAAATAGCTCAGTTAATTCTTGCTAAATATGAAAAAGCATATGTTGAGGAAGCAGAAGAGCTTAGTGAAAGTGAAAGAGGTAGTAAAGGTTTTGGTTCAACAGGATTAGATAAAAACAAAGATTAATTAAAAGCATTTAATGTTTTTATTTTTTGATTTTATTGTTGTTCTTGTTTTGCTTTTTCTAGAATTTCTTGTTCATGGGAATTAATAAATACACCTATATAACTTGGGATATGCTCTTTTATTTGTTCTTTAGTTAGTTGTCCATTATAAGGTTTTATTCCATAAGAACTCTCTGTATTAGGAGTTCCAAATATTCTTGTTTTAATTTCTTTAAATAATCCTTCACAAGCATTGCAAAAATAAAAAAAAGTTGTCTCATTACTATGTCCTACTCTAAAGAGTGTACCTTCTTTAGTATTTGCTATTTGTTCTAATTGTCCTCCACAATCACATTCAATAATTGTTTTTTGTCTTGGCATATTATGCAAATAATTAAATAGTTTATAAACTTTTGTATTATTTATTATCAAGTGGTAACGAAATCAAAAGGTTTATAAATGTCTAAATAATTGGTATTATTAAGATGGAAAATTATTTTACAAAAGTAGAAAGAGGAGATTATGAAAATATATCTCCAGTAAAAAGGATGAGAGACCTTTTAAATGAAGTTAGTCCTTTTGATGATTCTGAAGTGCAGCAGTATGTAGATTTAATAAGCTTAGCAGTTGAACAAGGAGAAGCTCAGGGGATTCCTGCTAAAAAAAATCTAGGAAAAATCCTTGACCAAATAGGACCTGAAGATGATGTTCCAATAAAAATAGCAGGTTTGTTACCTAACTTACTTTAAGCTTAACAAAGTTTAAAAGGTAAATTAGGAGTTATTAAAATGGCAAAACAGCAAGAAATGATAAAAAATCTTAACAAAATCTTATCTGAAAATAGAGAGTCAGAAGGAAATAGGCATTTGTTTGGGTTTATTTTACGATATGGGATTTGTCCAATAAAAAATAGGACTCAACAAATAAGTACATTATCAGATACTCGAAAAATGGAAAATCCATATATTGGAAAAGATGGAAGAGATTATTATACTTTAGAATCTTTAGAACAAGCAAATAGACAATTCAATGCTTCACGATTTCCTAAAATACCTCATAAAAGTATAAGTTCTATTTGTGCCAATTTATAATTTTTTTATTTTAACTTATATCTTCTAATTATTATTTCAAAAGATAATTATATTTTTAAAGAAAAATCTGTATGATTAGATATGAAAGTAAATGAGATGTTAGAAAAAGAAGGTCCTAAAGAAATTTTTGAAAAAGTAAGGGGGAAAGCAAGAGATTATGTTTATAATCTTAGAGAAAAAGGAGATATTTCTTTTTCTAATCCAAAAAAAGGAAGACCTCCTTCAATTCATGTTGTCAGAAGAACTCTTCCTGAAGTTTGGGAAGATACTAATATGGCTTTGGTGGGTATTGGTTTAGATGTTCATACTGGATATGATCCTACTGAAACAGGAGAAGAATATAAAGGAGAATATAAGAGTTTTCCAAGTTTAGAAGGAACAGTTATGATGCATATTGAAGAACCAGAAGGAGAACCTAAATTCCATAAAGGATTTTTAGGAGGATGGATGGGTTTTGGAAGTTATAGAGCTGAAATAGAAGGAATCCATGATCATTGGATGATTTCTCCTGATATTGTAGTGGATATGTTAAAAAAAGGAAAATTTGATGAAATTAAAGATGATAAAAGATGGAATTATACTTATCATCAAAGGCTAACTTCTTATCCTTTTATTGATATTAATGCTGAACCACAAACAATAAATCAGATTGATTCAGTTGTTACAAAACTTTCAGAAGAATCTTTAAGTAAGAGTGGACAAGCTACAACATGGGATCCAAGATGGGATCATAATGATGGAATTATTAAAGATAAAAATGGAAAAAAAGCTGTTTGGGAAGATTATCATTCTCCTTGTTTACAAAGATTATGGTTTAGATTAGCTCCTTTTAAAAATGGTTATATGTTAAATATAAATGGACATTGGCGTTCAAGAGATCATCCAAAAGCAGTTCCTCAAAATATAAGAGGACTTATTAAAGGAATGTTTGAGCCAATAAGAAAAAAATTACAAGATTCTTTAGAAATTCCTGTTTATTTAGGAAGATATGTTGATATAAATGATTCTTTACATGTTTATGGACATTATCTTGATCCAAGACAACAAGGAGGAGATGCTGGAAGATATCTTCAGATGATAATAGATATAGCAGAAGGAAAACCTATCAAAGATAGAATAGTTGAGCCAGGATCAAATATGCATGATATTTATATGGAAGAAATAGAAAAAGAATATAAACAGACAATTGACATGACTAATAAAGAAAAAGGATAAAACATCTTTCAAATTAAAACATCTAATGTTTCTAGATCTTCTTGTGCACCAATATAATAAAATCCTGAATTTTTAAAAGTGGACATTGAATTAATTAAATCTGGAAGAGAATATTCTTGTATTTTTCCTGTTAGATTATCATGAACATATACTTTATCTTCTATTTCCTTAAAATCAGATAAAAGAGAAAAATGTCCTGCTTGATCTTCTTCAATATCATGCAATTTTGCATAATCATAAAATAATAAAACATCAATATTGTCAGGATTTTTGGATTTTGTAACAGCCTTAACAAGATAATCTGGTTCAAGTATTGTTTCAAAAGGATTTTCAAATCTAGATTTAAGAGAATAAGATTGGAGAAACTGATTCAAAAGTTCTTGATCAAGGTCAACTCCTTTTTCTCCTACATCAAATTTTTCTGATATTTCTTCCTGAGTTTCATATTCTAGATTTCTAAAATGTAAAATACTCTGCATACATACAGCTAAACACATATTTTTTTGTTGTGGAAAAAATCTATATTTTTTCATTTTCTCTTTTCTGTTGATAGTTTATTTTTTTAGCTATTTTTCTAATCATTTGAAAATTTTTTTCTATATTTAAATGAAATTTTCTTAATTTTACTCCGGATTCTGTAAATATTTCTGTTGTAAGAGAATCTGGTTCTTGATAAACTTCTGAATAAATCACTTCCTTTAAACCATTTCCAGCAATTGCTTTTGCACAACTAGAACATGGAAAGTATAAAGTATAGATTTTTGTATCTATCAAGTCTTGTCTTGCTATCTGATTCATAGCATTTATTTCTGCATGAACTCCTCTACAAACTGCCTTTCCTTTATCATTAAATTCTACTCCTTGTTCATCTTTTCTACATCCTCTTTCCAGACAATTTTCTATACCTGGAGGTGCTCCATTATATCCAGTGGCTATTATTCTTTTGTCTTTAACTATTACTGCTCCTGTCTGTAAATAATTGCAAGAAGAACGAGTAGCTGCCCATAATGCTTTAAACATAAAAAATTCATCCCAATCTGGTCTTTTTCTTTTTTCACTCATTTTTATCAATAAATATATGGAATAATATTTTTAAAGAATTTATGTTCTTAAATATAAATTTTAAATAATACTCTTATTTATAAACACAAAGAAATTTATTTGAAAATGAAAAATAATAAAAGAGATGAAAAAGAAGATACAGAGAATAAAACTTCAGGAACAAAAATACTTCTTGGATTAGTTGGAGCAAGTATTGTAGCATTTGGAGGGTTTTGTACTAATTTATATTTAGAGCATAAAACCCAAGAACAAGAAATAAAAAGAAATCTTGCTCCTAATGCTTTTTATTTTGGGAAAAAACCATCAAAATATGAAATGCAGAGATCATCAATTCTTTATAATGAAGATATAGATAAAGATGGAAAATATGAATCAGTTTTAGAATTTAAAATTAAACAAGATGGAGAAGAAAAAACAATATCTACAATAATTGAAAAACAAAATCAGGAAATAAAGTTAAGAAGATATGGATTAGTTAATGGAAAAATAAAATATTCAAAATAATTTTTTTATAGAAAGGTTTATAAAAAGAATGTAATTGGAATTCATTAATGCATAATAACTATGGAGTAAGAAAATGGCAGCAAATAATGATAAGGCTGTGGAAATATCCAGCAGAGAATTTGAAGAAACCATTAATAATTCTAAAGGAATTGCAATAGTTGATTTTTATGCTGAATGGTGTTTAGACCCAAAGTCAAAACTGATTTTTAATCCTGGAATAAAGAATATAGAAGAAATAAAAAAAGGTTCAAAAGTTCTTTCTTTTGATAAAAATTTTAATAAAACTTATGCTAAAGTTAAATCTACTCATAAAGTTATTTCTAATAAAAGAATTAAAATAATAACTTACAGAGGAAGAGAGATAATTTCTACTCCTGAACATCTTCTCCTGACAAAAAAAGGATTTGTAAGAGCAGACCAACTAACTAAAAGAGACCTGATAGCTACTTATTTATTTTCTGAATATCCTGAAATAAAAAAACATGGGAGATTTTTTTTAACAAAAGAAAATATAATTAAAACAGCTATAAAATTAGGATTAAATAAAGAAAGATATATAGAGGAATTGGGACAAAAAGGTTTGTTGGAGATAAAATATGATGATGAAAAAGCCCATATTTTAGCAAGTTTGTTAGGGTTATTATTGGCAGATGGTTCTTTGTCTATGCAAAAAAATAATTTAAGAAGTGTAGAATTTTTTGTTAATAAAAAAGACTTGTCAGAAGTTTTAAAAGATCTAGAATTGCTTGGATATAAAGGAAAGGTTAGAGAGCAAGAAATTAAAGGAAAAATTAATAACAGAGGATTTACACAAAATATTAGTAGGATTAGAATATCCAAAACTTCTTTATTTCTTTTATTTGCAACTTTAGGAGGAGTTATTGGAAAAAAATTTGTCAAAGGATTAAAAACTCCTAGATGGATATTAAAAGGTCCTAAAGAAATACAAAAATCTTTTTTACAAGGGTTTTTAGGAGGAGACGGTCCTAAAATAGAAATAAGAACTATAAATAAATCAAAAAGGGAATCATATAATAAAGCTTTTATAAATCCTATAGAATTTCACTTTTATTCTAATATAAAAAATTCTATAAAAAAATTCTCTAAAGAAATCTCTAATTTATTAAAAAAATTTGGTGTCGGAATAAGAAAAATTGAAATTAAAAAAGAAGAAAGATATAAAAGAAAAGATAAAAAAGATTCTCTTCTATTAAAAATTTACTTAAATACAGATTTAAAATCTGCTTATTCTTATGCTTCAATTGGTTTTAAATATTCTAATAATAAAAAATTAATATCCTCTTTAGCAAGAGAATATTTAAAAGAAAGGATAGCAACATTAAATGAAAGAAAAGAAAAAAGAAAAAAAGCTATGTTAATGAAAAGTAAATTAACACCAAAAGAAATTAGTAAGATTTTAGATATTAATCTCTCGGTTGTATATAATTGGTTAAAAGCAAGAAAAGCTGGAAATTCATGTGATCAGGTAAGTTATAAAGATTGGCTAAAAAAATATATAAAAGAAAAAATTGCTTATGATAAAGTTAAAAAAATAGAAGTAGAAGAAGAAAAACAATATCCTTTTATTTCTATTTCTCTTGATAATAAAACAAAGATGTTTGTTGCAAATGGTATAATCCAACATAACTGCATGCCTTGTTTAATAATGTCTCCTATTATTGAGGAGATGGCTGGTAAATTTAAAGAAATTAAATTTGCAAAAATTAATATAGATGATAATAAAGAAATTGCTTCTAAATTTAATATAATGTCTATTCCATGTTTGGTTATTTTTAAAAATGGGAAAGAAGCTGGCAGAATTGTAGGAAGTCTTGCTCCTGAAGAACTTGAAGAGAAGATATCTTCTTATTTAAAATAAATAGATTGATGTTTAAATTTTTATGAAACATAAAAAGGAAATTCCAGTAACAATATATAAAAGATAGAACTTTTGATAATTATGTAAGGTTATTTTTATCTCTGAACAAATTTAGTAAATCAAAATCAGGTGACTTAAAAATATCAGATTTAAAAGAAGGAGAAGTTATAATTGAAAATGAATTTGAACTTTTTGATGGACAATTTGCAAATCAAAGAAAAAGATTTGAAGAATCTATTTTTACTCCATATACTCCAAGACAAGAAGTTTATAAAGCAGTTGAAAATTATGCAAAACTAGGAAAATCTTCAGAAATAAAACAAGAATTAGATAGTATATTTCCTGTTGAAAAATGGAGAAAAGATTTTCCCACTATAAGAACTTGTCAGATTTTATTTAATGATCATATTGATGACTTAATTCCCAAGTAGCTGTTTTTTAATTTTATTTAATAATTTTTCCACTATATTGGTGATAGGGAAATTGAAATATGGATAATATTATGTAGATATAACTTAAAATTTGTAGATTAATAACATTCTAAATCAACTAATAAATCTCAACTTTAGTTATACAAAACCTTTTAACAATATATTTAAAAATGCAAATTTACTCAGATATGCATGGCTCCGTAGCTCAGTTGGCTAGAGCACTGGGCTTTTAACCCAGGTGTCGGGGGTTCAAGTCCCCTCGGAGCCATATTTTTCCAGGATTAGTAATTAAAATAAAAGATATTTTAGAAAAAATAAATCTTTAAATACTAAAATTCTTAAGAAGTTATATGGCTATTTCAGATAAAGATATTATGGAAATAAGAGATCTTTATAAAACAGCAGAACAAGCTAAAGAACAAGCAGAAGAAAAGATAAGAAATTTACAAGAAAAAATAAAAAAAGGTGCAAAATCAGGTAATCTAATACAAGATTTTGTAATCTTGCATTGTTCAAGTATTTCTCCAAAATATCAGCAAGTGCTTAAAAATTTAGAAGAAAAGATAAATAGTCAAGAAGGTAAAGAAATCTTAATTGCTAAAGAAACTAAATTTGAAGATGATGGAGTAAGATATTTAACACATAGACTTATTCCTCCTCCAAAACATTATAAAGTTAATTTAGAATTAAAAATAGGGATAATAAGTAGAGATATTACATGTTGGAATGTTTTAGATGGAGAGATGGTAATTCCTGTTCAAAATAATAAGCATTTAGAAGCAAGATATGAATATCAGGATTGGAGCGGTAGTGATTTAGGAAAATTTCAAGAGGTTGAATGGCAGAAAAAATCTGGAGAAATTAAATTACAAAAAGGAGATTTAAATTATTTGATTGCTATAAAAGCAGAATCATATACTTCAAGATATAGTGGTTTAATAGCTGAACCAAAAATTTTAATAGGACAAAAAGTTGAAGACTACTTTACAATACTTGGAAATATAGATGATTCTTATTGTAAAGCTATGGATTTATTACAAGATAAAGTAAGTTCAACAGATAAAGGAGAATAAAAAATGTCAAAATTAAGATTAGCAGTTGATGGAATTGATAGTGGATTAGCAGAGTATTAAACATCTACCATTCCAAGAACATTTATCAAGAGCTCCTGAAATAACAGAACAAGTATGTGGAGAAGCAAGACAAGCTGCTGACAACCTATATCTTGGAAATCACCTTATTGGATTAGCTCAAGCATGTGTAGCAGGAAGTTGTGCCATATTAGCAATTTATGTTGTATTTTTAAGAAAAAAGAGTAGATTTATAGATTTTGGGAATATATATTTTATTTCTTATATTTTCTTAAATTAGACTTTTTCCCGAAAAGTTTAAAAACCCTCTGTTTCTTAAATTTAGTATTGTTAAGTTGTTAAAGTTAAAATTATCTTCAAGAGGTAAATATGCAACTTAAATTAAATAAATTAAATTATCTAAATATTCCAAATTAAGAGCCAGGATAAATTTCTATAAAAATGCATGAACTTCAGCCAAAACATTCTAAACTCAAACCAGAAGAAGTTTCTAAATTACTAGGAAAATATAACATTTCTTTAGCTCAGTTACCAAAAATAAAAGTAAAAGATCCTGCACTTCCTGAAGGATGTAAAGCTGGAGATATAATTAAAATAGAAAGAAAAAATAAAGAAGATTCAGAAGAATATTATAGAGTCATAGTTGCATAAAAATTTAAAATGGAAAATAAAAATATGGAAAATAAAAATCCCATACCTAAACAATCAACAGAAAAACAAGATAAAGAAAAACATATCCTTGTTAAAACTTATCTAAAAGAACATAGCTTAGTTGAAAGTAATATTATTTCTTTTAATAATTTTATAGAAGAAAGAATGCAGGAAATAGTTGGAGAACTTAATGAAAGAGTTGAAAATGATGAAGAAATTGAAGTGAAATTAGGAAAAATATCTATGGGAGAACCAAATGTAATAGAAGCTGATGGAAGTCAAAAGAAAATTACTCCTGCAGAAGCAAGATTAAGAAATCTTACTTATTCTGCTCCTGTATTTTTAGAAATTACAATAAAACAAGAAGGACAATTAGAAACCAAAGATGTGGAAATAGGAAGAATTCCAGTTATTGTAAAAAGTAAAGTCTGTAATACAAGTGACATGACAAAAGAACAATTAGAAGAAAACCATATGGATCCTCTTGATCCAGGAGGATATTTTATAATAAATGGAAATGAAAGAGTAATGGTTATGACTGAAGATCTAGCAGCTAATCAACCATTTATAGAAGTATCTAAAGGCACTTTAATGTTAAGGATTTTTTCTCAGAGAGGCTCTTACAGAATTCCAATGTATATTTCAGAAACAAAAGAGGGAATCCTTGAATGTACTTTTAGTAGATTTAGGAATATTCCTGCTATTATCATATTGAAAGCTTTAGGATTAGAAAAAGAATCTGATATTTCTAAATATATTTCTAAAGAAACTGATTCTGTTATAGTTAATTTATATGAATTTGCTGACATACATACTAGTGAAGATGCTATGCTTAAAATTGCAGAACTAACTAATCTTCAAGGAACAAAAAAAGAAATTTTAGATAGAGTAGAACAAAGATTAAATTCTTACCTACTGCCTCATATTGGAACAGAAAAAGAAAATAAAATGGAAAAAGCTTTATCTTTATGTAAATTTATAAAACAATTTTTAATAGCTAAAGAAAATTCAAAAGTATTAACTGATAAAGATCATTATGCAAATAAGAGAGTTAGATTAAGTGGAGATTTATTATCTGATTTATTCAGGGTTAATTTAAATATTCTTGTAAGAGATATACAACATAGTTTAAGAAAGATCTCCAGAAGAAGAAAAATATATTCTATAAAAACCATAGCTAAATCTACTTTATTTTCAAGAAGAGTAGAATCTGCTATTGCAACTGGTAATTGGATTGGAGAAAGAACAGGGGTAACTCAAAATATGGATAAAACAAATTATCTTTCAATATTATCTCAACTACAAAGAGTTTCAAGTACCTTGCCTGGAACTCAAGAAAATTTTTTAGCAAGAACCCTTCACCCTACCCATTATGGAAGATTCTGTCCTATTGAAACTCCTGAAGGAACAGAAATTGGTTTAAGAAAAAATCTTGCTATTTTAACAAAAATTTCTACAAGAACAAATTTAGAAGAAGAAAAATTCCTTCCATTATTAGGAGAACTTGGAATGAATAATGAATTTGGAAAAAGTGATGTTTTTTATAATGGTAGGTTTATAGGTTATGTAGAAGATTATGAAGGTTTTGTTAAACAACTAAGAGAAAAAAGAAGGCAAGGAGAACTTCCGATAGAAATGAGCATAAGATATGATAGACATCTTGATATTGTATTTATATCTACAGAAATAGGAAGAGTATTAAGGCCTTTAATAATATTAGATGATGGTGAATCAAGATTAAAACAAGAACAGATTAATTCTTTAAAACAAGGAAGTATGAAATGGGATGATTTAATTAAACAAGGAATTATTGAATATCTTGATGCAGCAGAAGAAGAAAATGCTTTAGTTGCTCTTTATCCAGAAGATATTACTCTAGAACACACTCATCTGGAAATAGATCCAACTGATTTTTTAGGATTTGTTACAGCTCTTGTACCTTATGGAAATCATGATCAGAGTTCAAGATTAAACAGAGGAAGCAAAACTCAGAAACAAGCTTTAGGATTATATGCTGCAAATTATTTATGCAGGGTAGATACTGATGTTTCTATATTGCATTATCCTCAACAACCTCTTGTTAAAAGTTTTTTATATGACCCTTTAAATTTTCATCCAGCTGGACAAAATATGATTGTTGCTGTAATGACTTATGAAGGATATAATACTGAAGATGCTTTAATATTAAATAAAGCAAGTGTTGAAAGAGGGCTTGCCAGAAGTACATATTTCAGACCTTATTCAACTACAGAATTACGTTATGCTGGAGGATTAAGAGATGAAATAGGGGTTCCTGAAAAAGATGTTTCAGGATATAGGACAGAAACAAGCTATCGTTTTCTAGAAAATGATGGGATTGTTTATCCAGAAGCTAAATTAAATGAGGGAGAAGTAGTTACTGGAAAAGTTTCTCCTCCTAAATTCTTATCTGAAGCAAGAGAAATTACAATTAAGTCTAAAAAAGAATCAAGTTCTGTTATAAGACAAGAAGAACAAGGGATTATTGACTCTGTTTTTGTTACAGCTGGATCAGAAGGTAATAAAGTTGTGCAAGTTAGAACAAGAGATCAGAGAATTCCTGAATTAGGAGATAAATTTTCAACATCTCATGGACAGAAAGGAATTATAAGTTCTCTAATCCCAGAAAATGATATGCCTTTTACAGCAAGAGGAGTTAAACCAGATATTATATTTAATCCTCATGGTATTCCAAGTAGAATGACAGTAGGATATTTACTAGAACTCCTTGCAGGAAAAGTAGGTTCTTTAAATGGAAGAACAGTTGACGGAACTTCTTTTTCTGGTGAAAATATGGAGAAACTAGAAAAACAGCTAAGAAATTTAGGATTTAGATATGATGGAAAAGAGACTTTATATAACGGGGTTACAGGAAAGATGTTAAAAGCTAAGATTTTTATTGGAAATATGTATTATCTTAAATTAAAATATATGGTTTCAAATAAGATGCATGCTAGAGCAGGTGGTAAAGTTACTCTTTTAACTAGGCAACCAATAGAAGGAAGAGCAATAGGAGGGGCATTAAGATTAGGAGAAATGGAACAACAAGCATTAGTTGCTCATGGTTCTTCTTTATTATTAAAA
Organism: Candidatus Woesearchaeota archaeon; assembly: GCA_964389765.1. Lineage (GTDB taxonomy): Archaea > Nanobdellota > Nanobdellia > Pacearchaeales > GW2011-AR1 > CAYMES01. Next base: position 21,530 of record CAYMES010000017.1, read on the forward strand.
GAAAGATATGATTCTGATAAGGTTGTTATTCATATATGTAAGAAGTGTGGTTCTATGGCAATTAATGATATGATACGTAATAAAGTTAAATGTCCTGTTTGTAAAAGTGAAGAAATAGATCCTGTAGAAATTTCTTATGCTTTTAAATTACTTGTTGAAGAACTTCAAGGATTGCATATTCAATCTCACTTTAATTTAAAAAATAAATATGAATAAAATGGTAAACAATATAGTTAGAAAACAAGTTAAAGGAATTAGTTTTAGTCTGCTGTCTCCTGAAAAAATTAAAAAAGTATCAGCAGCTAAAATTGTAACTCCAGAACTATATGATGTTGATGGATATCCTGTTGATGGAGGACTCATGGATTTAAGGTTAGGAGCTATTGATCCTGGAGTCAGATGTAGAACTTGTGGGGGAAGATTAAAAGAATGTCTTGGACATCCAGGTTCTATAGAGTTAGCTCGTCCAGTATTACATGTCAAATATGTTAGATTAGTTCATATGTTTTTAACTTCTTTTTGTCAAGAATGTGGAAAGATTCTTTTATCTGAAGAAGATATTAAAAAATACAATATAAAAAAAAGGATTAAAAAAAGTAAAAATATTAAGAAATGTCCTCATTGTCAAGCTAAACAAGATAAAATCAAATTAGATAAACCTACAACTTTTTATGTTGGTAAAAAAAGAATCTTTCCTATAGAAATTAGGGATAGACTTACTAAAATTCCAGATGAAGAGCTAAAATATGTAGGAGTTAATGCTCAAACAGCAAAACCAGAATGGGCAGTTTTAAATCTATTATTAGTTCCTCCAGTTACAGTTAGACCTAGTATAACTTTAGAAAGTGGTGAAAGAAGTGAAGATGATTTAACTCATAAATTATCAGATATTATAAGAGCTAACCAAAGGTTATGGGAGAATTTAAATGCAGGAGCTCCTGAAGTTATTATAGAAGATTTATGGGATTTATTGCAATATCATATTACAACATTTTTTGACAATAATATATCAAGAATACCTCCAGCAAGACACAGAAGTGGACAGCCATTAAAAACAATAACTGAAAGAATAAAAGGAAAAGAAGGAAGAATAAGGCATAATTTAGCAGGAAAAAGAGTAAACTTTAGTAGTAGGACAGTAATATCTCCAGATCCTTTTTTAAAGATTAATGAGATAGGTATTCCTTTTGAAATTGCTAAAATCATAACTGTTAGAGAATGTGTTAATAGCTTAAATTTAGAAAATATGAAAGAATTAGTTAAAAGCAAGACATATCCTGGTGCAAATTATATAATAAGACCTGATGGAAAAAGAAAAAGAATAACAGAAGAATTAAGAGAAGAGATTATAGAAGAACTTCAGCCAGGTTATTTTGTTGAAAGACATCTTCAAGATGGAGATGTTGTTTTATTTAACAGACATCCTTCTCTTCACAGACCAAGTTTAATGGCTCATTTTGTAAGAGTTCTTCCATACAAGACATTTAGACTTCATCCAGCAGCTACATTTCCATATAATGCTGATTTTGATGGGGATGAGATGAATGTTCATGGTCCTCAGACAGAAGAAGCAAGAGCTGAGGCTAAAACACTGCTTGATGTTAAAAGAAATTTAATTTCTGTTAAAAATAATACAAATCTTTTAGGATGTATCCAAGATGCAATTACTGGAAATTATTTGTTAAGTGAATCTAACTTGTCAAAAGAAGATGCTGAACAATTATTGTATTCTAATGGTATAGAGATAGGATTTTCAAAAAAAGAAGTTAATGGATTGGAAGTTTTTTCTGAAACTCTTCCTAAAGTAACTTTTTCAACTAAGACAAAATCTTGTTTAGGAGAAGACTGTCCTCATTATAAAAATTGTAAAAAAGAAAATTGCGAGAGTAATGGTTATCTAAGTATTAAAGATGGGAAATTTTTATCAGGAATTGTTGATAAAAGCACATTTGGAGTTGAAGATGGATTACTTGTTAAAGAAATTGATAGAATAGCTGGAAGAGATTCAACTTTAGAAACTATTAAAAAAGTATTTGCAATAGGTTCTTCTTATCTTACTAAAAATGGCCTCACTATATCTTTAAGAGATTTAAGTGTAAATGAAAAAGTTAAAAAAGAAACTAATAATGCAATTCAAGAAGCAGAAAAAAAATCAAAAAATATTGCTGAATCATTTTATAAGGGTACTTTAGATTTAATTCCTGGAAAAAGTGAAGAAGAAAGCAGAGAAATTAAAATACTTCAAGCTTTAAATGAAGTTAGAACAAAGATTGGAAATATTGTTAAAAAAGAATTTCCAGTTGAAAACCCTGTAAATACAATGATTATATCAGGAGCAAGAGGAAATATTCTTAATATAACTCAGATAGCTTGTTCTGTTGGACAGCAGTCTTTATGGGCAAAAAGAATCAATATTGGATATACAAATAGAACTCTTTCATTTTTTAAAGAAAATGATCTTTCTCCATTAGCAAGAGGATTTATTTATAGTTCTTATATGAAAGGATTACAGCCTCATGAATTCTTTTTTGGAGCTGTAACAGGAAGAGATGCATTAATGGATACTGCTTTAAGAACTCCTAAATCAGGATATTTATATAGAAGATTAGCAAATGCCTTACAAGATATTAGAGTAGAGTATGATAAAACAGTAAGAGATGGAAGTGGAAAAATAGTTCAGTTTGAATATGGAGAGGATGGAAAAGATATTACTAAATTACATAAGAATAAAAAAATTATTCCTGGAGAAAGTGTTGGAATCCTAACTGCTCAATCATTTGGAGAACCTTCTACACAGATGGCTTTAAATGTTTTTCATTTTGCAGGTGTTCAAGAAATGCAGATTACTTTAGGATTGCCTCGTTTAATAGAGATTTTTGATGCTAGGAAAAAACCATCAACCCCATTAATGGAAGTTTATCTTGATGCAGAACACAATAATGAAAAACAAGCTAAGACAATAGCTGAAAAAGTCAAAGAGATTAAAGTTAAAGATCTTGTTACTGAGATAGATGTTAATTTTTCTGATAAAAAAATAGAGATTCCTCTTGATAAAGATGCTGTAAAAAGAACTCATATTACTTCAAAAACAATATCTCAGAGATTAAAAGAAAAGAATTTTAAAAATAATCTAAAAGGAAATACCATTATTATTGATATGGCTAAAAAAGATTATAAAGAAATTTATAAGATTAAAGAAAAATTAAAAGATACAATCATATCTGGAATTAAAGGAATTGAACAGGTATTGGTTGTTAAAAGAGGAAGAAATTATGTAATACTTACTTCTGGTTCAAATCTTAAAGAAGTTATGAAGATAAAAGGAGTTAGTAATGAAAAAACAACTACTAATGACCTTCATGAGATTTCAAGAGTTCTTGGTATTGAAGCTGCAAGAGGAGCTATTGTTAAAGAGATAGAGAAAGTTATTGATTCTCAAGGACTAGATATTGATAAAAGGCATCTGTATTTAATTGCAGATACTATGACTTCAACAGGAGAAGTTAAAGGAGTCACAAGAATGGGAATAATATCAGAAAAATCTTCTATACTTGCAAGAGCATCTTTTGAAACACCTATAAGGCAATTTGTAGGAGCTACAATTAAAAATTCAAAAGATGAATTAGCTTCTGTTATTGAAAATATAATTCTTAATCAGCCAGTTCCTGTAGGAACTGGATTGCCAGGATTGTTAGTAGAAGTAACAGGGTCTTTAGCAGGGAAAAAAGCAAAGAAAAAGAAAACAAAGAAAAATTTAAAAAAAAGAATTTCGAAAACAAAATAAGATGGCCAGAACACTTGATATGCGTTTAATAAGATATATTAATTTATTTAAGAAAGTTACAAATATGAGAGCTGAACATTGTTTTTCTTATAACAATAATCTAATATTTGTAGTTCCTAAAAATAAGATGTCAAAAGCAATAGGTGAAAATGGTAGAAATGTTAAAAAATTAAGTGAGATTCTTGGAAAAAAAGTTAAAATTATTGCTTCTCCTCAAGGAAGAGAAAGTATTGAAGACTTTATATCTGCGATTGTTCACCCTGTTAAGTTTAAGAATCTTGATGTTCAGGGAGATAAAGTTATTATAAATGCAAGCAAGCAGAGTAAAGCTTCTTTAATTGGAAGGAACAAAACAAGACTTAATGAGATGAAAAATATTCTTCAGGAATATTTTGGAATTAATGAACTAAGAATGGTTTAATTCAAGTTCTCTTATATTGCTTAAAGTTATTTATATCTTTTGTGTGTTTTTTACCATAATAATGCTTATACACTTCTATTTATTATTCATATGTTGGAAATGAAAGAGGAGAAACAATAACAGAACTTAGTGGATTAAATTATCTTAATGCTCTTGCATGGATAGAAGCTATAATTGACAGAAGTAGGAAATCAATAAAAATAATAAGTGAAAATTCTCAAGATAGTTTTCTTGAACTTTTTGGAGAAAAATTAGAAGATAAATTGTTAAGAGGTGTAGAGGTAAAAGTTATTGCACTTGGAAATTATCTAGATAAGATGGACAAGTTAAAACGAGAATATGGAAATTTTGGATTTAAAAATATTCCTAAATATGGATTGATAGGAAATGCAAAAAATTCATGTCTAAGTGCAGATGATGTTTTATTAAAGATAGATAAGAAAAATTTTTCAAAAGATAAAGATTGGAAATATGTAAAAGGGGAGGTTTACTTTAGAAATTCTCTTAATACCTTTGATATAATATGGAAGGCAATAGAAAGGCAAGAAAAATTAAAGAATAAAGTTTTTGTAGATTAAATGTTCTAACAGTATCTCCGAGCGTAATTAACCATTCCAAAATTAATCCAAAAAGTTTATA